>JASFKQ010000088.1:0-13778 GCA_050118555.1 Lysobacterales bacterium
ACACCTTTGGAACGTTCGGGCCGCTTTGATGATTTAGTCTGGCGATGTATGGTATTTGGGTTCGCCCAGGCACTCGTACCCCCGTGGGATCCAGTCTTGGCGGGGCGGGTGCAATCCGAGCCGTACTAACGACGGAGCACCGTTATGTCAAACTCAGCAACTCACCCGCCCGGACCTTCCGAAGAACATCTGTCACCCTGGTGGCGCGTATCCGTGCTGGCCACAATGATCATCGGGTTCACGGTGCTGATCATGCTGACCGTCAAGGTGCATCACGACGCCCCGCCCATTCCGGGCAAGGTCGTGAATGAGCGCGGCGAACTGCTCTTCAGCAAGCAGGATATTCTGCACGGCCAGCAGGTCTTCCTCGACCACGGCCTGATGGATAACGGCAGTATTTGGGGGCATGGCGGTTATCTTGGACCCGACTTCTCCGCCCAGTATCTGCACAACCTGGCCCTGGACGCCGCACAGACTCTGGCCAAAGATCAATTCGGCAAGCCTTTGGATCAGTTGAGTGAAGAACAACAACCCATGGTCCAGGCGCTGGTCCGCGCTGAATTGAAGAAGAACCGTTACGATGCCAGCACAGACACTTTGATCTTCACCGATGCGGAAGCCGAATCCTATCGGCTGCAACAGGCTTATTGGGCCGATCATTTCTCGAGGCCGGAGGGCAGCGGCGGGCTCCCGGCGCACTTCCTCACAGGCGGCGACGACCTGAGCGACCTGACCGCGTTTTTTGCCTGGACCGCCTGGGCGGCGGTAACCGAACGCCCGGGAGAAAAGACCACATACACCAGCAATTTCCCGTACGACCCGCTGGCGGGAAATGAACCCTCGGGTGCGGCGGTGCTGTGGAGCGCTGTCAGCCTGATCGCGTTGCTGGGCGGTACCGCGCTGGTGCTCCTGGCCTTCGGTAAATTCGATTATCTGGGCTGGAAATCCAGCCAGTCGCACATCGAGCCCATACTGGTGCCCGGACAGCCTACGCCGGCGCAGCGGGCGGTGATCAAGTTTTTCGTCATCGTGGCTCTGCTGTTCCTGGCGCAGGCGCTGATCGGCGGCGTCACGGCGCACTATCGAGCCGAGCCCGGAAACTTCTACGGGCTGGACCTCTCCGGCCTGTTTCCCAGCAACGTCCTGCGCACCTGGCATCTGCAACTGGCCATCTTCTGGATTGCCACGGCCTATGTCGCCGGGGCCTTGCTGCTTGCCTCTGAGCTGGGAGGTCGCAAGACCGGCGGTCAGACCGTGCATATTCACATGCTGTTCGCTGCCCTGGTCGTCGTCGCCGTCGGAAGTCTGCTGGGCGAATGGGCGGGAACTTTTCAGTTGATAGGCGAGCGGAATTTCTGGTTCGGCCAGCAGGGCTGGGAATACCTTGAACTCGGCCGCGCCTGGCAAATCGGACTGGCTCTGGGCCTGATTTACTGGTTCCTGTTGTTGGTGCGCGACGTCAGGCCTGCACTGGGTTCGCGCAAGTGGAGAGAACTGGCGGTATTCTTTCTCATCGCCGCGCTTGCCGTTCCGGTGTTCTACCTGCCGGCCATGTTTTTCGACGGAACAACCCATTGGTCCGTCGTCGACACCTGGCGCTTCTGGATCATCCATTTGTGGGTTGAAGGATTTTTCGAATTCTTCGTGACCGTGTTGGTGGCGGTGATCTTGTCTGGCCTGGGTGTGGTGACGCGGATCACCGCTACCCGCGTGATTTATCTCGACGCCATCCTGTATTTTGGCGGCGGCCTGATCGGCACGGGCCATCACTGGTACTTCAACGGGCACTCGGAGCTCAACATGGCATTGAGCGCCATTTTTTCGGCCATGGAGGTGATTCCACTGACCCTGCTCACGCTGGATGCCTGGGATTTCGTCAAGGTCACGCGCACTCAGCGTGACCTGAGTGGAGAACCCATTCCCGTGCCGCACGAGTGGACCTTCTATTTCATCATGGCGGTGGGCACCTGGAACTTTCTCGGTGCGGGCGTGTTCGGCTTTCTCATCAATCTGCCGATCGTCAGCTATTTTGAAATTGGAACCATGCTCACGGTGAACCACGGCCATGCCGCGATGATGGGAGTTTTCGGCATGCTGGCTATCACCCTGATGGTGTTCTCCGTGCGGCATGTCTCCACGGACAAGGAGTGGGACGGCCTGAAAAAGTACTTCAAGATCTCATTCTGGGGCCTGAATATCGGGCTGCTGATGATGGTGATCTTCAGCCTGTTCCCCGGCGGCATCATGCAAATTTTGGACGTGTTGCAGAACGGCTATTGGCATGCCAGGAGCCTTGAGTACACTGGCCAGCATTCAGCCCGCCTGATTGAATGGCTGCGTACGCCTGGGGATCTCGTGTTCATCTTCGTTGGTGTCGTGCCGGCGCTGATCGCGATTTCAAAATGTTATCTGAACATGAAGCGGGATGGTGCCGGCCGTGTTACGGCGTAACGGAAAGCCCTGGCCGGAACCGGTGAGATCGGAACCGCTGCGACGAATGTCCGCACCATCTCGTCCGGATGGCCGGGAATCTCGCGCTCATCGATACGGATGATGTTACTCAATGGTCTCGTGCTGCCGTTTTTCACGGTGGTGGTTCGCTGTGTTCCGCGCTGATGCTTCGCAACACCCGTTTTGACAGACCGGGACCACCGCTTCCCCGAATGTGCGAAAAGTAATTATTGTGATCTCGGTCGGGAAACAGTCCAGCCCCGCGGAGCGGGCTGCCAAGCGCGCTTTATTGCGCCCCACTTGACCTCAGCCAGATTCCGGCACTATGGCCTGCGATATGCTCACTGGGTGGTGATGCGTCAACAGCCCAAGCGGTCCCCGAAGGCTCGCTGGTTCCGACTGGCGGGCATGGTCATGATCTTCATCGGCGTGAGCGTCTCGTGGGCCCTGGTCGCCGAATTTCTGCTCGAGATCGAACCGGTCTACTGGCTCTGGCTGCCGCTGGGGCTGGCCGCGGTTTTTCTCTACTGGTTCCTGGCCTGGGGTTCGATCGCCGACAAGATGGAGGACATCGACAACCGCCGCGAGCGCTGGACCAAGGGCGCAGGCTGCATGGTGGTCGCACTGCTGGTCTTCCTGCTCATCTGCGTGCTGCTGGGAATCTTTTTCCTGAAGTGACCCGGCCTGCGGCAACCCCGCCGGGGCGTATCAGGCGACGGCGCGATCGTGCTCCCTGAGTGCCTTCTCGATGCGCAGCAGTTCCATCACGTTCTCCACGTCGACGATCCCGGCCAGGCGCTCCCCGTCCATGACGGCCAGCAGGCCGTTATCCCCGGTTTTCAGGTTCTCCAGCATGCTCTCCAGTGGGTCGTCCAGGCCGATGCGCTGCATGCCCGGCTGCATGACCTGGTCCACCCGGCACAGTTTGCCGTGATCGTGCAGGCCGCGCAGCAGGTCCGCCTGCCGCAGCACGCCCACCCATTCGCCCTCATGCAGCACGGGAAAGTCCTTCTGCGTGCCGCTCAGGGTGAGTTCCACGGCGCGACCCAGCGATTCCTTTGCCTGCAGCGTGTGGTAATCGGTGACCATGGCGTTCCGCGCCTTCACTCCGGACAGCGTCGATTTGACCGTGGCCATGCTGGATTCGGCCGTCGCCCCGAACCAGATGAAGATCGCGATCAGCACCAGGAAAATGTTGTAGTAGAGACCAATGACGGCCAGCAGTATCGCCGCGCCATGGGCCACGCCGGCCGCGATACGTGTTGCCCTGACCTGACCTACCCGCAGTGCGAGTGCCGCGCGCAGCACGCGGCCGCCATCCATCGGGAAGGCGGGCAGAAGATTGAAGGCTCCCAGCAGCACGTTCACCAGCATCAGCCGCTGCCAGAAACTTCCGGGCTCCAGCGCCAGGTTCTGCAGCGGAACCAGCGTTTGCCCGCTGGCCCGGAGCAGCAACCACAGGATGCCGGCGATGCCGAAGCTGACCGCGGGTCCGGCCAACGCGATGACGATCTCCTGGCGCGGGTTGTCCGGCATCTTCTCGATGCTGGCGATGCCGCCGATCGGCAGCAGGGTGATGGCGCTCGTGCGGATGCCGTAGCGTCGCGCGGTCAGCGCGTGGCCCAGTTCGTGCAGCAGCACACAGAAGAAAAGGGTCAGGATGAAGCTGACCCCGACGGCGACGGCGGCGACATTCCCTTCCGCCTGCCAGTAACCCAGCGCGATCCACGCGACCAGTATCAGGAACGTCACGTGCATGTACACGCCTATGCCCGCCAGCGTCGCGATTTTCCAGGACCATTTCATTCGGGTCACTCCCGTGTAACCGACCGCCGCGCTTCTGCCGGCGCGGCCTCCTTCACTTTCGACTGTAACCTCGCGTACGCGTTCCGCGTGGCAATTCTGCACAAGTCCTGATGCACGTCAGGGTGGCCGGCGGACCGGCGTGATATCCACGAAATGGAGGGCGCCAAATCATGAACGCAAAAACCAAGTACTGGGTTCTAGTGGCCAATAGCGGCCAGGCCCGTATCCTCGAACTGCAACGGATTCCCTATGAGTTTCACCAGGTTTCGGAACTCGTGTCCGAAGCCCAGCATCTGACCAACAAGGACCTGGTGTCCGACGCCAGCGGTCGCGTTTACCATACCCAGGGTCCGGGCACCCACTCGATGCAGCAGCGCTCCGATCCACACGAAAACGCCGAGGCCCTGTTCGCCCGTGGCCTGGTGGAGAAACTGGAAAAGGCCCGGCGCCTGGGGCGTTTCACCAGGCTGTTGGTCATCGCGGACCCCAAAACACTGGGCCGGCTGCGCCAGCACATGCCCACGCCCCTTTCCGAACGTCTCGTGGACGAAGTGACGCTGGACCTGGTGGGGCTCCCACAACAACAGCTCGAGCAACGCGTGCGGGATATTCTCGGCTGGTCGACCTGAACGGACAGGGCGCTTCGCCCATCCGGATCAGCCCTTGATGCAGATCAGCGGCTGCAGCCGCGCAACACGGCGCGCCAGACCGGCCCGTTCGGAAGCGAAAACGACCTCTGAAACGTCCTTGTAGGCGCCGGGCGCCTCTTCCGCCACTCCGCGCGACGACGGGCTCCGTACCGTGATGCCGCGCGCGGCCAACTGGTCGATGACCTGCCGCCCTTTCCATTGCCGTTTCGCCTGGCGCCGGCTCATGCGCCTGCCGGCTCCGTGGCAGCTGGAGGAGAACGCCGTTGTCTCGCTGCTGTCCATGCCGGTCAGCACCCAGGATTCCGTGCCCATGCTGCCGCCGATCAGGACCGGTTGCCCGGTGCTTGCGAAGGCGGCCGGCAGCCACGGGTGGCCGGGACCGAGCGCGCGCGTGGCGCCCTTGCGGTGGACGTACAGCGGCTTTTCGCCGTTCCCGGCCGCGTGGGGTTCGGGTTTGCAGGTATTGTGCGAGACGTCGAACATCAGCGACAGCGCCTGGCCCGGCCAGAACCGGGCAAACACCTCCCGCATCAGGTGACCGATAATCTGCCGGTTGGCCAGCGCGCAATTGATCGCTGCGCGCATCGCGCCGAGGTATCTCTGGCCCGTGGCCGACAGAATCGGCGCGCAGGCCAGTTCGCGGTCCGGCAGATCGATGTCGAAGTCGCGGGCTCCGACCGCCATCTCGCGCAGGAATTCCGTGCCGATCTGGTGGCCCAGGCCGCGCGAGCCGCAGTGGATGCTCACCACGCATTGGCCCTTGACCAGGCCAAACACCCCCGCCGTCTCGGCGTCGCAAATCTCGGCGACTTCCTGGACCTCCAGGTAGTGGTTGCCCGAACCGAGTGTGCCCATTTCACGTTGCTGACGCTTCCTGGCGCGCTCGGACACGTGTTCGGGCCGGGCGTCCGACGCCTGGCCATGGTCCTCGATGTATTCAAGGTCACGGGCCTCGCCGTAGCCGCGGCGCAGCGCCCAGGCGGCGCCGCCTGCGAGCATTTCGTCCATCGCCCGTGCACCGAGGTGGATGTCGCCCTCGGTACCCACGCCGGCCGGGATATGCTCGAACAGTTCCTTCGCCAGTTCTGTCCGATGCGCTTCGATTTCGCTCCGCTCGAGGCCGGTGAGGTGTGTGCGAACACCGCACGAAATGTCGAAACCGACGCCGCCGGCCGAAATCACGCCGCCGGCGTCGGCGTCGAAGGCCGCGACGCCGCCGATCGGAAACCCGTAGCCCCAGTGCGCGTCCGGCATAGCGTGCGCCGCGCCGACGATGCCGGGCAGGGTGGTGACGTTGACCAGCTGTTCGCGGACCTTGTCGTCCATGTCACGGATCAGGGATTCGGTGGCGTGGATCACCGCGGGCACCCGCATACGCCCACTGGGCGGAATTTCCCAGCGGGTGTCGGTGATTCTTTCGAAACACTGAATATCCATCGTATTGCTCCCGGCCGCTCCGGCGGCCCGATACGGACTCAGACGTCGAGAATGCACTGCGCCAGCCAGTGCCCCGTGGCGTCCTGTGAGACCCGCAACTCGCTGAGGGTCGCTCCTTTGATTTCCGTCGCCGGGCGGTGCTTTTCGATGTGCACTGCCTCGCCGCTGGCGGTGGCCGTCAGGCGGTTGCCGTCCAGTCGGACCTCAAAGCGGGAAAACAGCATGTTGCGTGTGGCCATTTCAAAGATGATTGCATTGAGCCAGTCGGTCAGCAGGATCTCGGTATCGGGGGCTTCGCAATGAATGGCGATGTTCCGCGCCGGCTTGATTCTGGCGGGATCGCAGACCACGGCCGTCAGGGCGAGTGCCGCGTGCTCGAAGGCCTCCGCCCGGGTTTTCCCGAAGCCGCGCACGCCGATGTCCGCAACGTGCTCGAAGTGTTCCCAGCGCTTGCCCGGCTGGAATTTTGGGTCAGCAAACCCCATAAACTTTGCCTGGACCTGTCTACATGAAGGATAATGCCGTTCGCCTGTAAGCGATACGCGTGAGATCAGGTCTGCTGGTTCCCATGTCGGGAAAACGGTTGAAATACCGGTCGGGGAATAACCCGGGTCGGGAGCGGAGATGGATTATGACGCCTTTTGAAAGCGTGTTGCGCGATATGCCGGACATTGCCAACGAGGCTCAGGCCGAGGTGGCGGGTAAGCTGGCTTGGGTCGGCATGAGCGATATCGAGATGCCCGTTCGGATCGAAGACGACGCGGGGGGATTGATCCAGTCGACCGCACTGGTCACCGCTTACGTCAACCTGGTCGACCCGGACGCGCGCGGCATCCACATGTCGCGGCTCTACCTGCATCTCGACCAGGGTTTCGACGCCCGCCCGCTCAATCCCTGCACGCTGCGGCAGTTGCTCCGCTCGTTCCTGGACTCCCATGCCGGGCTCAGCGATCGCGCCCTGATTCGGGTCGACTTCGATTACGTGACCCGGCGCCCGGCGCTGGTCAGCGAGAACGAAGGATGGCGCCGCTATCCCGTGTCGATGATCGGCATCCTGGAAGACAACGAGTTCAGCCTCGAAATGGGGCTCGAAATTCTGTACTCGAGCACCTGTCCGTGCTCGGCCGCGCTGGCCCGCCAGCTCATCCAGGATAAATTCCGCGATGACTTCGAAGGCGAGGAAAACATCGACTTCACCCGCATCCACGAATGGCTGGGGCAGGAAGACGGCATCCTGGCCACGCCGCACAGCCAGCGCAGTGCGGCCGAGATCCGGGTGCGCCTCACGCCCTCGTTCGAGATGTTCCCGATCGTGGAACTGATCGACGAGATCGAAAATGCGTTGAAAACACCGGTGCAGGCCACGGTGAAGCGCGAGGACGAACAGGCGTTCGCCCGGCTCAACGGCAGCAACCTGATGTTCTGCGAAGACGCCGGCCGCCGCGTCCAGACCGCGCTGACCAAGGACGAGCGCATCCTCGACTTCTGGGCGCGCTGCACCCACTACGAAAGCCTGCATCCGCATAACGCGGTTTCGGTGGTCACCAAGGGCGTTGACGGCGGTTACGTCGCCGAGGCCGGCGCTCCGGTACGGCTGGAGCTGTCCTCGAAGAAATCCTGAGACGGAATTTTGGAATTTTGGGGTCAGAGTAAAGGGACAGAGTAAATAAAGCACCGAAGCCAAGGTTCAAGCAACGGAGTGATTTACTCTGTCCCTTTACTCTGACCCCTTACTCTGACCCCGCCTTTGTTGGCGTCGGGGAACCCTTGACCAGCAGTTGGGGATCGACCCGGCGGTCCAGCCAGTTCATCCGCCAGTCCAGATGCGGGCCGGAGGCGCGGCCGGTGGAGCCGACTTCGGCAATCAGGTCGCCCTGGTGGACCACGGCGCCCGCTTCCACCAGGATCTTGCTCAAGTGGAGGAACGTCGAAGATAGACCCTGTCCGTGATCGAGCACGAGCGTGCCCCCGGAATAATACATATCGGGGTGCACCAGCGTGACCACGCCGTCAGCCGGCGCGTATACCGGTGACCCGGTCGGCGCCGCGATGTCGAGGCCGTAGTGGGGGCGTCGCGGCTCGCCGTTCAGGATCCGCTGACTGCCGTAGACCCCGCTGATGCGCCCGTGGGCGGGCCAGTCGAAGCCGTGCGCATAGTCCGTGCGGGCGTCCCGGCGCGCCCGCGCATTGGCGACCAGTTGGGCTTCCTGGTGAATCCGCTCGAGGGCTTCCGGATCCGGCGTGACCGTACGCGGCGGCAGGCCGTCCACCCGTTCGATGTCATACTGGCGCGGCGCCACGGCCAGTTGCCGAGTTTCCTTGGTTCCCGTCGGTGAGCGGACTTCGAGCGTCCGCTCGCCCGTCTCGTCCCGGCCGAAGCCGATCACGAAGTGGCCGTCCGGTGAGACCATCACTTCCTTGCCGTCCAGGAACACCTTGCTTCCGGCTGCTGCTACGCCGAACATCAGACCGCCCTGTTCGGATTCGCCGGACAGTTCCAGCGCCTGCGCCGCGCCGCAGCATCCCGCCGCCAGCAACAGGGCGAGCAGCGTGATACGGCGAGGGCAGCACATGGATCAGAGTTCGATGCGGATGGACTGGCCGGGCTGGATCATGGAACTCTTGCCGAGCCCGTTCCAGCTTTTCAGTTCGTTGACCTTGACGTTGTATTTGCGCGCGATCTTCCACAATGAATCACCGCGCTGCACAACGTACTTAACCGTGCCGCTCCCGGATGGCCGGGCTTCGGCCGGAGTGTAAAACACAGTGATATTTTTGCCGGCCCGCAGTTTGCGCGGGTCGCTGATGTTGTTCCAGCGCTGCAGGTCCCTGACCGAGACGCGGTAGCGCTGGGCGATCACGGAAAGACTTTCGCCGGGCCTGACGCGGTGCGTGACGCGGTCGGCGGCGATCAGGCCTGCCTGCAGTTTCTGCAGTTCCTGCGCGGCTTGCGTATACAGCGGATCCACCATCAGCTGATCATCCCGCGGAAGGCGCAACTTCTGGCCTTCGCGGATCAGGTCGCCGTGCAGGTTGTTGCTGGTGCGCAGCACATCGACCGGCACATGGTGACGGGCCGACAGCGCCGACAGGGTGTCTCCCCGCTCGACCACGACCTGGTCCCACTTCATCAGGGTGGAGGCGTCGAGTTCGTCGAGGCTGGCCTCGAGTCTCTTGGCTGCCTCGACGGGCAGCACGACCCGGTAGGGGCCCTCGGGCGACGTCGCCCAGCGGTTGTAGCCCGGATTCAGCGAGAACAGCATGTCGATGGGCACGTCCGCCCTCTGGGCGACCAGCACGAGGTCGGCCTGTTGACCGATGTCGACGGCTGCGATGACGGGTTCGTCCGGCGCCTCCGGCAGAGTGAATCCATAGCGCTCCGGATCCTGGAACAGACAACTCAGGCCCAATAGCTTGGGCACGTAGCCGCGGGTCTCGCGCGGCAACTTGATGTTCCAGAAATCGGCCGGTTTGCCCGCCGCCCGGTTGCGGGCGACCTGTCGCTCGACCCGGTTCTCGCCCGAGTTGTAGCCGGCCAGGGCCAACAGCCAGTCGCCGTCAAAGCGCGTATTGAGTTCGGTGAGGTAGTCGAGCGCCGCATCGGTCGAAGCCCACACGTCCCGCCGGCCGTCGTACCACCAGTTCTGGTTGAGGCCGTAGCGGCGCCCGGTGGCTGCAATGAACTGCCAGGCGCCCAGCGCCCGCCCGCGCGAGTAGGCGAACGGGTCGTAGGCCGATTCGACGATCGGGAGCAGGGCGAGTTCGCCCGGCAAATCGCGGTCTTCGAGTTCGTCAGCGATGTGGTAGATCCAGGGTTGCGCCCGCTTGAAGATCCGCGCCATGTAGTCGGGCCTGTCGGCATACCACTGCGCCCATTGCTGGCTGACTTCGTGCGCATCGCAGCTGGGCAGCGAGAAGCGGTGCGTGATGCGCTCCCAGGTGCTGGGATGCACGTGGACCTCTACCTCCACCGGTTCGGCGGCAGGCGGCGTTTTCGTCGTCGGCACGTACAGGTGTTCGTCGATGGTGGCCGCAGTGCTGGCGGGCGTCGGCAGCTCTTCGGGCTCGGCCGCCGCCAGTGGTGGCGGCGCGGTGTTCCCGCCGCCGGTGGTGGCGCAGCCGGCCAGCAGCAGCAGAAACATTATGGGAATCAAGCGATAGGGCACGAATACTCCTCAATTCTTTGTTTTGCGGGCTATTATGCGCTTTGAGCGGGGTGGGTCAAGTTGAGCCTGATCAGAAGCTGTCCTTCCAGGCACGGATTTCCGCCAGCGTGGAGGCTCCGGGTTCTGCCTGCGGGTTGCGGCGTTGGGCCGCCCGGACGACGCGAGGTTCCCGGCTCCTGAGGAACGGATTCACCGCCAGTTCCTGGCCCAGGGTACTTGGCAGGGTGATGCGCCCGGCAGCCCGCGCGGCCTCTACCTCGCTGGCGCGCTTGACCAGGTCCGGGTTTTCCGGTTCGACCTGGAGCGCGAAGTCGCAGTTCGAAAGCGTATACTCGTGTGCGCAGAACACGCGCGTGTCAGGCGGCAGGGCCGCGAGTTTGTCGAGCGATTCCTGCATCTGCCCGGGCGTGCCTTCGAACAGCCTGCCGCAGCCGACGCTGAAAAGGGTGTCGCCGCAGAAAAGGCAGCCGTGCCCGTAGAATGCGATATGGGTCGAGGTGTGTCCGGGCACTTCGATGACCTGGAACTCCAGTTTCAGTTGCGGCAGGTGGACGAGGTCGCCCTCGGAAAAGCTTCTCGTCTGCCGGGGTATGCGGTTGTCGTACGGGCCGTAGACCTCGGCACCCGTCGCCTCGACGAGTGCCGCGACGCCACCGGTGTGGTCCGCGTGGTGATGGGTCAGCAGGATGTAGCGCAGTTCCAGCGCATCGGACTTGAGCGCATTCAGCACCGGACCGGCATCCCCGGGGTCGACCACTGCACAGTCGGCTCCACCCACCGAAACGAGCCAGATATAATTGTCGGAAAATGCGGGCAGGGCTGTGACCGTCACTTCAGGCATTTCAGAATCCTTCGAGTTCGAAACCCAGGGGGCTTCCGTTTTGCGGGGCGGTCATTTTACCAGAATAAGCGGCGAGGCCGCCTGAATGCGGCGTGTTTGCCAAAGAGGGAGAGTGGCTACGGAACACGGATTAAGGAGTCTTTCCGATGGGCTGCTGCGCAGCGCAGGGAATCGACAGTCAGTGGGCGGGGTGCTGGAAATCCATCATCCCCTTGCGCCCTTTGTCGACCCGGCGTTGCTGGATCGGCGCTGCGGAGCGTTCGGCGTCGCGCTGAGCCTCAGCCTCGATGACCCCATGGATGGCAGTCAGCGGGTTTGTTGCGCCTCGTCCCAGTTGCCTTTCCAGGATCGCGTGTTCGGCCTGGTGGTGCTTCATCACGTGCTGGAGAACGGTGACGAGCCGGAACTTGTCGAAGCCGTCCGCGTGTTGCGCCGTGGCGGCGAGCTGTTGATCCTCGGCTTGAACCGTTTTGGCTGGCGCTACCGTCGCCAGGATGCATCCGGCCGATTACCGGGCCTGGCGCCGTTGTGCATCACCAGGCGCCTGCACGCCATGGGCATGGTCATCCAGGGATCGGCCGGCGCCGGCCTGGCCGGGCAGTCCGCTCCGCCTTTCATGAGCCGCGGCGCGAGCCGCCTGGGCCTGCCGTTCGCTGACCTGCTGATGTTGCAGGCCCGGCACCGTGACACGCCGGAAGTCACCCCGCTCCGGTTCAGAAAATCGCGCACGGGCGTTGTACAATCGGCGCCCATGCAGGGCTGATCGGGCGGCAGGGATGGCAGGCGGCAAGACAGTGGAGATTTACACGGACGGTGCGTGCAGCGGAAACCCGGGGCCCGGCGGCTGGGGCAGCGTTCTGAAGTACAACGGCCACCGTCGGGAACTCTCCGGGGGCGAGCGTGAAACCACCAACAACCGCATGGAACTGATGGCCGTAATACGGTCGCTGGAGACGCTCAGGCGCCCTTGCGAGGTGATACTGCACACGGACTCCACCTACGTCATGAAGGGCATGACGGAGTGGCTCGAGCAGTGGAAGCGCCGCAACTGGCGCACGGCCGACCGTAAGCCCGTCAAGAACGTCGAACTGTGGCAGCGCCTGGAAGAGGCCGTCAGCCGACACCGGGTGCACTGGCGATGGGTGAAGGGCCACAGCGGAGTGGCCGACAACGAGCGGGCCGACGAGCTGGCCCGTATGGCAATACCGAGGTAGCTGTGGGAGCAGGCTTGCCTGCGATTGGTTTTTTTCGAACCAGGCCTTCAATCGCAGGCAAGCCTGCTCCCACGGGAACCAGGACAAGCCGCAGAACTGGACCTGTGAAAAGATGAGACAAATCATCCTCGACACCGAAACCACCGGGCTGGAGCCCTCCGACGGACACCGGGTCATCGAGATCGGCTGCGTGGAGCTGGTCGACCGCCGTCTGACCGGCAACCACTTCCACCAGTACATTAACCCGGAGCGCGATATCGAGGATGGCGCGCTGGAAGTGCATGGCATCAGCAGCGAGTTCCTGCAGGACAAGCCCGTGTTCGCCGACGTGGTCGAGGAATTCCTCGAATTCGTCAGCGGTTCGGAACTGATCATCCACAACGCGCCCTTCGACATCGGCTTCCTGGACTGGGAGCTGTCCCTGCTGCAGCGCGCGGACCGGATGGGCGATCACACGACGGTGCTCGACACGCTGGCACTTGCGCGCGACCTGCATCCCGGCCAGCGCAACAGCCTCGACGCGCTGTGCAAGCGTTACGAGGTCGACAACAGCAGCCGCAGCCTGCACGGCGCCCTGCTGGATGCGGAAATCCTCGCGGACGTCTACCTGGCGATGACCGGGGGGCAGAGTGACCTCGGTCTCAGCTTCGAAGCGCCCGCGGCGCCCGAGCAGGCAGCGGATCTCGCTGGCGCAAGCACGCGCGGCCCGCTGCAGGTGCTGCTGCCCAGCGACGAGGAAGCGGCGGCCCACGAAGCCCGGCTCAAGACCATCCAGGAGCGTTCCGGGCATTGTTTGTGGCTGGATCTCTGAGCCGGGCGACGGTTTCCAGAAACTGAATCGCGGCCAACGGCCGCTCCTACGGGGGCATACTGGAACCCGCCGTAGGACCGAGCTTTGCTCGGGATAGCCTGCGGCGGCCCCGCGGACGAATCGCGGCCAACGGCCGCTCCTACGAGGGCATACCGGAACCCGCCGTAGGACCGAGCTTTGCTCGGGATCGACTTGGGTGGCCCCGTGACCCAATCGCGACCAACGGTCGCTCCTACGGGGGCATAACGAAACCCGCCGTAGGACCGAGCTTTGCTCGGGATCGACTTGGGTGGCCCCGTGGACCAATCGCGACCAACGGTCGCTCCTACGGGGGCATACTGGAACCCGCCGTAGGACCGAGCTTTGCTCGGGATAGACTTGGGTGGCCCCGTGACCCAATCG
>JASFKQ010000089.1:0-13769 GCA_050118555.1 Lysobacterales bacterium
CCGTGATCTGTTCGGCACGGTCGGCCTTCATGCCACTGGCCTGCAGGTACCGCTCGTGCCTGCCCCGGGAAAATGCGGTCACCGCCCCGTCCGGTCCGATCACCCGGATGGGCGCCGGCGCGGCTACCACCGGCAGCCGGTAGGGCTCCAGCACCTCTTCGTGCCCCCTGCCCTCCAGGAGCGACGTCACCTTTCGACGCAACTCGACCGAGCTGACCTCCGGCGTGTCGGAGAGTTCGTTCCGAATGTCAGTCGCGAGCTCGAAGGCGTCCTCGAACGGCAGACCGGAATCCAGCAGGCTGCGGGTGAGGATCCCGCGGAGAAACGGAATTCTCGTATTTTCCTGCTCGTTGACGACGTATGTTTTCAAGGATCGGCTCGAGAGTGTGGCACGAAAGGGCTGGCGTCCGGATTCCGGTTGCGTGGCGACACCGAATTATCCGCGCAAGTCCCCAGCCCGTGCAAGGCGACCCCCGGGCCAAAGCTCTTGCCCGACGATTCCCGCAAGCCCAGGTGACCCGCCTGTGGTATCTTTTGCCGCGGCCAGACTTCCGGGCGACAGCGGCAGATAAAAGAGGGAAACGTGTTCCAGACGGCCGAACTTGGCATCAAGGTCAGCAAAAGCGAATTCAAGGAGCGCGAAATCGTGTTGCGTGAGGCCTTGCTGGCGCTCCAGCAGCGCCTGCGGAAATTGGGCGAATTTTCCGTCATCGTCGATTTCGCTGGTGTTCGCGGCGCCGGCAAAGGCACTTCCCTCAATCTCCTCAACAAGTGGATGGACGCGCGCTGGATTACGACCCAGGCCTATACGAACCCTTCCGACGAAGAAATCGAGCGGCCCGTATTCTGGCGCTTCTGGCGCGACCTGCCGCCGAAGGGACAGATTGGAGTCTATCTCAGCGGGCGCTATTCCCGGCCGTTGCTCGACTACGTGTACGGGCACATCGACCAGGACAGGCTGCGCCACGAACTGGACATGATCAACAACTTCGAAAAGGCGCTCGCCGATGACGGGGCATTGATCCTCAAGTTCTGGATGCACATCAGCCAGAAGGTCCAGTACAAACGGCTGAAGATTCTGGAGAAAGACCCCCTGCGAAGCTGGCGGATGTCGCCCATCGACTGGAAACACTACGAGATGTACGACCGCTTCATAGAAGCCGCCGAACAGATCATCAGCTATACGAGCACCGGGCACGCGCCATGGCAGATCATCGAGGGCGAGGACTTCCGCTACCGCAGCCTGCGCGTCGGTGAGATTTTCCAGCTAATGCTGGAGCGTCACCTGACGAGGGAAGGCCTGCGGCAAAAATACCTCTCGGAACTTCGCCAGGAGATCCATGACAAGGTCGTCGGGACCAGCCTGGCGAGCGGCAACCACGTCCAGTCCATGACCGTCCTCGATGGCCTCGACTTCTCAGCCTCGATGACCAAAAAGGAGTATCGGAGCGAGCTGGCAATCTGGCAGGCCAGGGTTGCCGATCTGCATCAGCGGTCGGTCCGGAAAGGAATCTCCATCGTGCTCGTATTCGAAGGGCCGGACGCAGCCGGCAAGGGAGGCGCGATCCGGCAGATCACCGAGGCGCTGGATGCCCGCTACTACAAGGTCTACCCTTTCTCGGCCCCAACCGACACCGAGCTTGCGCACCACTACCTGTGGCGCTTCTGGGGCTGCATGCCGCGAGCGGGGCAGATGACCATTTTCGATCGCAGCTGGTACGGGCGCGTACTCGTGGAGCGCATCGAGCGCTTCGCGGGCGACGACGAATGGCGCCGGGCCTTTGCCGAAATCAACGATTTCGAAAGCCAGTTGATAGACCACGGAACCGTGCTGATCAAATTCTGGCTGCAGATCAGCAAGGACGAGCAACTGCGGCGCTTCAAAGCGCGCGAGGAAACACCCCACAAACGCTGGAAGCTGGGCGAGGAAGACTGGCGCAACCGCGAGCGGTGGGACGATTACGCGCTGGCCGCGCACGAGATGATCCAGCAGACATCGGTCAAGGACTCTCCTTGGGTGCTGGTCGAGAATGAGAACAAGAGCTTTGGCCGCATCAAGGTCCTCAAGACCGTGTGTGAAGCCCTTGAGCGCGCTCTAAAGGACTGAAAAGAATCCACTGAATGCCATGAGCCGCAGCCGACTGCCAGGATACGCTCATTCCCAGAACTTTCCCGAGACGGAGGACCGCTTCTCCCTGATCGGGCCGGGCGATCCGCCGCCGTTCATGACCTACAACGACCACGGCCGCGCCAGCGTGCTTCTGGTCGCGGACCATGCCAGCCCGTTCTTTCCGGCGGCCATGAACCAGTTGGGCCTGGCCGACTGGGTTCTGGAAAAGCACGTGGCCTGGGACATCGGCTCCGACAAGCTGACACGCTACCTCGCCGACGCGCTGGACGCCCAGGCCGTGCTGGCGGGATTTTCACGCCTGATCATCGACCCCAACCGGCGCCTGGACGACCCGACCGCGTTCATGGAGGTCAGTGACGGTGTTGCGATCCCGGGCAACCTGCAACTGGACGACAGGCAGAGGCAGCAGCGAATCGACTCGTTTTTCCGCCCCTACCACCGGGCGATCGAAGACCGCCTGGCCCGCTTCCGCGCCCGGGGAGTGGTGCCAGCCATGATCTCACTACACACATGCACGCCCGTGTTCGATCGCGTCGTGCGCCCCTGGCACATCGGCGTGCTGTGGGACAAGGACCCCAGAATTCCGGTACCGCTGATGGAGAAGCTGCGGGAGATGGATGGGCTCTGCGTGGGCGACAACGAGCCCTACTCGGGCCGTCATCCGCATGATTTCACGATTGACTTCCACGCCGAATCGGCGGGCCTGCCGCATGTCGGCATCGAAGTTCGCCAGGACCTGGTGGCAGACGAGGCCGGCGCCCGCAGGTGGGCGGGCATTCTCGCCGAAGCCCTTTCCGAAATCCTCGAAGATCGATCCCTGTACCGTCTGCGCCCGGACGACGCTCCGAAAACGCCAGGCGCATCCTGAACCTGCCCTGATTACCGCGGCTCCGGAGACTCAGACTGCGGATAGCCGGGATCCCGCCTCGGCCAGCGTGTCATCGTTTTTGGCGAAGCAGAAACGCACGATTTTCTGCGCCGGGGGCTGTTCGTAAAACACCGAAACCGGGATTGCCGCCACCTTGTGTTCCCTTGTCAGGTAAGCGGCGAAATCCGTATCGTTCAGGTCACTGATCCCACTGTAGTCCGCCAACTGGAAAAAGGTGCCGGCCGAAGGCAGCAGGCGAAACCGCGAGTCTTCGAGAAGACTAATGAACAGGTCCCGCTTGCGCTGATAGAACCCGCCGAGTTCGAGGTGGTGCCCGGGGTGTTCACGCAAAAAATCCGCAATTCCGTACTGCATCGGTGCGTTCGTGCTGAAGTTGATGAACTGGTGAATGGACAGGAATTCCCGCATCAGTGCAGGCGGCGCCACGCAATAGCCGACGCGCCAGCCGGTGGCGTGGTAAGTCTTGCCGAATGATGAAATGCAGAACGCACGCTCGGCCAGGTCCGGGTAGCGTAACAGGCTCTCGTGCGGATGCCCGTCGAACGTGATGTGCTCGTAAACCTCGTCGGAAAGCAGCAGCGCGTCGGTCCCGGACACGATCTCCCGCAGCTGGGCGATGTCCTCTTCGCTCCAGACCGCTCCCGACGGGTTGTGGGGCGTATTGATCATCAACAACCGGGTTTTGGGGCCGATGGCGTCACGGACACGCTGCCAGTCAATACCGAACCGCGGGTAACTCAGCGGTATTCGGCGCGCCACGCCACCGTTCAGACGGACGCAGGGTTCGTAGGTGTCGTAAGCGGGGTCGAAGAGAATGGCTTCGTCGCCGGCACCGATCGCCGCCGTCACTGCACAGTAGATCGCTTCCGTTGCGCCGGGCGTGACCGCGATGCCGGTATAGGGGTCTGGTTCCCGGCCGTACAGGCTTGCGACCTTGGCGGCGATCTGTTCCAGCAACTCCGGCACGCCCGCCAGCGGCGCGTACTGGTTGTGGCCGTGCGCCATGTGCCAGGCGACGCGCTCCCGAAGTTGCGGCGGCCCGTCGAAGTCGGGGTAGCCCTGGGAGAGGTTGATCGCACCATGCTCGCTCGCCATCTTCGACATGACCGTGAAAATGGTCGTACCCACGTTGGGCAACTTGCTTCTCATGACTTGCGGCGTAAACCCCGGTGCCGGTTCACGGCACTTTTAACTGAACCCACGCTATCTTATCCTGAACGTCAGAATACGATCCATTTCCGCCGGAGCCCCGCCAGCGTTAAGCGAGCCAGTATGTGACTTCCGTGTTGCTCCAGTTTGCCCGCTCCCTCTACCGGAGCTTCCAGGATCTGCTGCCGATCATCCTGGTCATTGCGTTTTTCCAGCTCGTGGTATTGCGCCAGCCGGTGCCGGAACTGGGGCAGATCGTGATGGGCGGCCTAATGGTGCTGGTGGGTTTGAGCCTGTTCGTTCAGGGATTGCAGATGGCCCTGTTCCCGCTGGGCGAGGACATGGCCTACAGCTTCGTGCGCAAGGGAAATCTCTGGCTGTTGCTGCTGTTTGCCTTCACACTCGGCTTCGGCACCACGGTCGCCGAACCGGCACTGATCGCTATCGCGGACGAAGCGGCACGTATCGCCGCGAACGGCGGTGTCATCGAATCCAGCACGCCGGCGCTCGAGCGCTATGCTCTCGGGCTGCGGCTGGTGGTCGCCCTCGCCGTGGGCTTTGCCCTGCTGGTCGGGGTAATCCGGATTCTGAAGGGTTGGCCGGTGCAGTACCTGATCATCGGCGGTTACCTCGGCGTGGTCGTCATGACGGCTTTCGCGCCGCAGGAGATCGTCGGGATCGCGTACGACTCCGGCGGCGTCACCACTTCCACGGTCACCGTGCCGCTGGTGGCGGCCCTCGGCATTGGCCTGGCCAGTAGCATTCGAGGACGCGACCCCCTGGTCGACGGATTCGGCCTGATCGCGTTTGCATCGTTGACGCCGATGATGTTCGTGATGGCCTACGGGATGATGTTCTGAGGAGAGACGGTGGGAGAACTGACGCATTTCGCCCATACCACGCTGGCCCTGTTGCGGGACGTGCTGCCGATTGCGGGGATCCTGATCGGATTCCAGGTATTCATACTCAGGCGTCGATTGCACAACCCTGTGCGCGTCTTCATCGGCATGGTGCTCGTACTGCTCGGACTGTCGCTGTTTCTCGAGGGTCTTGAACTGGCGCTCTTCCCGCTCGGCAGGCTGATGGCGGAACAGCTCACCCTGCCGGAATTCATTTTCGGGGCGGATGCCGGCGCGATGGACGCTTTCTCCTGGTCGGACTACGCGTGGGTTTACGTCTTCGCGGCGGCCATCGGATTCGCCACCACGGTCGCCGAACCTGCGCTGATCGCCGTGTCGATGAAGGCGAACCAGGTGTCCGGCGGCACCATCACGGTCAACGGACTGCGTTTCGCGGTGGCCGTCGGCGTCGCGGCTGGCGTGGCGCTGGGTTCCTTCCGCATCGTGACCGGCACCCCGTTACACTGGTACATCATATCGGGTTACGCGATCGTGATCGTGCAGACGGTGCTGGCGCCGCGCGCCATCGTGCCGCTCGCGTACGACTCGGGTGGCGTGACCACCTCGACTGTTACCGTTCCGCTGGTCGCGGCCCTCGGCCTGGGACTGGCGGAAACCATCCCCGGGCGAAGCCCCCTGATTGACGGCTTCGGGCTGATCGCGTTCGCGAGCCTGTTCCCCATGATTTCCGTCATGGCCTACGCGCAGATCAGCGAATGGCGAACCCGCCGGGGCCGAAGGCAAGAACTCAACTCGACGAATCCTGACTAAGGAGAGGAAATCCCATGCATTTCAAGCTAATCGTGGTCATGGTGGAAGACCGTCACACCAACGAGATCCTGGTTGCGGCCCGCGAAGAAGGCGCGACCGGGGCGACCGTTCTGAACCAGGCCAGGGGCGAGGGGCTCAGCCCGACCAAGACCTTTCTGGGGCTGAGCGTGGGCAACCAGGTCGACGTGATACTGATGCTGGTCGAAGAGCACCTGAGCCGACGCGTGCTGGAGAAAATCGCGGAGGTCGGGGAATTCGACCAGACGCCCGGCACAGGCATTGCATTTCAAGTGGATGTGGAAGATGCGATCGGTATCAGGCACCAGATCAGTGCACTGGCCGGAACCGTGGAGGACAGACTATGAAGCAGACAACCCCAATCGTGCGCGTGCGCGAGGTGATGAAGAAGGACGTGGATATCGTGGACGGCATGGAAACCGTAGCGAGCGCCCTCAAGCTGATGAAACATCCCGAGACAAGGACGCTGATTGTCGACAAGCGCAACGAAGACGACGAATATGGCGTGGTCATGTTCCGGGACATCGCCAAGCGTGTGCTGGCCCCCGACCTTTCGCCCGAGCGCATCAATATCTACGAGATCATGGCCAAACCCGTCATGGGTGTCGATCCACAGATGGACGTACGGTACTGTATCAAGCTGTTTGACCGGTTCGGCCTCTCGCGGGCGCCGGTGCTCGAGAACGGCAAGATCATCGGGCTGGTGAGTTACACGGACATCGTATTGAAAAGTGTGATGATGCAGGGCTGAGGCATGATCGGAATACTCGAAAAAGAAGACTTCAAACGGAGCATCCTCAAGCGGCTCGTTTACTCGGTCGGCAAGGACACCGACTTCGCGGTGCCCCGTGACTGGTGCATCGCGCTCACGCTCGCCGTCCGCGAAAGACTGATGGACCGCTGGATGGCCACGACGAAGCAGGTGTACGCCGATGACGTCAAGCGCGTGTACTACCTCTCCATGGAGTTCCTGATCGGACGCCTGCTGGCGGACACGATGCTCAACCTGGGCATCACCGACCTGTGCCACGCCGCGCTCGCCGACCTCGGCGTCGACCTCGACGAAATCCTGCACGAAGAACCCGATGCCGCCCTGGGCAACGGAGGGCTTGGCCGGCTCGCTGCCTGTTTCATGGATTCCCTTTCCACGCTCGGAATCGCTGCCTACGGTTACGGGATCCGTTACGAGCACGGGCTGTTCCGCCAGCACATTCGCGAAGGCTGGCAGATCGAGGAAGCCGAGGAGTGGCTGATCCAGGGTGGCAACCCGTGGGAAATGAACCGCTCGGAGGCCCGCTACGTGATTCCGTTTGGCGGCAGGGTCGCGGCGGAGGCCTCTCCCGGCAACACCTGGCAGCCGGCGGAGCGTGTCGTCGCTGTCGGCAACGACATGGCCATCGCCGGCTGGAAGGCACAACACCTGAACACATTACGCCTGTGGTCCGCCAAGCCGGCCCAGGTATTCGACCTGTCCCGCTTCAACCGGGGCGACTACCTCGAGGCCGCGCAGCACGAAGTCCTGGCCGAAACGCTATCACGTGTCCTGTACCCGGACGACTCGACACCGCAGGGCCGCGAACTGCGCCTCAAGCAGGAGTACTTCTTCACGTCGGCCTCGTTGCAGGACCTGGTGAGGCGATACCTGAGCACGCATGACGACCTCGGTAAACTCCCGGAGCACGCAGCCATCCAGCTCAACGACACGCATCCCGCCATCGCGGTGCCGGAATTGCTGCGCCTGCTGACAGACGAGCACGGGATAGGCCTGAAGAAGGCCTTCCAGGTCACCCGGGATTGCGTTTCCTATACCAACCACACGCTCCTCCCCGAAGCCCTGGAGCGCTGGCCCCTGGACCTGTTCCGGTCCGTGCTTCCGAGACACCTTCAGCTCATCGAACAGATCGACAGCTTTTTTGTGGAGGACATCACCGCACGGGCCGTGGAGATAAACGTCGAGGACGTGTGTGCGCTGGATTACAAGGACGGCAACGGGGGCTCGGTGCGGATGGGTAACCTGGCGTTCATCGGCAGCCACCGCGTGAACGGCGTTTCCCAACTGCACACCGACCTGATGGCACGGACCGTTTTCCACGACCTGCACCGGATCTATCCCGAGCGCATCGTCAATATTACCAACGGAGTGACGCCGCGCCGCTGGCTTTACAACTGCAACGAGCCGCTCTCGAACCTCATCACGGAGGCGATCGGTGATACCTGGGTCGACAACTTGACCGAACTGGAGCGCCTCAAGCCGCTGGCTGACGACCAGGGCTTCCTGGATGATTTTGCGCTTGCCAAACGGCGCAACAAGGAGCGGTTGGCGGGACAAATTGCGAAGATGACCGGCATAACGGTCAATCCCGATGCGTTGTTCGACGTCCAGATCAAACGTATCCACGAATACAAGCGCCAATTGCTGAATGCACTGCAGATCGTCGCCCGCTACCAGGCGATTCTGGACAACCCGAAAGCCGACTGGCTGCCGCTGGTGAAAATCTTCAGCGGCAAGGCCGCCCCCAGCTACACGACCGCCAAGCTGATCATCAAGCTGATCAACGACATCGCCCGCGTCGTCAACAACGACCCGGTAGTCGGCGACCGCCTGAAGGTGATATTCGTACCGAACTACAACGTCAGCCGTGCGGAGATCATCATCCCCGGCGCTGACCTGTCCGAGCAGATCTCGACCGCCGGGATGGAAGCCTCGGGCACGGGGAACATGAAACTGGCCCTGAACGGCGCGCTGACCATCGGCACCCTCGACGGTGCCAACGTGGAGATCATGCAGCACGTCGGGGAGCCCAACATTTTCATTTTCGGCCTGACCGCCGACCAGGTCGCCGACCGCCGCCGGGAGGGTTACGACCCGGCCCAGGTGATCCGGGACAATCCACGACTGGAAGCGGCGATGAAGGCCATTGGCGAGGGTCGGTTTTCAGACGGCGACCATGACCGCTACCGACCACTGCTGGACAGCCTCTACCACCACGACTACTTCATGCTGACGGCCGATTTCGGGGACTACCTGGCGCGGCAGCGCGACGTCGGCGGCGCCTACCGCGACCGCAACCGGTGGTTCCGTTCAGCGATCATGAACACGGCGAACGTGGGCTGGTTCTCCTCGGACCGCGCGATCAGGGAATACGATCGGGAGATCTGGCACTCGAAACCGTCACTGCACGATCAGGACTGAAGGCGCAGTACCACACAGGCCAGCGGCGGCAAGGTGAGCCGCAGGCTGTGGCTGCGCCCGTTCATCGGGATGGGCTCGGCGGCCAGCGGCGCCGGATTCAGAGTTCCCGAGCCCCCGTAGCGATGTGCGTCTGAATTGAACAACTCCTGCCAGTGGCCTCCCAGCGCGGGAATACGGTAATCACCCCTGGGCACCGGTGTGAAATTGAGCACGATGGCCAGGCTCTCTGATTCGCTGCGCCTCAGGAAGGAGATCACCGACTGGTTGCGATCGTCGCCGTTCAGCCACTCGAAGCCCCTGGAGTCGCAATCCCACTCAGATAGCGCCGGATGATGGGCCTGCATCGCGTTCAGATCGGCGACCAGCTTCGACACACCCTCGGCCAGGGGTTCGTGGCTGCGCTCCCAGGGCAGCGCCGTGCCCGAATTCCATTCGCCCGGCTGGGCGAACTCCCCACCCATGAACAGCAATTGCTTGCCGGGATATGTCCACTGGTAGGCAAACAGCAGCCTCAGGTTTGCGAACTGCTGCCACTCGTCTCCGGGCATCTTGCCGAACAGCGATTTCTTGAGGTGCACGACCTCGTCATGCGACAGCGGCAACATGAAGTTTTCGTCGAAAGCATACAGGGGGCCGAAGGTGAGCAGATCCTGATGGTATTTGCGGTGTACTGGTTCCCTGGAGAAGTAGTCCAGGGAATCATGCATCCAACCCATGTTCCATTTCAGTCCGAAGCCCAGCCCGCCCGACACGGTCGGCCGGGTTACACCTGGCCAGGCACTCGATTCCTCGGCGATCATGACGCAGCCGGGGCATTCCTGGCCGACGGACTCGTTCAGCTGGCGCAGGAAATCGATGGCCTCGATGTTTTCGTTGCCCCCGTAGCGGTTAGGCGCCCACTGGCCTTCCTGCCTCGAGAAATTCAGGTAAAGCATGGAAGCCACTGCATCCACCCGAATCCCGTCCAGGTGGAATTCCTTCAGCCAGTAGATGGCACTCGAAATGAGGAAACTCCGCACCTCGCGCCGCTCGAAATTGAACACCAGCGTTCCCCAGTCCGGATGGCCCGCCTTGATCGGTTCGTGGTACTCGTAAAGAGCCGTGCCATCGAAAGCCGCCAGGGCGTAGGTGTCGCGCGGGAAGTGGGCCGGCACCCAGTCGAGCAGCACGCCGATGCCGTTCAGGTGGAAGTGATCCACGAAGTACCTGAAATCGTCGGGCGAGCCGAAGCGGCTGGTCGGCGAGAAATACCCGGTGGCCTGGTAACCCCAGGATTCGTCCAGGGGATGTTCCATCACGGGCAGAACCTCGATATGCGTGAAGCCGAGGTGTTTTACGTAGGCGCATAATTCGTGGGCGAGACGGCGATAGCCCATGAAACTGCCGTCCTCGTTGCGGCGCCAGGAGCCCAGGTGCACCTCGTACACCGACATCGGCTTCTGGTGCCAGCCACCGGCATTTTTTTGCTGTTCCCAGCCCTCGTCAGACCAACCGTGGAGCGCCGGACCCGTGATCACGCTGGCCGTGCCCGGACGGAATTCGCTGGCCCGGCCGTACGGATCGGCCTTGACCAGCACTTCGCCGGTTTCTGCGTTGCGGATTTCGAACTTGTAACGCCCCTCGGTGACGCCGGGGATGAACAGCTCCCAGATGCCCTGCCCGGCATGGCGCCGCATCGGATGACAGCGTCCGTCCCACTGATTGAAATCGCCGATCACGCTCACGCGGCCGGCGTTCGGCGCCCAGACCGAAAACAGCGTGCCGCCAACGCCATTGACTTCGTGCCGGCGGGCGCCAAGCAGATTCTGGGCGTAGCGGTGGTGGCCGGCGTGAAATGCGTCCATCTCCGCTGGCTGCAGTTGGATCCAGAAGCTGTAAGGATCGAAAAACTCGCTTCGTGATCCGTCGTCTCCCTTCCGAATGATCCGGTACTCGGCGGGCACCGAACCCGGTTCAGCAACACATTCGAACAGGTCTGTGCCGGGCAAGCGATGCATCGGCCGGCATTCGTCCTCCAGCCATGCGCTCCGGGTACGGGGAAGGAAGCAGCGAAACACGTCGCCCGCTTCCGTTTTGTGCCTGCCAAGCACTGCGAACGGATCGCCGTGGCGGCCGGCGGCCAGCTTCTTCACATGCCCGGAATCCGGCTCCAGCGTAAAAGCGTGTCCACTTGACCCGGGCCGTTGCTTTCCTTGTTTTTTCACTGGATTGTCATCCCGAACTTTGTATGATGAATGTAGTATAACCGCGGTCTCGAATTGAGCCGCCGGTGGATCCCCGCGGGTTCCGCTGGCGAGACCCGGACCGGCACAGGAGGAAAGGATGAATCCACGAAAATCCGGCCGTTTCGTCAGTCAGCTGACCCGCAGCACGATGGCCATGATCATGGCCGGAGGCAGGGGTTCACGACTCGAAGACCTGACGATGATCCGCGCGAAGCCGGCCACGCCATTCGGCGGAAAATTCCGCATCATCGACTTCCCCCTGTCGAACTGCGTCAATTCCGGCATCCGTCAAGTCTACATCCTCACCCAGTACAAAGCGCACTCCCTGATCCAGCACGTCCAGCGCGGTTGGGGATACCTCCGCGGAGAATTCGGCGAGTTCATCCAGATCGTGCCGGCCCAGCAACAGATTGGCGAACACTGGTACCTGGGCACTGCCGACTCGATCTACCAGAACCTGGATCTGATTCGCGAGGGAGCGCCGGACCACGTTCTGATCCTGGCCGGCGATCATATTTACAAGATGGACTACGGCCCGATGATTGCGGCGCACGCGGAGAACAAAGCGGACATCACGGTCGGCGTGATCCAGGTGCCGCTGCACGAAGCCACCGGTTTTGGCGTCATGGGCATCGACGAATCGAACCGCGTCATGCGATTCGACGAAAAGCCCGTCAACCCGACGCCGGTTCCGGGCAACCCGGATGCCGCGATGGCCTCGATGGGCATCTACGTTTTCAATCGCGATTTCCTGATCGACGTGCTGGAAACAGACGCCGCAAACCCCGATTCGGCGCATGATTTCGGCAAGAACATCATTCCCGAGAGCATCGAGCACAACCGCGTGTTCGCCTATCCTTTCCACGACGTGAAGACGCGAGCCCAAAGCTACTGGCGCGATGTCGGTACGATCGATGCGTATTTTCGCGCCAACCTGGAACTCATCTACGTCCATCCCGAGCTGAACCTGTACGATTCCGATTGGCCGATCTGGACCTATCAGGAACAGCTGCCACCGGCCAAGTTCGTACTGGACGACTCGGGGCGCGTTGGCATGGCCACCAATTCCATGGTTTCCGGCGGCTGCATCGTCTCGGGTGCATACGTCCGCCAGTCACTGCTGTTCTCGAGCGTCACCGTTGACGAGGGCAGCGAGGTTATCCAGGCCGTGTTGCTGCCCGGGGCGAAGGTCGGCCGCCACTGCCGCATCACCCGGGCCATCATAGACAAGCGTTGCGTGATCCCGGACGGCATGGTCATTGGCGAAGACCACGCCGAGGACGCCAAGCGGTTCAAGGTCAGCAGCGAGGGTGTCGTCCTCGTCTGCCCGCACATGCTTTAGACGTCCATCGCGCAGGGCTGGCGACGGAAAGCTGGATCGCAAAGGGGTTTGAAGGTCCCGTCGCTGGCGCGTTTTGGGGAAGTTTCGGCACCTGGCTTCGAGAATTGGCGGCAAGCAAGACAAATGTCCGCTGGGCTTCTGCTCCCGAGCCTTACTGGACAATTCTGCTCCGCTGCATCGGCAGGATCCATTGCCGATCCGACGCGCGGGTGAGCAGGGAAACCTGAGGAGTCGCCGCTGAAAACACGCCTATGGCTTTGCTCGCTGGGCGAAGACGATGGCAATGCCGCCCAGGGTCGCGACTGAGGCCACCACGAGGCGCAGTGTGACGGGTTCGGCAATCAACAGCACGCCGCCGATTGCTGCGATGGCCGGCACGCTCAGCTGCACCGTAGCGGCGCTGGTGGCCTTCAGGCCACGCAACGCCGCATACCAAATGACATAGCCAAGACCAGAAGGCAGCGCACCGGAAACCGCCGCGAGCATCACCCCCCTGGAAGTCACATGCGTGCCGTGCGCGAAGATCAGGCTAACCGCGACAACCAGAGGCACGGCGAATATGAAGTTGTTGGCCGTGTCCTCCAGCGGACTCGCGGCTCGCCGTCCCAGCAGCGAATAGACGCCCCAGGCTATGCCGGCAATGACCATCAGCGCCGCACCCAGCGGGTCCGGAGCCGTGATGCCCGGCGATACCAGGTAGATCATGCCCGCAACGGCAACAGCCAATCCGAACCAGGACCATCGCGGGAAGTGCTCGCCCGAACGCAGTGCGGTGGCGAACATAGTCAATTGCACCGCACCGAACAGGAGCAGGGCGCCGGTGCCCACGCTCAACGAAAGATAGGCGAAGGAGAAGAAAGCTACGTAGGCGAACAACATGATCACGGCGCGCCCGTCAACGGGACTGCGGCCTTGCCGACGCCAGCGCGGCGCAACGATCAGAAACAGAATGAGAGCGCCGGACACGACACGCACCGTGGCGAAACTGGCAGCGTCGATGAGTCTCGCACCCAGGGCTGCTCGGCACAGCAGTGGATTGGCCGCCAGGGCGATCATGGCGACAGCCGTGAGCAGCAGGGTGCCTGGGCGGCTTCCACGCGGCACAGTCAGGCCCTTCGCTTGATGGCCATCGGAGCGAAGAGCGCGTGCCCC
>JASFKQ010000090.1:0-13766 GCA_050118555.1 Lysobacterales bacterium
AAGGCCAATGTGGGACATCGACGCCCCGGCCCCTTCGACCGGATGGCGTGACTGCCTGAGAAATTGTGCCCGCGTTTCCTTGTGGCACTGGTAGCAGACTTCGGGTTGCGTCTCGACGCTGAGCACCGGATCGTTGGGCGTATGCAGGTCGTGGCAATCCACGCAGGCCACGCCTTCGACATCATGCGCGCTGCCCGGCCAGTGGAAGCGGCCGCGATCGTTGTGGCAGGACATGCACGGCGCATTCATCTCTTCGACCGTGTTCTTCTCGTCGAAGGTCACCGTTGGCGGGGGGCGAACCCCGTCCTTCCTGCGGGTGTGCTGGGCGCTGGGTCCATGGCATGCTTCGCAGTCGTGGTTGCCGTCGGCGAATGGTGAGTTCGGATCGCCGGTGATGCCCATGGTGGTAAAGAAAATCTCGTGCGCGGGCCGCTCCCTGCCTTCCTTGTGGCAGGCCATGCATTGCTTCACACCCCTCGAGTATTCGGGTGCGTCCGCGGTTTCCTCGTCATCCGCAGCGCCGGCCCATCCAGGCACGCTCGCACACAGAATCGCGAGGCACAGTCCGGCCCACAGCCCGGAACGAAACCTTGCGGGAAATTTGTCTGTCATCTGGTCGCTCTCTCCCGTTGCGTTTTCGGGCTTCGCCGACGCTCGGCTGCACTCGTTGCGGATACGCGTCGACAGCCCCTCGGCAATCGTGGAATGGGGTAAGTCGATCCTGCCCGGTTCAGTTGTTCTTGGCGCCCTGGTCGATCCATGCCCGGATGGTGTCGATGTCTCTGGACGGCACCGGTTCCACGGCGCCGTGCGGCATGCTGATCGACGGATCCGCGCGGCCTTCCATCAGGACGATCATGTTGCTGCCCACGCTGTCGCCCGGGATCACCATCGGACCATTGCGGGTTCCCTTCATCAGGTCGTCGTAGGTCTCCATGCTGAAGCCGCTGGCAGCATAGCCCTCGCCACCTTCACGATGGCACCTCAGGCAGTTCTTTTCGAGGATCGGACGTACGTCCTGGGAGTAGCTGACCGTCTTCTCGCGGGCACAGCCGGCGAGAAGAAGCAGCGGAATAGCTATCCAGACAAAAGCGCCTCTCGCTCCGATTGTTATCATTCTGGCATTCTCCCAAGTCCTCGGACCCACCCAAAATTACGCTGACGTCCCATTTTCAGGCATGACGCATGTCAATTAAACGAAAATCTGGAAAGGCCCGGACTCCAAAAAAGGTAAAATCCCGAATCAATACTATCACTGGCGGTGGAGGAATGTGAAAGCGGGTATCGTGGGTGCCGGCATATCCGGCCTCGCGACCGGGCAGGCGATCCTCGCGAAGGATCCAGGGGCCGAGGTCGTCGTATTCGAGAGCAGCGGACGCGTGGGCGGAAAGGTCATTTCCGAACGCACGGACGAAGGCTACCTGTGCGAGTGGGGTGTCAACGGTTTCCTGGACAAGGTGCCACGCACGCTCGAACTCTGCGACGAAGTCGGTGTGCAACCGCTGCCGGCCGATGCATCCGCGAAAAGGCGCTACGTGTTCAGCGAGGGCGCCCTGCACAAGTTGCCGGAAAAGCCGCCCGAGTTCCTGTCCTCAAAGCTGCTCAGCATGGCCGGTCGGCTCCGCGTGATCGGCGAGATTTTCACGGGTGCGAGCGGCACGGACGACGAAACGCTCGCGGAGTTCGGCGTGCGGCACCTCGGTCGTGAAGCCTTTGAGAAGCTGATCGACCCGATGGCCTCGGGCGTGTTCGCCGGCGACGCCAGGAAAATGAGCCTGAAAAGCTGCTTCCCGCGCATCCACGAGGTGGAGTCGGAGTATGGCAGCCTGATCCGCGGCCTCATCAAACTGCAGAAGGAAGCCAGGCGTGCGGGCGCGAAGAAGACGCCCGGTCCGGGTCCCGGCGGTATCCTGACGTCTTTCGCCGGCGGCATGTCGGTGCTGACGGATACGCTGGCCGCGGAACTTGGAGGCCGGGTCCGCCTGAACGCGCCGGTGGCGGGCGTGAGCTTCGAGGGCGGCGTGTACGGTGTCCATCTCGCCGATGGCTCCAGCGAGTCGTTTGACCGCCTTGTGGTGGCGGTGCCCGCATACGTGCAGGCGCGCATCCTTCGGGACCTGTCGCCGGCGATCGCCGGCCTGGTGGCGGAGATTCCTTATCCGTCCCTGGCGGTGGTGTGCACCGGCTACCAGGCGGAGCGCATGGAACGGGTGCCGGATGGCTTCGGCTTCCTGGTGCCGTCGCGCGAACGGCGCAGCATCCTCGGCACGGTCTTCGATTCCAACGTGTTCCCGGGCCGGGCGCCCGACGGCGGTGTGCTGTTGCGCTCCATGGTCGGCGGCGCGCGCGACTCCGAATCGGCGAATCTGCCGGAAGGCGAACTGCTCGACACGGTCCTGGGTGAGCACAGGGACATCCTGAGGCTGAATGTGGATCCGGACTTCGCTCGCGTCTATCGTCACGAACGGGCCATCCCGCAGTACCTCGTAGGCCACGCCGCCCGGCTGGAATCCATCGAACGCGAACTGGCCCGTCTTCCCGGACTGGTCCTGGGCGGCAACGCGTTCCGTGGCGTCAGCCTGAACGACTGTGTGCTCAACGCGGGCCGCACCGCGGAGAAACTGCTGCGGGGTGACATCTGGCAATGATACGCAACAGCCTGAAATTCAAGGTCGGGCTCTACCTGGTGCTTGCGCTCAGCGTGGCGGTGTTCATTTTCACCGTTATGGTCGTGCGCAACAACCGCGAGGAACTGTTCCAGCAGGCGATCAGCCACGCGGGGCAGCTGTCGGACGTGGTCATCAAGAGTACGCGTTTCGCCATGCTGCAGAACCGGCCCTCCCACGTGGACAAGATCATCGAGGACGTTGCGGCCCAGCGCGATATCGACCGCGTTCGCATCCTGAACAAGAACGGCACAGTGATCCATTCCTCCGAGAAGAGCGAGATCGGGCAGATGGTGGACCAGGACGCCGAGGCCTGCACCGCGTGCCACCTCAGGGAGAAGTCGCGCCGCAACAGCCGCATGGTCGGCAGGCCGCGCTTCTTCACCGATGCGAGCGGTCATCACGTCCTCGGCAGCACGGCGGTCATCCGCAACGAGCCAAACTGCGCGGGCAGCGGCTGCCACGCCAGCGTGAAGGAGCAGTCGGTGCTGGGCGTGCTGGACATCGTCTACCCGCTGGACAATATCGACGCCACGATCCGCAAGAATACGTGGACCATCATCGCCCTGTCGCTCGGGTTCGTGGTCCTGGCGGCGGTACTGGTGAGCCTGCTGGTCCAGCGCGTTGTGTACCGTCCCCTCGGCGATCTGAAGGCTGGTGCGGAGCGGCTGGCGCAAGGCGACCTGGAGCAGCCCATTCCGGTACGCAGCGAAGACGAACTGGGCCAACTGGCCGAGGCGTTCAACAGCATGACCCGCGCGTTACGCAAGTCGCGGGCCGAGCTCCAGGAATGGGGTCACACCCTGGAGCAGAAGGTCGAGGAAGCCACCCGGGAACTACACCTCGCGCAGGCCGAGGCAGCGCGCGGAGAAAAACTGGCGTCAGTCGGGCTGCTGGCCGCGGGCATCGCGCACGAGCTCAACAACCCCCTGACCGGCGTGCTCACCTTCTCGCACCTGGTCCGCAAGCAGCTGCCAGATGACAGCCCCGAAGCCGAGGACCTCGACCTGGTGATCAAGGAGACCAAGCGATGCGCGACGATCATTCGCCGCCTGCTGGACTTCGCGCGCGAGAAGACACCGGAAAAGAGATACGCTGACCTGAACGAACTGATCCGCAGAACCGTCGAGCTGATGGCTCAGCCGGCGAACGTCGCGGATATCGATATCGAGATGGACCTGGACGAGACGCTGCCGACAGTCTGGATCGACGAAAACCTGATCGAGCAGGTCATCATGAACATGCTCGTCAACGCTCAGCACGCGATCGAGTCCGAGGGCAGGATTACCGTACGCACCACCGTGCGGGAAAACTATGTCCGGGCGCACGGATCGGCCGAGCCGGCCAGCATGGTCGAGGTCACCATTACCGACACCGGTTGCGGCATTCCGCCGGAAAACCTCCAGCGCATCTTCGATCCGTTCTTCACCACCAAGGGCGTGGGCAAGGGCACGGGTCTGGGTTTATCCGTCAGCCACGGTACCATAGAGGCCCATGGAGGAACGATCGAGGTGAATAGCGAGGTAGGCGTGGGCACCGAGTTCCGAATCTATCTACCGCTGGGCGGAGCCCATGCCGGACCGCGGAGGACCGAAGAATGAAAGGACGGATACTGCTCGTTGACGACGAGGAGATCGTCCTCAGGAGTTGCCAGCGGATACTCGGGCGCGAATACGAGATCGAAACGGCCCGGGACGGTCTGACCGCACTCGGCATGGTGAACGCCGGGGACTACGACCTGCTGATACTGGACATCAAGATGCCCAAAATGGACGGCATCGAAGTTCTGCGCCGCGTGAAAGAAGCACGGCCGGATATCGACGTGATCATGGTGACCGGGCTGCACGAGATCCAGACCGCGGTGAAGGCCATGAAGCTTGGCGCGTTCGACTACCTTCCAAAGCCCTTCGAGCCCGACGACCTGGAGATGGTGGTGGCGCGGGCCTTCGACCGCCGCACCGTGCTGCAGGGCTCGGCCGAGCCCGGCGATACCGCCGGCCAGGTCTATCACTTCGAAAACATCATCGGTGAAAGCCCGGCCATGCAGACGGTGTTCCGGCTCGTGGCCCGTTGTGCGCCGACCAACAGCACCGTCATGCTTCGCGGCGAGAGCGGCACCGGCAAGGAGCTGATCGCGCGCGCAATCCACTACAACAGCCTGCGCAAGGACAAGCCGTTCGTGCCCGTCGACTGCACCTCACTCAGCGAAAACCTGCTGGAAAGCGAGCTGTTCGGGCACGTCAAGGGCTCTTTCACCGGTGCGGTGAGCAACAAAAAAGGCCTGTTCGAAATGGCCGAAGGGGGCACGCTGTTCCTGGACGAGATCGGCAACATCACCCTGGCGACCCAGGCCAAGCTGTTGCGCTTCATCGAAGAACGGGAGTTCAAGGCGGTCGGCGACACGCGTACGCAGTCGGTGGATATCCGGCTGATCACAGCCACCAACAAGGATCTGGAAGGGATGGTCGCCGACGGGGAATTCCGCGACGATCTCTATTACCGGATCAATATATTCCCGATCGAGATTCCGCCGCTGCGTGAACGCCGCGACGACATCCCGGTCCTTGCGATGCACTTCCTGCGCCAGCTCAACGACGAAATGGATCTGAACATTCGAGAGTTCTCATCAGGCGCCATGAACCTGCTGCTGAACCACGATTGGCCGGGCAACGTCAGGGAACTGGAGAACGTGGTGCAGCGCGCGATGATCCTCGCCAGCGGTGAGGTGATCCGGCAGGGTGACCTGGTCAGCATCATGGACATGGTCCCACACGTCAGCCTGGACGTTCCGCGGACCAGCGACGAGCTGAAGCAGATCAAGAAGGTCGCCAGGCAGCGGTCGGTAGAGAACGTCGAGAAGCACTTCGTGCTCGGCGCACTGAAGCGCAACCGGTGGAACGTCACGCGCGCGGCCGAAGAGACCGGGATGCAGCGCAGCAACTTCCAGGCCCTGATGGCCAAATACGACATCCGGATCCGCGACGTCGAACCCGGCGAGCTGGATTCGGAATAAGATATCCAGGCGAAGTAAAAGGAACGGGGTCAGCGTGAGCAACTCACACTGACCCCAATCGGGTCTTTCCTTGTCCCCCGCACGGGGGCGTCAGTCGTGCGGTTCTTCGTAACCCGTGAACATCTCCTTGAAGTGGTCCAGGGGTTTGTGGCCGAGGAAGCCCATGTAGCCATGCAGGAAGATGAAGAACACGAATAGGATCATCATCAGCACGTGGATGGTGTTGACGACGCGGATGCCGCCGACCAGTTCGATCAGGCCCTCGAATCGCTTCACATCCCACATCATCAGGCCGGTCAGGAAGGTCACCGGAGCGGTGATGAACATCACGAACTGGTAGGTCAGTTTCTGCATCGGGTTGAACTTGTCGTGCGGATCGACCTTGTGCGGCTTGTCTTCACCCTGGAAGATGCCCCAGCTGTAGTAGCCGGCTTGCCGGAAGTAGCGCTGGAAAAAGCTGACCGCGTCCAGGTCCGGATGGTAGTTGGTGATCCGGTCGGAACTCACGTAGTAGATGAACCAGAGGAACCAGTTCGCGATCACCGCGAAGCCGACCCAGTTGTGCATACGCACGGCCGCTTCGAAGCTCATCAGGCCCAGTATGTCCACGTAGCGGATCTGCAGCCCGGAGATGATCAGCAGGATGAAGCCCAGGGCATTCGCCCAGTGCCAGACACGTACCGGCAGCGGGTGGAGGTAAACCCGTTCTTCCCGGTGTGTCTCGTGGTGCCGGTGGATGGCGTTTGTCATGGTCATTGTCTTACTCCGATTCCGAATTTCCGGAACGCTTTTTCCGGAGGATCTTTCCAAGTGTGATGTGCCCGACCGGAATGGCGAGTCCGCCAACCAGGGCCAGTACCAGCAGGCCGTCGAGCAATCGGATGCGCGTGCCGCCGGGTGCGTAGAATTCGCCTAGCGAATCCACGGAAATTGCCGAGCTGAGCACTTCGCCGTCAGCGTTGAAGCGCTGCTTGCGCCCGTCCGGGGTGCTGATGGAAACCGTCACGTTGCGGAACCCCGCGGAGCCGCCTTCGTGGCAGGTCTCGCAGGACCGCACGGCTTCACCTTTCGGCGCGATACGGTGTGCGTCTACGCCGTTGGTGACTTCCATCCGGCCTCTGAGGGTCACTTTGGTTGGCGTGCCGTCGCGGCTCGCCTGTCGCACCAGTTTCCACAATTCCACTGCATCCAGGTCGCCCTTGGCTTCGACCTCGCTGAGGCGATTTCCGAACCCGGCCAGGTCATCCTTGCTGCCGATCGGTTCGCCGGTAGCCTTATCGAACAGCTGCAGATCCACCCGGCGATCGGCCGTGGGGGAATGGCAGGCTGCGCAGGCGACGGAGGTCATGTGCATGCCGGAGTTGGGCAACCATTTGCTGTGTCTCGACGCAGCGTTGTCGTGACAATTCAGGCAGGTCGACCGCAGGTAGTCGCTGGCTGCCACCGCCGTGATGTCGTGGGCCTTGTGGCAGTCAGAGCAGCTCGGCGCCTGCACTCGGCTGTCGCGGATCACGTTCCCGTGGGCCACCGCCTGGCCATGAACGCTTTGTTCGTAGGCTTGGTAGATGTCCTGGTGGCAATTGCCGCAGGTTTCACCGGACTTCGGCTTGAACACGGCCATCTTCTGAACGGCGTGCGCACTGTGACAGTCGGAGCATACCGGTGTATCGGTGCTGCCGTGGGCCGCGAGGTTGGCATGAATGCTTTCCTTGTAGGCCTTGAAGTCAGCACTGTGGCACTGCCTGCAGGTTTCGTTCTGGGCCAGCGAGAACTCGCGGTGTGTCGCGATAGGCTCCCTGGAAGGATGCCTGTCGGCCTTGGCGACTTCGCGGTGGCAACCGGTGCAGCCGATGACGTTGTGCGCCGACTGCGCAAAGTCCTCGGTGGACACGTGCAGCGAGAGTTTTTCGCCGTCCGCCAGGGATTTCTTGAGATTCTTGCTGTGGCATCTCAGGCACTTTGCGTCCGGGTCCGCCACGCCATCCTGTGCAAGGGCCGCCGCCGGCGCCATCGCCCCGAGGGCGATGGCGAGCAGGAGGCCGGCACACGTAACACTGATCTTCATCGTTTCTTACCTCTTGTTCTTCTGCCCCGGTCGCGCATCCATTCAGCTGGATGCGCGCCTGTTCCGCCAGGCCTCGATGCCGAGCTTCGCGAACATCCAGAAGCCGACAGCCGGCATGGCGATGATGTACGCCAGGGCGATGAACGGAGCCGCGATGAAGAGGCCGATGTTCCGTGCCACGATCCGGACCGCCTTGCCGTAGCCCATGGCTTCGGGAGCCACGGTTTCGGGGACCGCTTCGTTGGCCGCTTCGACGGGCGCCTCGGCGGGCGCTACCGGATTCTCGAGGGCCTTCAGGGTCACGCCTTCGATGATCTCCGGCGTGAGCGGCTTGCGAACGAATCCGCTGACGCCCAGCACGTGAGCGCGGGTTTCGTTCTCTTCGTTGCCGTAGCCCGTGATGACCACCACAGGCGTCCAGGGGCAACGCGCCCGAATGCGTTCGGCCACTTCCAGACCGTCCATTCCCGGCATCTTGATGTCGGTGAACACGACGTCGTAGTTGTGCGACTCGATGTCTTTCAAACCTTCCTCACCGCTCAGGGCTGTGCTCACATCGTAGCCCTTGCCGGAGAGGACCCGGTCGAAGCTGCGTCCGACCACTGCGTCGTCGTCAATGACGAGTACTTGTGCTCTGTGTTTCATGATCTACCTCCTGACCTCGTTCAATGGGTAACCGGGTGGTTTGCGGGTCGACGCCCCACGAGGTCTTCAGCCTCCCGGTCGTTGCACTCTCTGTGCATGGCCCAGCGCTTTTGCAGCCAGGCCTCGTTGGCCGCCCGGATCACATCGTCCGGACCGACCGGCTTGGCGATATAGTCGTGGGCGCCAAGCCGCACCGCTTCCTTAGCGGATTCGATGGTCGGATAGCCCGTGATGACAACCACTTCGCTGTCCGGCCACCGTTCCTTGATGGTCTTCAGGACATCCATTCCGTCCAGACCGGGCATCCTCAGATCCAGCAGGATGACGTCGAAGGGGTGTTGTTCCAGCACTTGCAGTGCTTCCCTTCCGTCTGCCGCCGCCTCTGCGTGACAACCGGTTTCCGCCAGGCTCCTGAGATGGCTGCGGCGCACCACTTCTTCATCATCGACGATGAGAATGCTGGCTCTGTCTTTCATTTGACCACCTCGCTGGTTGATTTCATAAAGGTAAATGCATATCCCGTGCCAGAATGGACAGGCTCGATCAAAATCAAAGGAAAAGCCTTTGAAACAATAGGTTACAAATAAGGGTCGACATCGCCGTTCGGGGTTCCATGGGCCTGCCGGACCGCGAACGTATGATTTTTATATACAACGGGCGAAAGGCCGGAGGAAATAAAGTTTTTAAAAACAACCAGTTGGGGACGGAGCGGGGTGTATAGATTTTCCATACAGCCAGCCACTGACGTCTGCAACCAGGGGATATGCCTGATTTTCATACAAAAAAGCACCGCGAAGCGGGGCTTTGCAGTGGGTTGGGTTATTCCCGGATCGTGGTCAATCCATCATTTGCGGTGCTTGTCCTTCCCGACAGTGCCAGTAAACGCCGGATAAGCACAGATGATGACGGCCAGCCTGGCACAGGATTGACACAGCGACAAAGGGCGAATGGAGCCTGTCTGAAGGTTCGGTCTGTGGCGACCCGGTAGATGAGAGCAGCGGCTTGCAGCGGAAGGTGGCAAGTAAGTTGGCTGAAAATTGGTGTGGTCCCCTGGCTGGGATACCATGAGCTGGCCACCTCACGGGGAAGAGCGATGACGGAAAAGGCCTCAGTCGAAGAAGCCGAGTTGCTTGCCCGGCTTCGAGCCGGTCAGAAGGCTGCCTTCGAGGAACTGGTGAGGCAGTATCACGGCGCGATGAAGCGGACAGCCACAGCCATTCTCGGAGAAGCCGAAGCCGAAGAAGCCGTGCAGGAAGCCTGGGTCTCAGCACTCCGTCATTTGCCCAGGTTCCAGGGGCGCTCCACAATCAAGACCTGGCTGTTTACGATCGTTATCAATGAGGCGCGTGGCCGGCTCCGCAAAACAAAACGCGAATTCTCGATGGAGGACCATGCGGGAGGCGAAAACGTGTTCGGTTCGGAGCGTTTCCAGGAGAATGGTCACTGGGCCAGGGAACCGACACGCTGGCATCACCATTCGCCGGAAGCCCTGCTGAGTCACGAGGATTTTCGTCGCTGCCTGGAAATGACACTGCAGACCCTGCCGGAACTTCAGCGCAGCGTGCTTACGCTGTGGGAATTGCGAGGCCTCGAAGCTGGCGACATCTGTAACATCCTTTCGATCAGCGCATCCAATCTCAGGGTGCTGTTACATCGCGCCCGATCACGTGTGTACGCCATGGTTGAACATTACGAGGAAACAGGCACATGTTGACTTGCCGCGATCTGGTGCAATCGGATGCCAGCGACTATCTCGACGGCCAATTGGGCTGGTGGCACCGCATGGCTGTGCGCGCTCATCTCATGCTCTGTGCTCATTGCCGACGTTTCATGAAGCAGATGAAGTTGCTGCGTGAGGTATTGGCGTTGCGTCCCGAGGCGCCACAGACGGAAGAGGAAATGAAGGCGCTCGCCGATAAGCTGCACCAGCAGCACCAATCGCGCTTCCACCGCAAATAATTTTTCAGCCTCTGTAACATCCCGCCCCCCGCTGCATCCAATAGGCGTGGTCGTTGTGCTCCCACAACGCCCTCAACCCCATTTTTTTGACCAAGGAGAGTTGTTATGTACCGTTCTATCGATCGTCGTTCCCTGTTGAGCAAGACCGCCAAGCTGGCGCTGGCCGCGTCCGCCGCCACACTGTTTGCCAGTGCCGCTGTCAACCCGGCCTTTGCCGGCGAGACCAAGGAAAACAAGCCCGTGAAGTGCATGGGCATCAACGCCTGCAAAGGCCAGTCCAAATGCAAAACGGCCACCAGCGCCTGTGCGGGACAGAATGCCTGCAAAGGCCAGGGCTGGGTGCTTGCAGACTCCGCGAAACAGTGCACTGAGAAGGGCGGAAAGGTAATCGAGGAATAAGAGAGGAAGTTGCTTGCAAGGGCACGGGTCGCCGTGCCCTTGGCAAGTCGACTGAGCGAAGAAACGAACACGGGAAAGGAACAAATGACGGAACTGAGTGGATTTGGCCTTGGGCTGCGCCCAGAACATTACCAGGATTTTATTGCCCAACCGCAGGCCGTGGACTGGCTGGAGGTCCTTTCCGACAACTACCTCGTACCGGGCGGAAAGCCGCTCTATTACCTCGAACGGATCCGCCAGGATTATCCCCTTGCCATGCACGGAGTGGCGATGAACCTTGGATCCTGTGACGATCTGGACAGGGATTATCTGCGCAATATCAGGCAACTGGCCAATCGCATCGAGCCGGCGATCATTTCCGAACACCTGTGCTGGACCGGCGTGTCGGGTGCGCATTTGCATGATCTGCTGCCCCTGCCCTATACGGAAGAGGCTGTCCGACACGTGGCGGGCAGAATTCGGCAGGTACAGGATTATCTGGGCCGCCGCCTGGCAATCGAAAACGTTTCCGCCAACGTGCAGGCCGAAACGCCAATCCCTGAATGGGAATTCGTCAATGCCGTCGTGCACGAAGCGGATTGCGAACTGCTCGTTGACATCAACAACATCTACGTTTCCGGGCGGAATCACCGGTTCGACCCCTATCGCTACCTTGAGGCATTGCCCGCTGAGCGCGTTCGCCAGTTCCATCTCGCCGGCCACACGGACTATGGCGACTTTTGCATCGATACCCACGATCACCCGGTCTGCGACGCGGTCTGGGAGTTGTACGGGTACGCGGTGCAGCGCTTTGGCGAGGTCCCCGTAATGATCGAGCGCGACGACCTCATTCCACCGCTGGCCGAATTGGTGGCGGAGCTGGGACATGCCCGCAAGGTTGCCGACGAGGCAATGGGAGGTATTTACCTGAGTCAGCCGGAGAGACGCCATGCAACGGCCTGACTCCGCAAGCGGGGAATTGCGACTGCACCAATGGCAGTCTTTATTGCAGGCCTCCATCCTCGACCCGGAACAGGACAGAGCCGCGCTCCGCATCTGGCTGCACACCGGACCGGTAGACACCGACAGCCAACTGGAGATTTATGCCAATGCCTACGCCATGCGCCTTGTCGAAGCGCTGCGCTGCAACTATCCGGCAGTGCACCGTGCCCTGGGCGACGAGGAATTCGACGTCATGGGAAAGCGCTATCTCGACCTCCACCCATCGAAACACCCATCGATTCGCTGGTTTGGCGCCAGGCTGGCGAACTTCCTGCAACACCAGGAGCCCTACGCCCAGGCTCCGGTATTGGCCGATCTCGCCAGCTTTGAATGGGCGGTCCGCCACACCATCGATGCGGCTGATGCGGAGTGTGTGACCGCCGAATTCCTGAAGTCGGTACCGGCGGATGGTTGGGGCGATCTGCGATTCGATCTGCATCCGTCCGTGAGCCTGCTCGCCCTGCAGTGGAACGCGCCGCAGCTGTGCAGCGCCCTGACCGATGAGACAGCCAGCCCAGACGGAAGCAATGTCCAACCGATCAGACAGGTGATGCACTGGCTGGTGTACCGCAAACCCAATCTGGCCAGTGGCTGGCACAGTCTTTCGGACCTGCAGTCGGCAGCCCTCGAGGCCATAAGGCGGGGCGCCACGTTCGCGGATGTTTGCGAACACTTTGCGGGGGAAGACGATCAGGACGCCGCGTTACAGGCAGCCGGATTATTGCGGCTGGGCGTGGAGCTGGGGGTACTGGTTCACCGCGAGTCCTGTCTCCAGGCCGCGGCAGCCCAATAGCATTCATCGGAGCACAACAGCCATGAAAACCTTTCTGATCAGAATTCACGCTGCCTGGAAACTGGTGGAAAGGCAGGTGCTGGACCGGTTGGCGCCAATCGTCGATCTCGCGGCTCGCTTGTACGTGGCCAAGGTGTTCTTCGCCTCAGGCTGGAACAAGATCCAGGACTGGGATACGGCTCTCTATCTGTTTCGGGAAGAGTATCACGTGCCCCTGCTGCCGCCGGAATTTGCCGCGTACCTTGGGGCCGGTGGCGAGCTGGGATTTTCGGCGCTGCTGGTTATCGGCTTGTGGACGCGTTTTTCGGCCGCCGGTCTCTTCGTGCTCAACGTTGTCGCTGTCGTGTCCTATTACGGTGCCCTGAAGACCTCGCCTGTGGCACTGCAGGACCATCTTGAATGGGGGCTTCTGCTGGGCCTGCTGGCCGTCGGCAAGGCCAGGCAACTGACCGTCGATCACTTGCTGATTGGTCGTGTTGCGGCATTTCCGTCAACGCGGTAGCGGTCCCCGAGCAATGGAACTATGGGGTCGGAATTAGGTGTAAACCATGTGACCGGAATGCACCGATCGAGCCACCGGCACGGCGCTTTCCAGCCTGGGAGGCGCCGGGGGGCACAGTCGTCCCCCCGGCAGTGTGCCTTTATTCGACCGTCGGGGTGGTCTCGTGGCAATTCAGGCAGTCCACGGACTTCTCCTCGACGCCCTCGGGGTGGGGAATCTCGGTGATATAGTCGTGGCAATCGATGCAGGACCAGGCCTCGTGGTCTGGTACTGTGAAGGAACCGTCGTCGTTGTGAACGCGCGGCCGGTCGGAATTCTCAGGCGCCGTCCATACTTCACCACCGTGGCATTCGAGGCAGGTTGCGTTGTCGCTGAGGTCCTCGTCCTGCGCCACGACGGGCGCGCTGAACGCCATCGCGGCCAGGCAGCCCGCAGCCGCAGCGAATAACAGGGTTCGGGTTTTCACGTTCATTACTTGTCCTCTCTGGTCAGCGATTGGGAAATCTCGATTCTCACACCCGGCTCCATACTATTCGTACGCGGTGGTGCATTCGATGACCCAGGTCAGGACCGTAAAAAGCCATTACCAGGCCCAATTGATCACTAGTTTTGCATCAATTCTGACATGAGTCATCAAAACTCGTCTTGGCCAAGCTATATTGTTGCCTGCTATATTGCACGGTGTCCCGGCCAGGTCCGGGGCGCGAACCAATTGACCAATGCCCGCAGGGGCACGAAATAAA
>JASFKQ010000091.1:0-13759 GCA_050118555.1 Lysobacterales bacterium
GCGAACCGTCCAGGAACGTGGCCGTGGCGATCACACCCAGGCCGTCCAGCGCGTCCCAGAATACCCGGAACGGGAAGATGGTCTGCAGTTCCAGTCCCTTCACCTCGCCCGTCAGGCCATCCTCGCGATAGCTCACCAGGCCCTGGAAGGTCGCCGGGGTCACCGGGTTGCCGTCTGCGTCGTCCACCTGGTGGTAGCCCGGGATGTAGAACTGGCTGAAGTCGCCGACGAACGAACCGGCACGATGCCAGTTGACGAGATCCTTGTAGAACACCGCCGCGGAGAAAATACCTTCGTCATCGGCGAAGTACCAGTCCCAGGCCAGGTCGTACTGGTTGGCTTCCAGCGGACGCAGCGTCGGGTTGCCGGCGCTGCCGCTCCAGGCGCTCTGACGCGGGTCGGTGGAGGTCACGTTGGCCAGGTTGAAGAAGAACGAGACCTGCTGGTTGGGCCGCATGTCGTCCATGCGCGGGCGGCTGACCGTTTTGGACGCAGCGGCGCGAAGCATGTGGCCGTTGCCGAAGTCATAGGTCGCGTTGAAGCTCGGCAGCCACTCGCTGTAGGTATCACCACCCGAGATCGGGGTAGCCAGTACGTACAGGTCCGGGCCTGTATAGGAGCTGAAGCCGTCCGAATTCTGATCTGTGCGGACGTACTGCAGTCCCACGTTGCCGAAAAGCATGCCGCTGCCCAATTCCATATCGAAGTCGAGCTTGGCGAAAGCGGTGGTCAGCTTTTCGCTGACCGTGTAGGTGTCACCGAAACGCTTGGTCTCCAGCTGCTGGGCGTCGGTCGCGATGTAATAACCGTTGTCGTACATCGCCAGGCTGTCGTAAGCGACCACGCCGTTGATGCCGATGAAGCCCAGCGAGGAGGTGCCAACCCGGTACTCCTCGGGGATCGGGCCGTCGTACGGCCAGCTCGGCGCGGTGAGGAAGTAGCCGCGGTTGTCCTTGGACTTCTTGCGATCGGAGTAGTTGACGCCGACGGTCAGCTCCTTGAACACGGAGAAATCCAGTTCGCGGATCGCATCGATGCGGAAAGTGTTCAGCTTTTCGTTGAACACGGGCTCGTTCACGAAGCCATCCTGCGCCTGCGGCGGGCCGATCTTGGACCCGTCGGGCAGAATCTGCTCGGCAAACTGCGAAACCGGCGCCATGGCGCCGCCCCAGGCCTGAGGGCCGGCCAGGCGCACCAGATTGAAATCGGTCAGGTCGTTGAGCGGGATGGTCGGATGCGCGCTGAAGATGGCCCCGGTCGGGGTCATCACCCAGGAGCGCGCGGTCGGCGCACCTTGCGTGGAGAGGCCGGCCCGACCCACGCCGGAGTAGCTCTCCACGTTGGTGATGGTTTTGTCCACCTCGCTGTGGGCGCCGTCAAACTTGAGCGTCCAGTTATCATCGAGCAGCCATTCGACGTTCAGGCCGACAACCTTCAATTCGGCTTTCTTGCGCTCGGCGTCGTTGCGGATCACCGAGGCGAAGCCGCCGTCCAGATCCGCGGATGTGACGAAGCCGGGTTCCGCCCCGGTCACGGTGTAATTTCCTGTACCCCACTCGGCCAATCCCTCTTCGAGCCCGCGAAAGACTTTGTCTTCCTGGAAGTCGATGTACAGGCCGTCGAGTGTGAACGTCAGGCTGTCGCTCGGGGCCCATTGAACAACGCCGGAAAGGGTATCGCGATCGAGCTGGGCCGAGCGCACAAAGGAATCGTGGCCGCCGAGGATGACCTCGTCGCCGCTCAGGCTGACGCCGGAACCGGCATTGGCGGTGTTGACCGTGGGATAACCCCAGGCCCGGAACTGCTCTTCCTGACTGGGCGACTTGGTTGTCGCGGCCGCGAAGGAGACACCCAGGGTCTCGTCGGCGAAGGTATCGGAAAAGCTGACCGCCAGGCGGTGGCCGTTGTCTTTGTAATCCGGGTTGGCAGAACTCATTCCGTTCTGCTCATACGTGCCATTGAACACCAGGTACGGGTCACTTTCCAGGGGGCGGTTGGTCCTCAGATCGACGATACCGCCGATGCCCTGGGTGGTCAGCGTCGCGTCGGGCGTCTTGTAAACCACCATGCCGCTGACGATTTCCGACGGGTACAGGTCGTACTCAACGCCCCGGTTGTCACCCATGCCAAGGAGTTCGCGGCCGTTCATGGTCGTACCGACATAGTTCTCATTGAAACCACGCACCGAAATTCCGCTGGTGCGCCCGTTGCGCCGCTCACCGGATACGCCCGGCAGGCGCGCCAGCGACTCTGCGATACTGGAGTCGGGCAGCTTGCCGATGTCCTCGGCCGAGATGGCTTCGACGATGGACGTGTTATTGCGCTTGGTGTCGATCGCATCGACGAGGCTGGCGCGGAAGTGGCCGGTCACGACGACCTCCTCCATGATCATTTCCTCGCCCTGGTCTGACTGATCCGAGGTGGACTGGTCCTGCGCGTAGAGGGCCGGATGGGCGGTCAACAGCAACGAGATCGTCGCCGCCAACTCTTTGCGGCGGAAGGTGTTCCTGGTTTTCATACGCTCTCCAAATCTTTAAAAGATTTCGTTTTGTGTCCCCGAAAAGGCACCGTCGACTGCTGCGGGCACGACTTAGTTCGGAAGACTAAAGGCGCGGGTCCTACCGCGACAAGATTCTGCAAACGTATTCAGAAAAAGCACCAAATTCCGCAACAATTTGCGAACAGTACCCGCGCAGCAGCCGACGCCGGAGAGCCGGAAGCCCGCAAGAGTGCTATGATCAACGTTCGGACGGCCACGACGTCTGGCACCGAGAAGCACCTGGGGTGGCATCCATGGGTTCCGGCAAGACCACATCTTTCGACATCGCCCACCGGGCCGGCGTGTCGCAGGCCACGGTTTCGCGCGCCATGCGCAACAGCCCCCTGGTAAACCCCGAGACCCGGCGCCGCATTCAGCAGATCGCGCGCGAAATGAACTATCGGGTCGATCGCAGCGCGGCCGGCTTGCGATCGCAACGCAGCAACACGATCGCGCTGCTACTGTTCGAAGACCCGACCACCGACGATTCCCAGATCAATCCTTTCTTCCTCTCCATGCTCGGTCACATCACGCGCTACGCGGCCGAGAAATCCTACGACGTGCTGGTCTCGTTCCAACAGTTGAGCGACGACTGGCTCAACGAATACGAGGCCACCAACCGTGCCGACGGCATCATCCTCCTGGGCTATGGAGACTATGGCGTCATTGCCGACAAGCTCCGGCGCCTGCGCGACGACGGCGCCCATTTCGCCATATGGGGCGCGACCACCCCTGAACTCGCAGGCCACGCGATTGGCTGCAGGAACGCCGAGGGTGGCGAGATGGCAACCCGGCACCTGATTGAACTGGGCCGAAAGCGCATCGCATTTCTCGGTGAAGCCAGCGAAGACTGCCCGGAATTCGAACAACGCTACCGGGGCTACCAGAAAGCGCTTCGAGCTGCAGGCATCCAACCGCAGGAGAAGCTCCATTACGACGCGGACAACCAGGAAACCTCCGGCTTCGAGGCCATGTCGCGGTTGCTCGACAACACAGAACCGTTCGACGCCGTCTTCGCCGCCAGCGACCTGATCGCCCTGGGCGCGATGAAACGCCTGCGCAAGGCCGGCATATCGGTGCCCGACGACGTTTCGGTGGTCGGCTTCGACGACATTCCCGCCGCTACCTACGCCAGCCCGTCTCTGACGACGGTCAGGCAGGACACGCGCCTGGCCGCCAGAATCCTGGTCGAAAGCGTACTGGACATGATCGACAGCAGGCCGGTCGAATCGCGCCTGCTGCCGATGTCTCTGGCCGTCCGCGGCTCCTGCGGCGGGCGCAAGCCCTGATCAGCCCACACCCGGACTGTAACTGAATTCGTATTCAGCCGAGTCCGCCTGCGGGTGACATCGTATAGTGGCTCCCATGCGCGCGTTCCAGCAAAACAGGACCAACGCATTTTTCGCACTGCTCAGCCTACCGTCGACGGCGATGGGTTTCGCGCTGTCGATCCAGATCTCCGCGCTGAGCTGGATACTGACCACACAGTACAAGCTCGACATCCACGACGTCGGCCTGGTCTGGGCCGCTGGGCCGCTAGCGGGCATTCTCGGGCAGGTGATCATCGGCCTGGTTTCCGACCGGGTCTGGTTCTGGAATGGCCGGCGCCGGCCATTCATCCTGGTCGGCGGCGTATTGGCCACCCTGATGCTGCTGGCGTTGCCAAACCTGGACATCGTCTCGGCGAGCCTCGGCATGGGCGGCATCCTCGGGGTGGCCATCGCAGTCGCCCTGACGCTGGATCTCGCCATTAATATCAGCTTCAACCCGACCCGCTCGATCATTGCCGACGTGACTGGGCCCGGCGACGAACGCACCAAGGGCTTCACCTGGATGCAGAGCATTTCGGGCACCTTCGGGGTGCTGGCCTACGCGGTCGGTGCCGTGTTCGACAACTACGTGCTGATTTACTCCGGAGCGGTGATCGTTCTGCTGTTCTCGGTCCTGCCGCCGCTGTTTATCGCTGAGCCCCGCAAACTCGAGGACGGTGACGCGCCAACGGTCAAGCCGACCCGCAGGGAGGATTCTATGGGCGGCATTCTGCTGGCCATCCGCCCGCTGTGGGGTTTCCTCGTCTACGACGTATACGCGATGGTTAGGCGCCTGGCGGGAGTCGACGTAGACAACTACTACGCGGAAATCGTCTGCGGACTGATCACCCTGGCGCTGGTGGCGCAGGCCATGCTCGAACGTGAAAACGGCAACGGCCTGGCTGCCTTTCGCAAGGTGATCGCCGCGCATTCCTTCAGCTGGGTCGGCATCCAGACCACCTTCGTGTTTCTGTTCGCGTTTCTTCAGCAGCGTATGCCGCAACTTTCCGACATCGATATGGGCCGTGTCGGCTCGACCAGTTTCCTGGTCCTGAATGCGGTCGGCGCGGCGCTGCCGGCGCTCGTCTTGATGCCGATCGCCCAACGCATCGGCCGGGTCCGCACCCACGCGGCCTGCCTCGGCTTCATGGCGGCCGGCTACATGGGTCTGTACTTCCTGGCGTCGACCCCTCTTACTCTCTACGTTTTGATGGCCATCGTCGGTATTGGCTGGGCCGCGATCGTCAGCCTGCCCTTCGCGATCGTTTCACAGAAGGTCAGCCAGGCCCGCATGGGCCTCTTCATGGGTCTGTTCAACCTCTCAGTCGTCCTCCCCCAACTCGTTGTCAGCCTCGGTGTCGCCTTGCTGGTCAGTCTGGCGCCCGACAAGACCGTCATCTTCGCCATCTCCGCTGTCAGCCTCGCCCTCTCAGCCATCGCTTGGACTTTCGTCCGCGAAGACGCCTGACGACAGAACCCCGGAAAAGCGGGACGCAAAGGAATTCTGGGTACGGCCTAGGGAAGGACCCGGAAAGTGGCTGCCCAGGTTGCTTCGCTGGGTTGTCAGAGAACGAAAATATTCCGCCGAGGACGCCGAGAACGCAGAAGGATCTGTGAATGAGTTCGGGACGTTACCAGCCCCAACAGAAATTCAGCGTGTTCTGCGTCCTCAGCGGAAAAATGTTCTTTCAGCCGCTCCTCCGACGCGACCTGATATCGAGAGGCAAGCAAGCCGCCAAAGCTTCCAGCCGACCCATCCCGGCGTTTTCTTGCGTCCTGTGCGTCCCTTAGCGCCTTTTGTGTTCCTCATTTCCCCTAAGCCCGCCATACGACGCGAAGCCGGTTTCTGCTAGAGTCGGCACGTGCACGTTTGGATTTCATTTGTCCTGGTGGGTCTCGGCAGCATGCTGGGAGGCGCGAGCCGGTACGGAATGACGCTGTTGACCCAGAATGTCTCGGCTTTCAGCCTGCCGTACGGCACCTTGCTGTCCAACCTGGGCGGCTGCCTCGTGATTGGGTTTGTCGCCGGGCTGGCGGGGCGAACCGAACTGCTCTCCACCGAGGTGAGGCTGTTGCTGGCGACCGGGTTCTGCGGCGGCTTCACCACGCTTTCATCCTTCATTTACGAACTCGGCCAGTTCGTACAGGACAAGGAATATTTTTACGCGTCCTCCTACTTCGTCGCCACGCTGGCCGGGGCGGCGGTGGCCTTCGCGCTGGGCCTGCTGCTCAGTGATTTCATCCTGAGGTGAACCATGGAAATTACCGGACAGGCCGTATTGCTGCGAATCTTCATCGGCGAGAGCGACAAGGTCGGCCATCTGCCGCTGTTCGAGGCCATCGTACGTGAAGCCCGCGACGTGGGACTGGCCGGCGCCACCGTGCTGAAGGGCGTGATGGGCTATGGAGCCACAGCGCGTATCCGCACGACCAAGATCCTGGACCTCTCGGCGGACCTGTCGGTGTTGGTGGAAATCGTCGACGAGGAAGCCAAGGTCGAAGCCTTCAAGCCACGACTAACCAAACTGTTCGAGGAAGCGAACTGCGGCGGGCTGGTCACGCTGGAGAACATCCGCGTGGTGCACTACGTGCCCGAGAAGGAGACCTGAAAAGCGTTATTCATTCGGCACGGCGGATTCCAACAGCAGGGTCCCCACCTTGTCCCCGTCGGCCGAGGTCAGTGCCCGCCGACAGGAGGTCACCAGATGCCGCCCAGCGCCACGGCTATCGACTCGCCGCTCACGCCGCTTGACTCCTCCGAGGCCAGAAAGGCAATCGCTTCAGCCACCTCCAGCGGGGTGACTACCCGGCCGGGCGGATAAATCTCGCCGCGCTCGGCCCACACCTGGTCCACGGTCATGTCCCGCTGCTCCGCTTCGGCCCGGGCCGAGCGCTCAGCCATCTCGGTACGCACCCAGCCGGGCAGGACCGCGTTCGCCGTGACGTTGTAAGGGCCGCCGTCCTGGGCCACCGAGCGCATCAGGCCAAGCAGGCCGCTCTTTGAGCTGTTGTAGGCGCTGCCGGCATGCTCGGCGTTGCGGGCGGCGGTCGAACTCGTGTACACCACGCGCCCGTACCGGCGTTCGGCCATGACCTTCACCACGCGCCGCGAGAGGTGAAAGGGCCCGTCGAGATTGATGCGCATGGTTTCGGCCCAGACCGCCGGGTCCTGCTCCCAGAGCACCTTCTCGTGGGCGGAGCCAATGCCGTGGTTGCAGACGAGGATATCGACCGGCCCCAGGCGCTTCTCGGTCTCAGTAACGGCATGCTCGCAGCCCTCGGGCGTGCCGAGATCGGCCACCACGTAGTCCAGCCCCAGAGCCTCCCCGAGCGCGGCGAGCTCCGTTTCACTTCGGGCCGCAGCCATCACGCGCGCCCCGCGCGACACCAGCAATTCGGCGGTCGCTTTCCCGATGCCCCGGCCTGCGCCGGTCACCATCGCCACACGACCCTCAACCCCGGCCATGACCCAGCTTCTCCCTTACCCAGTTTTCAAATTCGTACACGTACTTCTCCTTTTCAACCAAAACGCCGTGCTGATGCCGGCTGCAACGCAGACCTGCCTGGTTCAGTTCACAGGCCCGCCCATCCTCGCGAACGACCTGGCTGGCGAAGGCGGTGAGCCGCTCGAGGTCCAGCCCCGGCCGGGCAGCCACGTCGCGCTGAAGATACCAGTCTACAATCAGCTCGGTCTCCTCGGGACCCAGCGGAACCACACGCACCGAGCGCACATGGTCGACGTGCGCCACCAGGAACATGGTCGGCGGCAGGTCCGCGAAGGTCATGCCCGCCTGCGACTCGGCCTGCCCCAGGCCGTCGAACCACGGCAAGGTCGTCTCGCCGTCCGCCGACCAGGTCACCGCGCCGGACCGCAGCATCGCACCCGGGCGCTCGGGCTCCTGGTCCGCGTCCGCGTAGCCCATGTAACCGGTGCCGTACAAGGGTACCAGGCGGCACAGGTCGGGGTGCACGCCCGGGCAGTGGTAGCACTCCTGGTAGTTCTCCCAGAAGATTTTCCAGTTGCAGGCCAGGCGATGCGTTTCGCGGTGCACGCGCCTCAGGTCTTCGAGCGGCCAGGCGGCGACATTGTCTGCTTCGGCACCCATCGCCTGCACGACGGAGACGGTCGGGGACGGATCCAGGTTCACGAATACGAAGCCGCGCCATGTTTCCAACGCCACGCGGTATAGCGGGAAGTCCTCCAGTTGCAGCGCATCCGCCTTCGTGGTTCGCGGCGCGCGCAGCAGCTCGCCATCCAGGCCGTAAGCCCAGGCGTGGTAGGGGCAGACGATGCGTCCCTTCTCGAAACGTCCCGCTTCGGCCTCGCACAGCAGCGATCCGCGGTGACGGCACGTGTTGTGAAAGGCGTGCAGTGAGCCTTCTTCCGATCGGGTCACGATCACCTGCGCGCCGCCGATTTCGATTCGCCGGAAATCACCCGTATCCGACCAGTCTTCCTCGCGTCCCACACACAGCCATTCGCGGAGCCAGATCGCATTGAGTTCCCTGCGGTAATGCCCAGCGTCGTAATACCAGCTGGCGGGGAGAGTCGCCGTGTAGTTCCCGCTTGCCATGCCCTGTCAGTACCCTTGCTCGAAGTCCACCAGGTGCTCGAGTTCCAGACCCGCCACGTAGCGATTGTAATTCGCCAGGAATACCCGCGCGACATCCGCCGGTCGGCTGCGCGCCGCAACGTGTGCCGTCACGGTCACGCCGGGCGTATCCCACAGCGGACTCGATTCAGGCAGCGGTTCCTGTCGGAAGACGTCCAGCACGGCCCCGGCGAGTTCGCCCTGCCGCAGGCCGTCCACCAGGGCGTGCTCGTCCACCAGGCTGCCGCGCCCGACGTTGACCAGCAGACAACTCGGCTTCATGGCCCGGAAGGCACCCGCGTCCAGCAGCCCGTCGGTATCCGGGGTGCCCGGCAGCACGGCCACCAGGTAATCCGGCTCCGAAAGGAAATCGCGCAATTGCTCCGCCGGAAACACCGGGTCGAACGGTTCGACCGCCTCACCGCGGCGGCTGTACCCGATGACACGCATCCCGAACGCCCTGCCCGTGTGGGCGATGTGCCGGCCAATCGAACCCGTGCCCATCACCCCCAGCGTTTTCCCGGACAACGAGCCCGAATCGACTGGCCACCACTCTCTCGACTTCTGGTGTTCGAGCCGTGCGGACTGCCGCAGTTCGTGACCAAGGATGTAGCCGAAAACGTATTCGGCCATCATGGGGCCGAACACGCCCTTCACCGAGGTCAGACGGTAATTGCCGGGGCCCCTCGCCAAAAGGGGTTCGACACCGGCCCAGGTGGATTGAACCCAGCGAACGGCGGGCAGCCGGGGTAGTGCTTCGGCGGCCAGGTCCGGCTGGGCCAGCAGCACCTCGCAGCGGCTTCCGGCATCGAGGGCGGAACCGGGATCGGTCGCCACCGAGACTTCCGCACCCCGACGCACCAGGTCGCCCAACAACGGAAGATAGTCTTCCGCGTCGGGCGCCAGGACCAGGACGCCGGGAAGCTGCATCGCTATTCCGGGCGCTCAGTTCCCCGAGTTGTCGCTATCGCGGACAAAGTCAGCCAGGACTTGCCTGAATTTTTTCATCGACGGTTCGTGGATGTACATCATGTGCCCGGCTTCGAACAGTTCCAGCTGCACGTTCTCGCGGATTTCCGGCGTCACGTCCAGGTGGTCGATGTAGTATTCGGTACCCAGCAGCGGCGTCGCCAGGTCGAAATAGCCCTGCATGAACAGGACCTTCATCGATGGGCTCTGGGTCATGGTCAGTGACAGGTCCACGAGGGTGTTGGGAAACGGCAGTTTGTAACCGCCCTTGTCCGGTTGCGCGTGCTTCCAGTCCCAGTCTTTCCAAAGCCGGCCGGAAACGACGTACTGGCGGTCGGCATCCACGCCGAGATCCTTGTGGTAATAATCCATGAATGCGGCCAGGAACGGCGGTCCGATCGCGGTCGTCATGGGATCGTAGAACGCGTCCTCACCCAGCAGGTCGATGGAGTCGCCCGTAAAGCGTGAATCGATCCGGCCGACCGTCTCGCCGCGGTCGCGCAGCAGTTCCTTGGTGAACTGTCGTTCATCGATGCGCAGGTCCGCCTTGTCCCAGTAATCCTCGCTCAGTCCCGTGTAGCGCGCGAGTTTCGCGATGACGGCCTTGCGCTGTGCCTCGCCGAGCCGGTCCCCGAGCAACAGGGCCGGCGCGTATTCGTTGTAGGCGAACTGCGCCACTTCATGTACGAATGCCTTCAGGTCTGCCGGCTTGTCGGCCAGCGCATCGTGATACCAGGCCGTAGCCGCAAATGTCGGCAGGTACATGACGTGCGGCAGGTCGATGCCCATCCCGGCGAAACCGGTGGCCATCTCCATGAAGGGGGAGACCAGCACCACGCCGTTCAGCGCCATGTTGTCGTGGCTCAGCAGGCGCCAGGCCACGCCGCCCGTCCGCATTCCGCCGTAGCTCTCGCCGAGGACGTACTTGGGAGAAGCCCAGCGCCCGTTGTCGGTGACGTACCTGGCGATAAAGTCGGAGACCGACTCGATGTCCTGGTCGACGCCCCAGAAATCCGCACCCTTGGCGTCACCCACCGGCCGCGAGAAACCGGTACCGACCGGATCGATCATCACCAGGTCCGCCTGATCGATGATGCTGTAGGCATTGTCCACGTGGCGGTAGGGCCCGGCCGGGCTGAAGCCACCGTCCGTCGCCACGGCGCGTTGCGGCCCCAGCACGCCCATGTGCAGCCAGAGCGACGCGGACCCGGGCCCCCCGTTGTAGGCGAACATGATCGGACGCTTGCCCGGATCGGCGCCGTCTGCCGTGTACGCGGTATAGCCGAACAGCGCGATGGGCTCGTCCTTGTCGTTGCGCATCAGCATGGTGCCGGCAGTGGCCGTGTAGCGCACGGTCTTGCCACCGATCTTCAATTCGTGCTGCGACGTCCATTGCTGGGCTTCCGGGACGTCCTTGGCGGCGTCATCGGATTTATCTGCGGGGGTATCCTCAGCCAGGGCCGGCAGGCAGAACGCCGCCAGCAGCAGGGCCGCAATCAATCGCTTCATGGTCTTTCCTCTGATTTGTTGATGGAGCTTCGGGTCTTGATCTCACTTCATCTGCGAAGCGAGCGCGTCTTCCGGAATGATCTTCACAGGCTTGCCGGTCGCCCGCAAGCGCATGGCTTTCTCGATTTCCTCGCCCAGCCCGCCACTGCGCCATTCGTCCACGCCGAGGCCGCCGACCACCAGGAACTGAGCGTCCGCCGTGACGGTCGGTTTCACCACTCCGCCGCGACGCTCGATGGCCGTCCTGCAGACCTCGACCGGGCCGAACACGAAATTGCCGGTCAGGCAGAACCGCGCCTTGTTGAAATTGATGATACCGACCTCGTCGAACCAGAGTTCGGTCAGGTCCACCTGTTCCGCAAGGTCTTCCAGACGGTCTTCGACCAGCATGTTCAGCGTGTCCACCAGGTGGCTGCGTTCTTCCTCGGTGATCACCCCGTCCTCGAGCACCGCCTTGATGCGGTCATGGATCACGTTGCCGGGAAAGGAAGAGGTCATTGCATACCGCTGCTCCAGCCAATCGCTCAGGAAGTGGATTTCGTCATCGGTGAGTTCCTGGTCGGCCAACAGGCCGCGCGCGATCCCCAGCAGTTCGCCCAGCGACTGCTTCAGCGCGCTGGTGTCAAATGAGGCCGCGTTCCTGCCGTCTGTGTTCATTTCAGTCAATGCCGTCGGTTTTGCGGGTAAACTTACTTTACCAGCAGGCGCCACGGGGTGCACCGTAACTGCGCCTGCCTTTTTTAATCGTTCGACAGGAAACCATTCCATGGCAGTTTTCGTTCCCCCGTTTCGTGCGGGCTTGTTCCGCGCCCTTCTCCTCATCGTCGTGGCCGTGCCGGCCTGGGCCGGAGTCGAGCCTTCGCGCCTGGCCGGCTTCGTTGAGCACGGCATGGACCTCTGGCACGTGCCGGGCCTGGCGGTCACAGTCGTTTCCAGTGACGAGGTCCTGTTCCAGCAGGGCTTTGGCGAAACGTCCGTCGATAATGGCCGGCCGGTCGACGAACACACGCTGTTCGCGAACGCCTCGACCACGAAGGCCATGGTCGCCGCCGGCATTCTGATGCTGGTCGACGAGGGCCGGCTCGGACTGGACGATCTGGTTATCAAGCACGTTCCCGAACTTCACTTCAGCGATGCGCTGCTGGACGAACAGCTGACACTTCGCGACCTGCTGTCGCACCGCACAGGCCTGCCCAGTACCGACCTGTGGACCTTTTTCCAGGGCATGCCCCTCGACGAGCAGATCCGCCGCCTGGAATCGGTGCCGGCCGCCGCTCCGATCCGCACCCGGCACATTTACCAGAACACCATGTTCGAGATCCTGGGCCTCGTGATCGAGCGTGTCAGCGGCCAGCGCTGGGACCGGTTCCTGCATGACCGCCTGTGGCAGCCGATCGGCATGGGCGAAACCTTCGGCGCCCGCCTCCAGATTCCGCCGGACCTTGCCCATGTCTCGCCGCACGTATACCAGCACGACACCGTCAGCGTGACCGCCTGGGACCTGCCCGCCGACGAGACCGACGCCGCCGGTTCGGTCTGGAGTTCAATCCACGACATGGCGCTGTGGGCGCAGTTCCTGCTGCGCGGCGGGGTAACCGCCTCAGGCCACCGCCTGCTCGCCGAGAGCAGCTACGCGGAGATGTTCAAACCGCAGGCCCTGATTGACCGGGCCGACTTCTATCCCGTGGCCCGACTCACCTCGCCCAACTGGATCAGCTACGGGCTGGGTTGGTTCCAACAGGATTTCGAAGGCCGGAAAATCGATTTCCACACCGGAAGCCTCTCCGGTCTGATCGCGATCATCGGGCTGGACCGGGCGGGTGATCGGGCCGTCGTCGTCATGGGCAACCGCGACCACGCGGAGATGCGCCACGCCGTGCTGTGGGAAGTCATGGACCAGGAAGCGCAACCACGCGACTGGAACCAGGTCGTCTTCGATCTTTATGCCGACCTGCGGTCCGAAGCCGAAGAGAAGTGGAAAGAAAAGGAAAAGCAGCGGCTCCGTGGAACCCGGCCCAGCCTTTCGCTGAAGTCCTACGCAGGACGATACGACAGCCCGGCCACGGGCCCGATTACCATCAGTCATTCGGACGGCCAACTGACGCTCGAGACCGGCAAGATGAATTTGCCATTGAGCCACTGGCACCTGGACACGTTCCTGATCGACTACGAGCCCTGGCAGATGCACGAATTCGCGACGTTCCGGATCGCCCCGGACGGCTCCATCGGCGGTCTCGAACTGTTTGGACAGACGTTGAAGCGGGACGCGAGTGAAAACTAGCCGCCCCGCGCCGCGCGAACCCCCTCACCGAGCTCCAGCCAGCTCACATCAATCGGCAGCCCGCGGATTTCCTGACACTAGCAAAGAGGAACGCAGAGCACACAGAGAAACGCAGAAGACGCCGAAAGATTTCTCGTTGGTGACGGGCTGCCCTGACATGCGTGCCCAGGTCGGTGCTTGCGGCAACTTCCCACCATGCGCTTCTGGACACGAAAAACGGGGACCAAAAGGAATTCGGAACCATTGCCGCGTGTTCCGCGTCCTCTGCGGAAATGACTTCAGTGCCAGCGACTGCCGCCGACGCTGATGTAGCCGTGGTTCCCCACCGGGACGCCAACGCTGAGGCCGACACCGACGTTGGCGTTACATCCGGCCAGGCCGAGGCAGCAGGCGCACAGGAGCAGCATTGCGATTCGCTTGGTCCAGGTCTTTGTCATCATTCGGTCCCCTGCGGTTCGGGCCATTGGTGCAGCGCCAGAATGGCGCCGGTCGGGTCTTCGACGACGGCCAGGCGGCCATCCCGGAGTCCGGGCGCAGGCGCCAGCAGTACTTTGCCTCC
>JASFKQ010000092.1:0-13680 GCA_050118555.1 Lysobacterales bacterium
ATTGGCCCTCGAAACCGCTGGGAATCACGAAGTGGTCGCCGGGTTTCAACTCGTGCTCGACGCCAGATCGGTCACGCAGAACGGAAAGCCCTTCCAGGATCTGGCAATACTCGTTCTCGCTGTAAGCCACCTCCCAGCAACCGGGCTCCGCTTCCCAGAGGCCGGCAAAGAATTTGCCGTCGGCACTGGTGAAATGATGCCAGGTGCGCTGCAGCGGACGCCCATAGACGCAACGCTCTTCGGCCGTCTCCTCTTCCGAATATTCTGGATCCTGTTCGGCAAAGAACACTATATTATTCATATCAATAGACATACTATCTACTCCCATTTCTTACGTAAGTACGCGATCAGGGGCAGGGGCAGGTACAGGGTGAAGAAAGCGCAGACGATCAGCGCCAGCCGGTCCGCGCCGAAGTGATCCATCCCGATACCCGCGAGAAGCGGTCCGAGCACCGTTCCCACACCCCAGCAAGCCGTGAACAGGGTGGTCGCCGCCGCCAGCATCGCGCCTTTGAACCGTTCCCCGACGAGCATCACGCCCAGGGCGTAGATCATGCCCTCCGCGCCACCGAAAAGAAGCGCGTAGAGGCCGCCAATCACCGGCTGCTGGATGATCCATGGCATCGCCAGCAGACCCACCATGGTCAGGAACACGCACAGGGCCAGCAGGCCCATCCGGTCCACGTGATCGGCGAGCCAGCCGATGGGGATGACTAGCAGCATGGTCCCGATACCCATGACCGTCATCAGCCAGAGGGCGAAGTTCGCACTCAGCCCCAGGCTCATGCCAAACAGGGGGAAAAAGGTCAACAGCGATTCCGCCGAAGCGGCGTAAATCACATTGGCCAGCATCACCGCCGGCGCCAGCAGGAACACCCGCCACAGACCGGTTACATGGCCATCGTGCCGATCGAGCGTGCGGTGCGCGACCACGAAGAGTGGAGCGCCGGCGGCCAGGATCAGGAGGCTGGTCGTGATGAAGGGCAGCATGCCCTCCGACCCGGTCAGTATCAGCAACAGGGGCCCCATCGCGAACCCGGCCGCCCCCACCGAGGTGTACAGCCCGATGATCCGCCCCCTCCATCGCTCTTCGGCCAGGTCGTTGATCAGCGCCTCGCTCGCGATCCACAGCAAAGCCGTGAAAGCCCCAATCACGAAGCGTAGCGGGAACCAGAACCACACGTTGGGATACAGTCCCGCGGTGATGAACAGCAGGGCCAGCAGCAACGCAACTCCCTGCATCAGGCGCGACGGGGCAATGCGCTGAAGCAGGGCGGGCGCCCACGGTGCGATCGCAAGTACGGCCAAAGCCTGGACCATGGTATTGAGACCGATCAGCGTCTTGCTGACGCCCTGATGGTCCAGCACCAGGGCCAGCAGCGGGAACGTGATCCCGTACACCAGGTTCACCACCGCCATGGCGGCGATTACCCCGACCAGGCTCCGTCTACGCTCGTACCGGTCCAGGAACATGCGGGGGCCTGTCCGCCGGTCTCAGTCCGCGGGGTCCGGAACCGGGGGAATGGCCGTCAGATACGCGGCGATGGCCTCGCGGTCCGCGTCCGGCAATCTGGCGAGGTTTTCCTGGACATCCACCATGGCGCCGCCCACGGTGTCAAAATCCGGCGTGAATCCGGTCTTCAGGTAGTAGGCGATATCACGGGTAGACCAGGACCCGAGACCATCCTTCGAGGGCGTAATGTTCGGCACGCGACCGTCGCCTTCCAGGCTGGACGCACCGCCCAGCCAAAGGGAGAAATCGGGCCCGGCGAGAAAGTTGCGCGGCGTGTGGCAGGCGCCACAGTGACCGAGCGCCTCGACCAGGTAGCGACCTCGCTGCAACACGCGGTCCGAATCGGGCACATCGATCACCGGGCCCGGGTCGAGATACAGTCGCTTCCACAGCCCGATACCGCGGCGAACGCTGAAGGGAAACCGCAGCGTCGATTCCGGCACGCGCCCGGTGACGGGCTCGAAGGTGTCCAGATAGGCCTTGAGATCGATGACGTCAGCCGGGGTCATCCGCACATAGGATGTGTAGGGAAATGCCGGGTAAAAATGTTGGCCCGAGGGCGAAAGCCCACGCTGCACGGCATTCGCGAAGTCCAACAGGGACCAGGCGCCGATACCGTCCTGGCTGTCGGGCGTGATGTTCGGCACGCGGAAGGTGCCGAACGCGGTTTTCAGCTCCAGTCCGCCGGCCAGGTTGTCGCCGTGGCAGGCCGCGCAGCCTGCCGCGTGGAACACGAGTTCACCGTTGACCGGATCGCCCTGGTGTTGCGGCAAATCGGCCGGCGCCAACGGCTCCGGCCGGGAAAAGAACCAGAACGCCAGCCCCGCTGCTATGGCCAGCGCGACCAGAATCTTGAGGACGGGCTTCACCGGCACCCGACCTCAGCGGCCTCAGTCTTCTTCCGTGCGATAGTCTTCGTGGCAGGCCTTGCACTTCTTGAAGACGGGCCCAGCGGCGACGTTGAGTGCATCCAGATCCTGGGGCGCGGCCGCGATCGCTTCATCGACGGCGTCGGAAAAAGCCCGCAGCGCGGATTCAAAGCCTTCACGGTCGGTCCAGATGGCCGCCTTCGCCCTGGTGTCGTAACCCGTTTCGGTACCTTCCGGGAACAAATCGCCGAACTTGCCGGCCGCCTCGTGCCAGGTCTGGAAACTCTGCATGGCGATCTCCGCGTCGAACGGCGCCTCGCCCTTGAGCATCTGCCCCACGGCTTTGGCGGCGTCGCCAACGTGCTCCATCAAATCGTGCCGTTGCTCCTGTGGGGACTCGCCGGCCACGGCGACGGCCACGGTGAGAGACGCTGACAGGGCGATAATGAACTTGGAAATGGACCTCATGTCGATACCTCTTGTCGGGTTCGGATTGTTTGCGAGAGGCGAAGTATAAGGCCTCCGCAGGGATGTCGCGAATCTTTGACCTGAGTCAAAGCAGGGCAACGGTATAGTCAACATATCTTGATAAGCTTGGCAACCATAGCCTCCTGGAGAAACCTCGAAGTGGAAAAGAAAAAACCCGCTGAAAATAGCAAGAAGTACGTCTATCTCTTCAACGAATACGACGAAGTCATGTCATTGCTGGACAACGACTGGGAGGCCGTCCGGGGCCTGCTGGGCGGCAAGGGCGCCAACCTGCTCGACGCGACCCGCCTGGACATCCCGGTGCCGCCGGGTTTCACCGTCAGTACCGTGGGCTGCAACGACTACCTGGCCGCCGGTGAAGAGTTTCCCGATGGCCTCTGGGAACAAGCACTCGAAGCCGTGTCCCAACTGGAAACGGAGACCGGCAAGAAGTTCGGCAATGTCGAGAACCCTTTGCTCGTTTCCTGCCGTTCCGGCGCTCGCTTCTCCATGCCCGGCATGATGGACACCATTCTCAACATCGGGCTCAACGACGAAATCGCGGCAAAGCTCGCCACGCGCACCCACCTGCCCCGTTTTGCCTACGACCTGTACCGACGGCTGGTGCAGATGTTCGGCGGGGTCGTCATGGGCGTTCCGGACGAAGTCTTTGAAGCTGTGATCACGGCACAGCGCAGGGAATCCGATGTCAAGACGGACGCTGAAATCGACGCGGACGCCTGGAAGCGGGTCATCGTGCGCTTCAAAGAGATTATCCGCACCTACACCGGAAAGGAATTCCCGACCGATCCGTACGAACAGCTCAAGCAGGCTACCGAGGCCGTATTCAAATCCTGGAACGGCAAACGGGCGATTGACTACCGGGAGGCCGCGGGCATCGCCCATGACCTGGGTACCGCCGTGAACATCCAGACCATGGTCTTCGGCAACTTCGGAGACGACTCGGCCACGGGCGTATTCATGTCACGTGATGCGACCACCGGGGAACCCGTTCTCGAGGGTGACTACCTGGTCAACGCGCAAGGCGAGGATGTGGTCGCCGGTATCCGCGCGACGCTGCCGATCGAACAGCTGAAAACCGACATGCCGGAGATGTTCAACGAACTCGAAAAGATCGCCCGCCTGCTGGAACAGCACCACCGCAACATGCAGGACATGGAGTTCACCATCGAGCAGGGAAAACTTTGGCTGCTGCAGACCCGCGACGGCAAGCGTACCGCGCAGGCCGAGGTCCGTATTGCCGTCGACATGGTCGACGAGGGTTTGATCAACCGCGAGGAGGCCGTGACGCGGGTCAAACCCGACCAGGTTGACTTCTTCCTGCATCCGCAACTGGACCCCGAGTCGCTGAAGGACGTGCAGCCCATAGCCAAGGGTCTGAACGTATCGCCCGGTGCGGCGGTCGGCATCATCGCATTCGACCCCAACCTGGCGGAACGCTGGGCCCGCGAAGAAGGCAAGGACGTGATCCTGGTGCGCCCGGAAACCCGCCCCGATGACGTGCACGGCATGCTCGCCGCCAAGGGCGTTGTGACCAGTCGCGGCGGACGCACGAGCCACGCGGCCCTGGTGGCCCGGCAGTTTGGCAAGCCGGCCGTCGTGGGCGTGGACGAGATCGAAATCGATCTGGACAACCACCTGATGCGCGTCGGCGAGAGCCTCGTCATCCAGGAGGGCGAAAGCCTGTCGATCGATGGCAACAACGGTTTGGTGTACTACGCCGACCTGCCTACCGTGGTGCCGGACATCCAGAATCCCTACCTGCTCAAGATCCTGTCCTGGGCGGACGAGTTCCGCAAGCTGGGCGTGCGGGCGAACGCCGACTACCCGGACGACGCCCGGCGGGCGCGCGAGTATGGCGCGGAAGGCATCGGCCTGTGTCGTACAGAGCACATGTTCTTCCAGGAGGACCGCCTGCCGATCGTACAACGCATGATCATGGCCCACACACCCACCGAGCGCTCGGAGGCCATCGCCGCCCTGCTGCCGTTGCAGCGCTCGGATTTCGAAGGCCTGTTCCGCGCGATGGAGGGCCAGCCGGTGATCATCCGCCTGCTCGACCCGCCACTGCACGAGTTCCTTCCGTCCGCCCACGACCTGATGATGGACCTGACGGACCTGAAGCTGCGCATGCAGCACCTCTCGACCCTCAAGGACCTGGACCAGGCGCTGGAGGAAATCGAGGCGAAGCAAACGCTGCTCGAACGCGTGGAAGCCCTGCAGGAATCCAACCCGATGCTGGGGACGCGCGGCGTGCGTCTCGGCATGCTGATCCCGGGCCTGTACAAGATGCAGGTACGCGCCATCTTCGAGGCCGCCTGCCGCTGTGCGTCCGATGGGCTCGACGTCAAGCCCGAGGTCATGATCCCACTGGTTTCACACGTGGGCGAACTCGAAACCATTTTGGGCCCCCTGCGCCAGGTGGCGAAGGAAGTGATGGCCGATGCCGGCGTGGAAATCCCACACCTGTTCGGCACGATGATCGAGATTCCGCGGGCCGCGCTGACAGCCGGCGAGATCGCGGGTACCGCTGAGTTCTTCTCGTTCGGTACCAACGACCTCACCCAGACCACGTACGGCATCTCGCGCGATGACGCCGAAACGGGCTTCCTCGTGAACTACCTGCAGACCCGCTTGCTGCGCGACAACCCGTTCGCCAGCATCGACGAAGGTGGCGTCGGCCGCCTGATGCAGATCGCGATCGACGAAGGCAAGGCGGCACGCAAAGAGCTGGAAATCGGGGTCTGCGGCGAGCACGGCGGCGACCCGAAGAGCATCGATCTGTGCCACCGCATCGGCGTCGATTACGTTTCCTGCTCCCCCTTCCGGGTGCCCATCGCCCGCCTGGCCGCGGCGCATGCGGCGCTCAGCAACGGGGATTAAAGAAAGAGTTACGCAAAAGACGAGGAGGGCGCAGAAGGCGCGAAAGTTCCTGGGAGTGGTTTGTCGAAGGCCCCGGCGCCTGGTGGCGATACCCATCCTGAACCGTGTTCGGGACAGGCGGGTGCAAGACTGTGGGAGCGCCCTTGGGTGCGATTTGCCGGCGGCTAAATCATTAATCGCAGGCAAGCCTGCTCCCACAAGGACCGCCAACCGCGCTACACGAATCCTATGCGTCCTTTGCGTTTCCTGCTGAGCTTCAGTCTTCCAACTCCGCATCCCGCGCCAGCGCCTTCCCATAGGCGGGGCGGGCCAGGCAACGATCGCCGTAATCGGACAACACCTGGCTGTCGGGCAGCACGCCGAAAATCTTCATGAAATACACCGACGAACCGAGCATGATGTCGGCGGCGGAGAATCGGTCACCGAGGATCCAGGGGCCCCGTTCCAGGCCGCGTTCGAGGACTTCCACCATCAGGTTCCAGTCGCCCCAGCCGGAGGTGGCGCGACTGACTTCCCAGTTGTTGAACTTCTCGGCGAGCGCCGGCTCCAGCACACCGGGGGTGAAGGTGGTCCAGAACAGGAAAGGGCCGCGCAACGGATCGTCCGGGGCGGGCGCGAGGCCTGCGGCCGGGTAACGGTCCGCCAGGTAGAGCGCGATGGCGGCCGAATCGGCCACCCGCACCACGGCACCGCCGGTGTCATCCATGATCGCCGGCACTTTGCCCATCGGGCTGCTGGCGACGAATTCCGGGTCCTGCCTGGCTTCAGGCTTGCGGATGTCAATGAGGCGCACATCGAAAGGCTCGCCCAATTCCTCGAGAAGCCAGAGGATTCGCGAGGCTCGCGTTCTCGGACACCAGAACAGGGTAATCATCGTTTTTCCTCCTCAGGCAGGCGTCAGCTTCCGGTACGCTGAATCGCTTCATCCATGATTTCCATTGCCGTCAGTTTGCACGGTGGAAGCTCGGCGTCACTCTCGCCCAGCGGCGTCACCCGACGGCCCCAGCGAAGCAGGCCGGCGGCCCGGGTCAATCCGGCTCCAAACGCGGCCAGCAATACATTGCTCCCGGGCTCCAGCCTGCCCTGCTCCAGGGCTTCGCACAGCGCGACCGGGATGGTTGCTGCGGACGTATTGCCGTACTTGTCGATATTGAGGGCCACCTGCTCCATCGGCACGGACAGGTGTTTGGCGAGTGACTCGATGATGCGCTGATTGGCCTGGTGCGGAATGATCAGGTCGATGTCCTCGTTGCGCAAACCGAGCTCCGACATGACGATCTGGACCTCCGTCGTCATGCCCTTGACCGCGCGACGGAAAATCTCCCGGCCATCGAAACTCACGTCAAATACGCAATAATTGTCGACGAAGCGGTTACCCGCCGTTCCGAAATTGGGGACCAGCAGGGCTTCCAGAGCGTCCCCTTCGCAACCCAGGTGATGCGCCAGCAGCCCGCATTCCTCGTCGCTGGGCTCCACCAGGACCGCCCCGGCGCCGTCACCGAAGAGTACCGCCGTGTCACGCAGGGACCAGTTGAGGAACCAGGTGATGCGCTCTGAGCCGATGACCAGCGCCTTGCGGTAGCCACCGGCACGGATCATGGAGGTGGCCACCGACAGGCCGTATACGAAGCCGCTGCAGCCCGCATTCAGGTCGAACACGGCGGCATTCGAGGCGCCCATCTTCTTCTGCACGTGGGCAGCCGTGCTGGGTATGACGGTGTCCGGACTGCAGGTCGCGACGATCAGCAGGTCGACCTCCTCCGCGCTGGCTCCGGCCGCGGCCAGCGCGCGGTGCCCGGCCACGGCGGCCAGGTCGCTCACCGGAACGTGCGATACGCGGCGCTCCCGGATTCCACTTCGCGTCCTTATCCACTCGTCCGAAGTGTCGATGACATTCGCCATGTCGTCGTTGGTCATGACGGCCGGCGGCATGCACTTGCCCCAACCGGTGATTTCTGCGAATTTCGCCATGTGGTTGTCCGATTCTGGTGGCTGGCAGACTAGCAGCGCCCCGGAAGAATCACAATATGAAGCGTCACTGCCGCTTCGACAAGTTCTCCCGGCGGGCCCCTGTACCCATGACACGCGAACGCTCCCCGTTTGCACGGCATTGGGATAGAATCGCCGTTCCGGCCTATCGAGAAGGATTATGAGCGATCGCAAAACCGTGTCTGCTGACTCCCCCGTATTGCAGTACCTGGGCGAACACCCGGAGGTGGAAACCGTCGAGGTGGTGCTTACGGACCTCAACGGTATTTATCGCGGGAAGTGGCTGCCTGCGGACGGCATCGACAAGGTCCTGCAGGGCAAGTTCAAGATGCCCCTGACCGCGGTTTCCTGCGATATCTGGGGCCGGGATGTCCCCGCGCTGTGCCGCCAGACCGGTGACGGCGACGGCATCTGCGAGGCCATCCAGGAAACCTTGCGTCCACTGCCCTGGCTGGAGCGACCCACGGCACAGATGTACCTGCAGCTGAACACTGAGGACGGACATCCCTGGGAGTTCGACCCGCGCGTCGTGCTGAAGAATGTCGCTGCCCGCTATACCGAACGCGGTCTGACACCCGTTGTCGCCCCCGAACTCGAGTTCTACCTGTTCAGCGAAGGGCGCGATGCCGATGGTTTGCCCATCATTCCCGCCAGCCGGGCCAACGGCGAGTGCCGTATCGGCGGGCAACTCTACAGCACCGAGATGATGCACGAACAGGCGGACCTGATGCACGAGATCCGCGAATGCTGCGACCTGATGGATGTCCCGCAAGGTGGGCTGCTGAAGGAGCTCGCCCCCGCTCAGTACGAAATCAACCTGCACCACGTGGAGGACCCGCTCGCAGCGGCGGACAATGCCCAGTTGCTCAAGCAGGTCATCAAGAGCGTCGCCCGCAAGCACGGCTACATCGCGAGCTTCATGGCAAAGCCTTTCGGAGATCGCGACGGCAACGGCTTCCATACCCACGTGAGCCTGCTGGACGGCCAGGGGCGCAACGTCTTCGACGACGGCACGGACAAGGGCAGCGACACGTTGCGGCATGCCATTGCGGGACTGGCCGGAGTGATGGCGGACTCGATGCTGCTGTTTGCCCCCCATCGCAATTCCTATCGCCGGCTGCAGCGGGGCGTGCATGGGCCGCTGGTGCCGACCTGGGGCTATGAGAATCGCTACGTCGCCATGCGCATTCCCAACGGCGAAGGCGCCTCCCGGCGCATCGAGCACCGTATCGCGGGCGCCGACGCCAATCCGTACCTGTCGCTGGCCGTGATCCTGGCGGGCATACTGCACGGCATCGACGCCGGTGAAGAGCCGGAACCCCCGACCACCGCGGGCCCAGGCAAACCGGAGGCCCGCCTGCCGGGTAACTGGGAGACGGCATTGGCCGCATTCGAACGATCAGAGTTCATCCGCGAGGCCCTTGGCGCGGAATTCCAACGGGCGATGACCGAAGTCAAGCGGGTGGAACAGGAGCAGTTCCTCGCACAGGTAAGCCCCTTGGAGTACGACAGCTACTTGGTGCTGGCCTGAACACTGTGGGAGCACCCTTGGGTGCGATTCCCACTCTGATTGCGGGTTAGTCCTTCGCCCCGTAGGCAAGATCGCCGGCGTCGCCGAGGCCCGGAACGATGTAGGCGTTCGCGTCCAGTTCCTCGTCCACCGCCGCGACCCACAGCGTGGTGTCTTCGGGCAGGTGCTGCCGCGCGTACTCTATTCCCTGCCGGCTGGCGATCACGACGACCACGTGCAACCGCGCCGGCCTGCCCCTTTCCAGCAGAGCCTTCCAGGCCAGCACCATGGATTGGCCCGAGGCGAGCATCGGGTCGCACAGGATCACGGTGCGGCCGTTCAGCGGGGGACAGGACAGATATTCGATATGGACATCGAAGTCATGCCCGTCCTCGAAATGCCTGCGGTAGGCGGAAATGAAGGCGTTGTCAGCCTTGTCGAAGTAGTTGAGCAGCCCCTGATGCAACGGCAGGGCCGCCCGCAGGATGGCGCCGAGGACCGGTTGCTCCGCGAGTTGCCGGCATCCCGCCACGCCGAGGGGGGTCTCGACCTCCACGTCGTGGAAATCCAGGTGTCTGCTGATCTCGTAGGCCGTTACCTCGCCGATGCGCTCGATGTTGCGGCGAAAGCGCAGTCCATCCTGTTGCACACGAACGTCACGAATCTCCGAAATAAATTGAGAAACCAGTGAATGTTTCTCACTCAAGATATTGATTTTCACTATTTCTTTTTATCGACAACATCCATCACCATCTCCATCAGATCCGGGCCGTCCAGCTGGACGAAGCCGTAACTGACACGGATCAGCGGCACGTCGAGTTCCATCATGCGCTCCAGTCTCGCCGGGCTTGCGTCAAGCACGAAATCCACGTTTTCGGCCGCACAACAGGCATTGATGGTTTCCGCAAGCGATTCCCGCTGGGTTTCGGAGTATCCCATGGCGGGCAGCACTCTTTCCAGGTGTGGGTAGGCGGTGAAGGTGTCCTTGATCGTTCCCACTGCATACGGCCTCGCGTCCACCGGCACCGCTCGATGGCGGCGCGCGGCAACCCATCCTGCCCCGTACGCCATGCCGCCGTGCGTCACGGTCGGACCGTCCTCGATCACCAGGACCCGGCGGCCCTCGATGCGCGACGGATCATCGACATGGATTTCGAGGTCGGCCGTGCAGATGGCGGCGCTCGGGTTCACCGCCCGGGCACGCTCGCGGATGCCGATAATGCTGCCGGGGTCCGCGGCCTGGCTCTTGCTGATGACCAGGACGTCGGCCCGGCGGAAGTTCACTTCGCCGGGGAAATAGCGTGTCTCGTGTCCCGCCCTGAGGGCGTCCACCACCACGATGTCGAGGTCCGGGCGGATGAATGAGAAATCGTTGTTGCCGCCGTCCCACAGCACGATCTTTGCATGCTGTGCGGCCTGTTCCAGGATCGCGCCGTAGTCCACGCCCGCATAGATGGGAATACCCATGTCGACATAAGGTTCGTATTCTTCACGTTCCTCGATCGTGCATTCCTGATCCGCCAGGTCCTCGGGGGTCGCGAAGCGCTGCACGCGCTGCATGGTGAGGTTGCCATAAGGCATCGGGTGCCGAATCACTGCGGCCGGGATGTCGCGCTCCCGCAGGGTGCGCGCCAGCCATTGCGTGAGCGGGCTTTTGCCGGCGCCCGTGCGGGTCGCCGTGACGCTCACCACGGGCTTTTCGGATGCAAGCTGCGTATGCTCCGGCCCAAGCATGATGAAACTGGCGCCGGCGGCCTGTACCACGCAGGCTTTGTGCATCACCTCGTCATGCGCAATGTCGCTGTAGGCGAAAAACACGAAGTCCACTTGCAGGTCCCGGATCAGGTCTGTCAATTCCGATTCGTCGTGGATGGGGATATCATCCGCATAACCCTGGCCGGCCAGACTGCGTGGAAACTTGCGCTCCACGATGAACGGTATCTGTGTCGCAGTGAAGGCGACCACCTGGAACGTCGGGTTGTCCCGCAGGAAGGAAAGGAATACATGGAAGTCGCGGCCCGCCGCGCCCATGACGATGCATCGATAGGGATGGCTCATGGCAGTACTGCCTCGTGCTGCAGATCGGAAAGCTGTCGCTGTCCATTATTGCGGGCTTGGCACTGTTTGCAAGCCGACAATTGAGAGGATGACAACATGGATCAAGACGGCCCGTCCCTGCTCCGGGTTTTGTCGCTCAAAGACACCCTGGCGCTGTCGTTCGGGGCCATGGTCGGCTGGAGCTGGGTGATCCTGTCAGGCACCTGGATCGCCAACGGCGGCAGTGTGGGCGCCATGCTCGGCTTCGTCGTGGCCGGGCTGCCGATCATGCTGATCGGGCTGCTCTACGCAGAACTGGCCTCGGCCATGCCGGTAGCCGGCGGTGAGCATGAATATTCCCTTCGCGGGCTCGGGCGCACCGGTTCCTTCCTCTGCACCTGGGCCATCGTCTTTGTCTATGCGTCCGTGTGCGCGTTCGAGGCCGTCGCCCTGCCCACGGTGATCGATTTCTGGTTTCCGGACTATCGGGCAGGCTACCTGTGGACGATCGCGGGCTGGGATGTTCACCTTTCCTGGGCCGCGGTCGGCGTGGCCGGCTCGCTGCTGGTGACGTTCGTCAACTACATCGGCGTCAAGTCCTCCGCTGTCGTGCAAACCACCGTGTCGGTACTGATCCTGGTGGCCGGGCTGCTGCTGCTCAGCGGCGCGCTGTTCAGGGGTTCGCTGGCCAACCTGCCGCCCTTGTTTGCCGGCGGCTCCGGCGGCGTCTTCGCGGTGGCGGTCATGGCCCCTTTCATGTTCGTGGGATTCGACGTCATTCCGCAGGCAGCGCAGGAAATCCATCTCCCTGCCCGGTCGATCGGGCTGGTGCTGGTCGGCTCCATCGGCATGGCGCTGGCCTGGTATTGCCTCGTCATCGTTTCAGTGGCCGCTTTGCTGCCGGGAGCCGCACAGGGCAGCGGGCTCGTTACCGCCGAAGCGGCATCCGCGGCGTGGGGCAGTGTCGGCGCAAACCTGCTGGTGCTGGGTGGCGTCGGAGGGATCATCACCAGTTGGAACGCGTTCCTGGTCGGCGGCAGCCGTGCAGTCTACGCGATGGCCCGCAGCGGCATGCTGCCCGCATGGCTGGGGGACCTCCACCCGCGCTTCCGCACGCCCCACAAAGCGATCCTGGCGATCGGGACCCTCAGCGCGGTGGCGCCATTCTTCGGCCGCGATCTCCTGGTCTGGATCGTCGACGCGGGCAGTTTCGCCGTGGTGATCGCCTACCTCCTGGTGGCGGTCTCTTTCCTCGCGTTGCGGCGGCGGTACCCGGATATGCCGCGTCCTTTCCGGCTGCGGCACGGGAACACCATAGGCTGGCTCGCCACGCTCAGCAGCCTCGGACTGTTCGCGCTCTACCTCCCCGGCAGCCCCTCGGCGCTGCAGTGGCCGGTTGAATGGTCACTGGTGCTGTTGTGGTTTGCGGCCGGTTTGGTGCTCTATCGCCTGCAGCAGCGGTAGGCACGGGCGCCGCAAGAAGATAGTTTCCGCTGAGAATGCTGAATGCGCGACAACAGGGTCCGGGCGGGATTCAACCGCCCAACGTCCCCATCCAGATTGCCGCCAGGAAACCCACCACGGTCATCAGCCCGGTCAGCCAGCCCCCGTGGTGGTAGGCCTCCGGCAGCATGGTTTGCGCGATCATCGCCAGCATGGCCCCTGCCGCCATGCCTTCGAGGATGCCATGCCAGTGGTGCGGGGCATCGGCGATCAGGACATTGCCGAAGGCGGCGCCAACCGCCGTCATGATCATCAGGGAAACCCACATGCCGATGATGGTCCAGGGCGCGCCGCCCTGCTTTTTCATGACGACCGCGCTCGACATGCTCTCGGGGAAGTTGGCCAGGAACAGCCCCCCGATTAACGCCAGGCTGACCGTCGCGCCTTCCATCGAACCGCCGATGACCAGGGATTCCGGTATGCCGTCCAGCGCGATTCCCAGCCAGATCGCCAGCGCCACGTTGCTGCCTCCAGTCTTCTCACTGTGCGCCGCTTTCACGATCTCCGCCTCGGTCGGGTGTCCCACTTCCGTATCCAGATTCTGGCTCGCCGCTTCCAGCCAGGCCCGGGAGCGACCCCGATCCAGAGCTTCCGGTGGGCGCCCGCCCTCATGCTGTCCGCCCAGCCTCTCGAGCCGCTGCTGCAGCCGCGGGGAAACCGCGACCACCTCGTTGAAATCGTCCTTGTGAATCTCCCAGACGACCGTTTTCTCCAGCGCTTCGGCCCGCGTGATCCGCGTCAGTCCGGTGACCAGAGCCATTTCGCCGAAGGCCTCACCCTTGCCCAGCAGCACGGGCTGCGCCCCCGGCCGGGTCGGCAGTATCTTCACCCTGCCGGCCTCGATGAGAAACAGCGCGTCGCAAGGATCCTCTTCGTGGCAAATGACC
>JASFKQ010000093.1:0-13637 GCA_050118555.1 Lysobacterales bacterium
CGGGCTGGAGTGAGGAGCATAGCCCCAGCTATGTGACGAATGAAGACCGATGCCCGGGCGTGCCTGAACAAGCCAGCGCCGTGGTACCAGGGCACTTTTCGGGCTCAGTACCGAAAATGTTTTATCTGCTCCCCCTTATGCCCAAGCTCGGTCATCGCTTCGATGCCGATCTGCAGGTGCAGGCCGACCCAGTCCGCGGTGACCTTGCGATCCGATTCTTCGGTCTTGACTCCGTCCGGGGTGACCGGGACGTCGGATACCAGCAGCAGCGCGCCACGCGAAATCTCGTTTGCGTGGCCCACGATGAACAGGGTCGCGGTTTCCATGTCGATACCGATACAGGTCATACGGCGCAGCCGTTCGTGAAACGCCTGGTCGTGCTCCCACACGCGCCGGTTGGTTGTGTAAATCACGCCGGTCCGATAATCCACGCCATGCGCCAGGATCTTGTCGGAAACGAACTTGTGGAGCTTGAACGAGGGCAGCGCGGGAACGGCCGGCGGGAAGTAGTCGTCGCTGGTGCCCTCCCCGCGGATCGCCGCGATCGGCAGGATGAAATGGCCGATTTCGGTCGACTTCTTCAAGCCCCCGCACTTACCAAGGAACAGCGCGCCCTTCGGCTTCACGGCGCCCAGCAGGTCCATCACCGTAGCCGCCTGGCTGGAGCCCATGCCGAAATTGATGATGGTCAGCCCGTCCGCATTGGTGGAAGCCTGCATCGGCCGGTCCTCACCGTACACGTCGCACCCGAACTGCTCGGCGAACTGCTGCACGTAGTTGCCGAAATTGGTCAGCAGGATGTAGTCACCGAAGCGGTCGAGCGGCATACCGGTGTAGCGTGGCAGCCAGTTGCGGGTAATTTCGAGTTTTTCTAGCATTTCGCCCCCTCCGGTCATCGCCCGGCGCCTTCGTCCCCGGACCTGCTGTCGCCCAGAACTTCCCGCGCCAGGGGCACGGTGATTCGGCGCTTGTCCGAAAACGCGGCATCCTTGAGTCGTTCCATCGCGCGCAACAGCGAGGCCAGGTCGCGGCGGCCGTGAGTCATCAGGTATCGCTGAACGTCGTCGGGGACCTCGATACGCAGGCTCTGCGCCCGCCGACGAAGAATCTCTCTTTTCTGGTCATCGTCCGGCAATTGCAGTTTCAGCTGGCCGCCCCAGGCCAGTCGGGACGCCAGGTCGGGCAGGCCCAGGTCCATCGCGCCCAGTGCCGTGCTGCTGGCCACGACGAGACGGCCCCGGGCGGCCCGGACTTCGTTGAAACAACGGAACAGCGCCTCCTCCCAGACCGGCTTGCCGGCGATGCGGTCAATGTCGTCGACGCACACCAGGTCCAGTGCCTGCAGGCCTTCGAGGCCCGCCGCCGCTTCTTCGGGGAGCCGCTGGAGTGGGATATAGAATGCTGCCAGCCCACGCGAGCGGGCCGCGTTGCACAGGGCGTTGAGCAGGTGCGATTTGCCGGAACCCTCGGGCCCCTGCAGAAACAGGCTTTGCCCGGGCTCTTCCAGAAGTTGCCGGACGGCGGCGAGCACCGCGCTGTTTGGCCCCGCCACGAAGTCTTCGAAGCGGTCGGGGCGCCTCGGCTCGAGCGGCAGCGGGATCTGCAGCGAGCGCACCATTCACGCCTCCCGGGATTCCCCTGTCGTGCGTTCGTACAGGCCGCTGCGCATGTAGTGATCGTGCACCTGCCTCACCACCACGTTCAACGCGGCGGCGACCGGCAGGGCCAGCAGGATGCCGAGGAACCCGAACAACTGCCCGCCGGCAAGCACCGCGAAAATGACCACCACCGGGTGCAGCCCGATCCGGTCACCCACCAGCAGCGGGGTCAGCACCATTCCCTCCAGGGATTGTCCCGCGCCAAACACGAGTAATACGAACAGGATGTGCACCAGGTCATGGAACTGGAAGAAGGCCGCGATCAGGGCCGCGGCGACCCCCACGAACGTCCCCAGGTAAGGAACGATACTGAGCAGACCTGCACCCAGGCCGATAATGAAAGCGAGATCCAGGCCGACCACCCACAGCCCGACGGTGTAGATCAGCCCGAGTGCCAGCATCACCATCAGCTGACCACGGATGAACGCACCGAGCACCTCGTCGATTTCCCGGCACATGCCACTGATGGTCGGTTCGGCCCGGCGCGGTATCAAAGTACGCACGCCCTCGACCAGCCTGTCCCAGTCGCGTAACAGGTAGAAGGTCACCACCGGGATCAGCAACAGGTTGACCAGCCAGTGCACCACCGCCTGCCCTCCGCGCGTCACCGTGCCCATCACGTTGAACGCGGCCGAACTGAGCTCTTTCCAGTAGGATTGCAGCGCCTGCAGGACACTCTGCTCGTCGAACGACGCAAACTCGAAGCCCAGCCGCGACTGAAGCCAGGGAACGGCGGTCCCGACGACCCACTCGAAGGCCGCCGGCAGCCGTTCGAACAGACGCCGAATCTGGTCCGCCAGCAACGGCAACACGACCACCAGCAGCAACACGAATGCTGCTGTCATCAGCGCGAACACCAGAATTACGGCCACCGTGCGGCCAAACGTCCAACTGCCGATCCGGAGCCGCTCCAGGCGATCGACGAGGGGATCGCCAAGATAGGCCAGGCCGGCGGAGATGGCGAAGGGCGTTATGACCGGCGCCAGCAGATGGACGAGCCAGCCCAGGCCGACCAGCAGGGCCAGCGCAAACCACTGCCGCGATTCAGAAGCCATCGGGGTCCGTCCCCGCGACCCTGTAATTGCCGTCTTCCGTGGCGACCAGCAACTGGCCGGAGGCGATCGCGTCCCGGAGGTAGCGGGGCATGGCGTTCAGCGTCACCCGGAAGGTGACGCGGGACGGCAGCGCAGAACCCACCGCCACCTTGCTGACCACCCCCAGGCCCTGCAGGTAAGCGAGCACCCGGGCATAGGTGTCCGGGTTGGTAATGCCGGCCACCGTCACTTCCTGGGTCCAGGTTCCCATGTCGGAGGCCGCGATGGTGTTGGCGGCCGCGATGCGATCGATGGCTTCCTGCATGCCCTGGTCGAGCGCGGACTGCAGATCCAGGCCGTTCATGCGCCAGGCCCAGTTCTGACCGCCGTAGGACAGGTTGATCCGGACGCTCCACTCGAGGCCTTCCCGGCGCGCGGCGATGATCATCACCCCACTGCCGTCCCCCGCCGCGATGTCCTCCGTGTAGCCGCCCCACAGCAGTTGCATGTCTGCCCGGTACTGGCCCTCGTCATCCGGTTTGGGCCACCACAACGGCAAGCCCCGCGCGTCCGCGATCTCCTGCAGGCCATCCCGGACATACGCATACTCCAGCGGCATGATGCGCCGTCCGGCGCCGTCGTCGATCACCAGCCACATGTCCAGCGCGGGCCGCTCGGTCTGCCAGAGCGGCAGGGCGAGAGACCGCGCGAACTCCTCCACCTGAGGGTCGGAAAATCGCGCGACCAAATGCAGTTGTTCTGATTGGCTACCGTCCGCAAGCGCCTTCCCCACGTTGCGGTAGTAGTACGACAATACCGCCGAGGACGCCTGGTCGAGCACGGAATCCAGCCCCGGGTAGTCATCGAATTGCCGCAACCCACTCAACTTCCCCAGCACTTGCTCGAGCGCCAGCGGAAGCGCGCGCGAACGTTCCTGCGCACCCTTGTTTTCCACCTTGGCTTCCCCGGTATAAAGACCCGTGACCTCGACGCCCAGGCCGACGGCCGGGGTCAGCGAGAAAAACAGCAGCGTTACAAGCAGGATTGATCTCATGGCCGACCGGGTGAGGGATACGATGACAGATGCAGATTTCCGGCGAAATCCGTCCAGCGGATAAGATACCATATGGTAACGAAACCAACCCAGCGCGAGACCTTCCGTGAGCCACCCGACCCCCCCGGGACAACCCCTGTCCTACCGCGACGCCGGTGTCGACATCGACGCCGGCAACGAACTCGTCGAACGCATCAAACCTGCCGTGAGCCGCACGATGAGGCCGGAAGTCCTCACGGGCCTGGGCGGATTCGGAGCCCTGTTCGAACTCGACCTCGCACGCTGGCGCCAGCCCCTGCTGGTCTCCGGCACCGATGGCGTCGGCACCAAGCTGATGCTGGCTCGCCAGCTGCAGCGCCACGACACGATCGGCATCGACCTCGTCGCCATGTGCGTGAACGACATTCTGACCTGCGGGGCGGAACCGCTGTTCTTCCTTGACTACTTCGCGACCGGCAAATTGCAGCTGGACGAGGCGCAGGCAGTCATCGAGGGGATCGCCGAGGGCTGCCGGCTGGCAGGATGCGCGCTGATCGGCGGTGAGACGGCGGAGATGCCGGGGATGTACGGCGCGGGCGAATACGACCTCGCGGGTTTCGCGGTGGGCGCGGTGGACCGCTCGGAAGTGCTCGACGGCAGCCGTATCCGTGCCGGACACCGCCTGCTGGGCATGGCTTCCAGCGGCCCGCATTCGAACGGCTATTCGCTGATCCGCAAGGTCCTGGAGCGATCCGGCGCCGACACCGCGTCCGTCTTGGAAGGCCCGGACGGCGAAAAGGCGACCCTGGGCGAGGCGCTGCTGGCCCCGACGCGGATCTACGTCAAACCGTTGCTCGAGATGCTGGGGCACGGCGGCATCGACGGACTGGCCCACATCACCGGGGGCGGACTGACGGAAAATATCGTCCGCGTCCTGCCGGCGGGACTGGGCCTGGACATCGATACCTCTTCCTGGCCGCGGCCGGCCGTGTTCCGCTGGTTGCAGGAAGCCGGTGACATCGAGGTGGCGGAGCTGCTGCGCACCTTCAACTGCGGGATCGGCATGGTCATGGTCGCCCCCGCCGACCGTGTGGCAGATCTCGTTTCCGGCGCGCGGGAGCGGGGTATCGACTGCTTCGACATCGGCGAGGTGGTGGCCCGGGCCGGCGACTCGCCCCGGGTACGGTACGTCCGGTGAACCGCACGACCAGGGCCTCTGTCCTCGTTTCGGGCAGCGGCAGCAATCTCCAGGCGCTGATCGACGCCCGCCGCGAAGGCCGGCTGGACCTGGACATCGTCCACGTGATCAGCAACGTCGCCGGTGCGCGGGCACTGGGCCGCGCCGAGGAAGCCGGTATCGACACCACCGTGCTCGAGCACGGCCGCTTCGCGGACCGTCACGCCTTCGACCGGGCGCTGGCGGTGCTGATGGCCACGCACGAACCGGACCTGGTCGTCCTCGCCGGCTTCATGCGCATCATCGGGCCCGAAGCGCTCGAGCCCTTTGCCGGCCGCATGATCAACCTGCACCCTTCCCTGCTGCCGCTGTACCGGGGCACCGGCACCTATCAGCGCGCCATCGACGCGGGCGATCAGGAGCACGGGGCCAGTATCCACTTCGTCACGCAGGAACTCGACGGCGGTCCGGTGATCGCCCAGGTGGTGATTCCTATCCTGCCGGACGACGACGCGGCAAGCCTGGCCGCGCGACTGGGGCCCGAGGAGCACCGCCTGGTCGTCGCCACGGTCGGGCTGTTCACCCGCCATTCGGTCGAATGCCGCGACGGCCGGGTTTTCGTTGACGGCAAGCCCCTGGACCGGCCCCTGCGCCTGCAGCCGGACGGCAGCCTGGCCTGAAGCGCTTGTGGGAGCAGGCTTGCCTGCGATGGGCTTAAGACGACCCCGTAACTCAATCGCGGCCATTACGGGTGCTCGATCGAAGCCCGCCGTAGGACCGAGCCTTGCTCGGGATAGGCCGCAGTGGCCCCGTGGCTCAATCGCGGCCAACGGCCGCTCCTACGGTTGCCTGATCGAAGCAGCCCGGCGGTTCAATCGCGACCAATTCGGGTGCCCTATCGAAGTCCGCCGTAGGACCGAGCCTTGCTCGGGATTGGCTGCGGTGGCCCCGTGGCTCAATCGCGGCCAACGGCCGCTCCTACGGGGGCCCTTTGGAAAGACCGAACCTGCTTCGCAATGGATTTGCGCGGGCCGGCTCCTGAATCGCCGCTAGATCCGCCGGATCCGCGCGCCGAGCTGCCCCAGCTTCTCCTCGATGATCTCGTAACCGCGGTCGATGTGGTACACGCGGTCGACGGTCGTCACACCTTCAGCCACCAGGCCGGCCAGCACCAGGCTGGCCGAGGCCCGAAGGTCGGTGGCCATGATTGGCGCGCCGGTCAGCCGCGGCACGCCGCGAACGATCGCGGTATTGCCTTTCAGCCGGATATCCGCGCCCAGACGCCTGAGCTCCTGGACATGCATGAAGCGGTTTTCGAATACGGTCTCGGTGATCACGCCGGTGCCTTCGGCCACCGTGTTCAGCGCGGTGAACTGCGCCTGCATGTCGGTGGGGAAAGCCGGGTACGGCGCCGTGGTCACGTCGACCGAGCGCGGCCGGCGGCCGTGCATGTCGATCTCGATCCAGTCCTCGCCGCAGCTGATGTCCGCCCCCGCCTCGCTCAGCTTGACCAGCACCGCATCCAGGTGCTCGGGCCGGGCGCGCGTGCAGCGGATTCGGCCGCCGGTCATGGCGCCTCCCACGAGGTAGGTGCCGGTCTCGATCCGGTCGGGAAGCACGGCATAGTCCGTGCCGGCCAGCGTCTCGACTCCTTCGACCGTTATCGTATTGCTGCCGGCGCCTTCGATCTGCGCCCCCATCGACTGCAGGAAGTGCGCCAGGTCCACCACCTCCGGCTCCTGCGCCGCGTTCTCGATCACCGTGGTGCCGCGCGCCAGCGTGGCCGCCATCAGGATGTTCTCCGTGCCCGTGACGGTGACGGTGTCGAACACCACGCGCGCGCCCCGCAAACGGCTCGCCTCGGCCTCGATGTTGCCGTTCCTGACCGCGACGCGGGCTCCGAGCACCTCCAGGCCCCGCAGGTGAAGGTCGACCGGGCGAGAGCCGATGGCGCAACCGCCCGGCAAGGCCACCTTCGCGCGCCCGAAGCGCGCCACGAGCGGTCCGAGCACGAGAATGGAAGCCCGCATCGTCTTGACCAGATCGTAAGGCGCCTCGTAATGCTCCAGGCTGCACGGGTTGATTTCGATTTTCATGTGGTCGTCGACGCCGAGCTCGGCGCCCATGCGCCCGAGCAGTTCCATCGTCGTCGTAACGTCCTGCAAGTGGGGGACGTTGCTCACCCGCGACGGGCCGTCACCCAGCAGGCTGGCGACCAGGATCGGCAGCACGGCGTTCTTGGCGCCGGATATCCAGACCTCGCCCTGGAGCGGAACGCCGCCGGTTATCTGGATACGCGCCACTTCAGGCCTGCTCGTCGGGCGTCAGGGTGCGCAGGCCCAGCGCGTGGATTTCATTGCCCATCAGGGATCCGAGCGTCGCATAGACCGCCCGGTGGCGCCTGATGGTGGGCATGCCGCGAAACTCGTCACTGACCACGATCGCCTCGAAATGCACACCGTCCTCGCCCGTCACCCTGACGCTGGCGCCCGGCAGCCCGTTCTCGATCATTTGCTGTATAGTTGCGCAATCCATAGACTATCGGCCCTCTCCTATTCAGACCGTCGGCCCCGACGCCGACACAAGCGGCACATCATAATGGAAGCCACCCGCATACTGAAAGCGATCGAAGCCCCACCGACCTTACGGGGTCCGGCCCGCCCGGGCCATGGAGACCGCCTGCCGGCATGCTGATTTCCATTGCCCAGCTTCTTGGCGGGTTCATCCTGCTGGTCTGGGGCGCCGACCGGCTGGTGGCGGGCGCCTCGGCCCTGGCCCGCAACCTGGGGGTGTCGCCGCTCGTCATCGGTCTGACCATTATCGCATTCGGAACCTCGGCGCCGGAACTGATCGTATCCGGCGTCGCGGCCTATCGAGGCAATCCGGAACTTGCGGTCGGCAATGCGATCGGTTCCAACATCGCGAACATCGGGCTGATCCTGGGGCTGACGGCGGTCGTCTACCCGCTGCGCGTCGAGTCCGAAACGCTGAAGCGCGAGTATCCTGTGCTGACCCTGATCATGATGGGCAGTTTCATCATGGCCGCCGACCTGATGTATTCCCGCACCGAAGGCTGGCTGCTGCTGACGGGCCTGGTGGCGCTGGTGATCTGGATGGTCCGCTTCGGCCTGCGCCGCGGGACCGACGACCCGCTGGCCAAGGACTTCGCGGCCGAAATTCCCAAGGACATGCCCACCGGTTACGCGGTCTTCTGGCTGGCAGTGGGCCTGATCGTGCTGCCGATGAGTTCCAGCTTCCTGGTGGACGGGGCGGTCTTCATCGCGCGCAGTCTGCATGTGTCCGACGCAGTCATCGGCCTGACCATCATCGCGTTCGGCACCAGCCTGCCCGAACTGGCCGCGGCGCTGACCAGCGCGCTCCGGCACGAGGACGAACTGGCCATCGGCAACGTCATCGGCTCCAACATGTTCAACATCCTGGGCGTACTGGGCGTCGCCGCGGTGATCAAGCCGGTCGAGGTCGAGTTCCTGATGCTGAAGCAGGATTTCCCGGTCATGTTCCTGCTCACCGTGCTGCTGTTTTTCATGGCCTACGGTATCAAGGGCCCCGGCCGCATCAGTCGCAACTCCGGCATACTGCTGCTGGTGCTGTTCGTGGCCTACCAATGCCTGGTCTGGGTGACCGCGACGCGCATCCCGGATGCGGCCGCCGGCTGAGCCGGACGGCTGTACTGGACCCCGCTGGCGGGTAAACTACACGCATGAACACTTCCGCGATCCAGGCGCTCGCCAAAGCCGTGCTCGAGACCGAGGCCCGGGCTGTCTCCGCTCTGCTGGATCGGATCGACGATACGTTCGTCAACGCCTGCCGCCTGATGCTGCAATGCAGTGGCCGCGTGGTGGTGATCGGTGTCGGCAAATCCGGCCACATCGGCAGCAAGATCGCAGCCACGCTCGCCAGCACCGGCACCCCCGCGTTCTTCGTGCATCCGGCCGAAGCCAGCCACGGCGACCTGGGCATGATCAAAGCCGAAGACGTCGTGCTGGCGCTCTCCAACTCCGGCGAGACCGACGAACTGAATGTCATCCTGCCGGTGCTCAAACGCCTCGGCGTGCGCATCGTCTCCATGACCGGGCGACCCGACTCCACCCTGGCCCGGCATTCCGACGCCCATATCGATGTCAGCGTGGACAAGGAGGCCTGCCCGCTGGGCCTGGCCCCGACCTCCAGCACGACCGCCGCGCTGGCCATGGGTGACGCACTGGCCATCTCGCTGCTGGAAGCCCGCGGTTTCACGCGCGAGGACTTTGCCCGCTCGCATCCGGCGGGCCAGCTGGGCCGCCGACTGTTGTTGCACATCCACGAAGTCATGCACAGCGGTGACGACGTGCCGTCTGTACCGCACGACGCCTCCGTCAGCCAGGCCATCGTGGAAATGACAGCCAAGCGGCTCGGCATGACCGCGGTAACCGGCGCGGACGGCGACGTCGTGGGCATCTTCACGGACGGCGACCTGCGGCGGGCGCTGGACAAGAGCATCGATCCCCACGTCACGCCGGTCAGCCACGTGATGACCACGGGCGGCAAGCGGATCGGCCCGGAGGCCCTCGCCGTTGAAGCCGTGCAGATGATGCAGGAACACGCCATCCAGGGCCTGCTGGTCACCGATGCCGACGGCCGGCTGGTCGGGGCCCTGAACTTCCAGGACATGCTCAAGGCGGGCGTGGTCTGAGATGGCGGTCATCGACACCACGGTTTTCGATGCCCTGCTGCTGGAGCGCGCGGCGCGTGTGCGGATGCTGGTGCTGGACGTCGACGGCGTACTGACCGACGGCCGCCTGTACTTCGACAACGACGGCAATGAAATGAAGGCGTTCTACACCCGCGACGGCCTGGGCATGAAAGCGCTCCAGAAACAGGGCATCACGCTGGCGCTGATCACCGGCCGCACTTCCGACATCGTGGCCCGCCGGGCGGCCAGCCTCGGGATCCGGCATGTATTCCAGGGCCGCGAAGACAAGCTGGGTACGTTCATGGAACTACTCGAAGCCACGGGCGTGGGGGCGCCGGAAGTCTGCTATGCCGGTGACGACTGGATCGACATCCCGGTCCTCGACCGCGCCGGACTCGCGGTGACCGTGCCGGACGCCGATGCCGTGGTCAAGAACCACGCGCACTGGGTCACTTCGCGCCCCGGCGGCCTTGGCGCCGTGCGGGAGATCTGCGACCTGGTGCTGGCCGCGCAGGGCCTGGACCAGGCGGTCCTCGACGGAATCCTCGCCCCGTGAGCGCGCGCAAGACCCGGCGCGGGATCCTGTTGTTGGGCCTGGTCGCGGGCTTCACATGGATCGTTTCCCGGCAGCCCGCGGAAACGCCCACCCAGCCGATCAGCGAACCCGACATGCGGCTCAATTACGCGCTGTATGACTTCAATGGACGCATGCTGGACCCCGAGGGCCGCATCCGGCTGGAGATCGAATCGCCGGAACTGCGGAACGACGCAATCACCGGGATCGGTTCCGTCGAGCAACCCGCGATCAGCATCCGGCAGGGGCCGGACCGGTGGTACATTACGGCCGAATCTGCAATCATCACGGCCGACAGGGAGCAGGTCTCGCTGCAGGGTTCCGTCGAACTGACGCGGCGGAACGAAATCAATGGCCAACGGGTCGAAATTTCCACGAAGGACGTCTTGCTGAACGTAACGCCGCGCACCGCCACAACCGACTCAGACGTGAGCATACGCGAAGGCGGGGACCGTCTGGACGCCGCGGGCATGCGGCTCGATATGGTCTCCGAGACCTACCAACTCCTCAATGATGTGCGGGGTCACTATGCAGTTCCGTAAACAGGCGCTCGTGCTCGGGGCCTTGCTGGCCTTGTCGGCCAGCGGCCCGGCGTATGCCCTGAAAAGCGATCGCCAGCAGCCGCTGGAAGTGAAGGCCGACTCCACCGAGGGCACGCTGGGCGACGGAACGGCGACGCTGCGCGGTCACGTGGAGATCAGCCAGGGCAGCCTGCTGATCCGCGCCGACCTCGCCAACGTCGAGAAAGTCGAGGGTCGCGTGCGGCGCATCGAGTTGAATGGGAACCCGGTCTATCTGCAGCAGGAAATCGAGGACCAGGGCAAGGTCACCGCCGAGGCCAGGCAGGTGGACTACGAGGTCGCGAGCGGCCTGGTCACGCTGACCGGTTCGGCAGACGTGATGCATCCCCAGTACCACATCAGTGGCGAGGTTCTGAAGTACGACCTGAACATCCAGCATTTCCAGGGCAGCGGCGGGGACGAGGACGGCCGCATCCGGATCCAACTCGATCCGGAAATGGTGCCCGACCACAATCAGCCCGCCGTACCGGGCGACACCGACGGCGATTCGACAAGCGACAGTGGGCCGCCGGACGACGGCTCCACGGGCTCCGACGGTTCGGGTTGACCCGATGCTGAAAGCGCTGAACCTGCACAAGACGTTCGGCAAACGGGAGGTCGTACGCGGCGTCACCATGAACGTCGAGCCCGGCAACGTGGTCGGCCTGCTCGGGCCGAACGGTGCGGGCAAAACCACCTGTTTCTACATGATCGTCGGACTGGTGGCCGTGGGCGACGGCCAGATCCTGGTCGACGGTTCGGACGTGACCCACCAACCGGTCAACGTGCGTTCCGGTCTCGGTGTGGGCTACCTGCCCCAGGACGCCTCCATCTTCCGCAAACTCTCGGTGGCGGACAACATCATGGCCATTCTCGAAATCCGCTCCGAGCTGAACCGGGAGGATCGGCTGGAACGCCAGCAGCAACTGCTGGAAGACCTCGGCATCGCGCACCTGGCGCGCCAGAAAGGAGTGAGCCTTTCAGGGGGGGAACGGCGCCGCGTCGAGATCGCCCGGGCGCTGGCGGCGGCGCCGCGCTACATGCTGCTCGACGAGCCCTTCGCCGGCGTGGATCCCATCTCGGTGATCGAAATCCAGAAGATCGTCGAACACCTGACCCAGCTCGGGATAGGGGTCCTGATCACCGACCACAACGTGCGCGAGACGTTGGGAATCTGCGACCATGCGTATATTCTTAATAACGGACAGGTGCTGGCCGAAGGCAATCCTGAAACCATCATCGAGAATGACGAAGTAAGAAAAGTGTACCTGGGCACGAACTTCAAGCTCTGATTCAAACATGGCCGAACCCTCACTCCAACTCAGGCTCAGCCAGAAACTCGCGCTGTCACCGCAGCTGCAGCAGGCGATCCGGCTGCTGCAGCTGAACCGCATCGAACTGCGCGAGTACGTGCAGGAAGTGCTCGACGCCAACCCCATCCTCGAGCGGGTCGAGGGCGACGGCGGCGCGGCGGAAACGGCGCCCGAAACCTCCGAGACATCCTCCGGGGACGAGGCGGCGCCCGACGAGAGCTACTCCGACTGGGAACTGGAAAATTTCGGCAACGAACAATGGAGCGAAGGGGGATCCTTCGACGGCTTCCAGCCCGAACAACAGATCGCCGACGTCAGCGCCGACTCGCTGCGCGAACACCTGCTGTGGCAGATCAACCTGTCGCATTTCAGCGACGTGGACGCCGCCATCGCGCAGGCCATTGTCTACGGCCTGGACGAGGATGGCTTCCTGCAGGAGAGCCTGGAAGAAGTCCGGGCGAGCCTGGCGCCGGAACTGCTGGTCAACGAGGATGAAATTCTGGCGGTGCTGCACCGGGTGCAGCGCATGGAACCGGTTGGTGTCGCCACGCGCGATCCTGCCGAGTGCATACGTGTCCAGCTCTCGGTCTTGCCCTCCGACACCCGCGGCCGCGATCTCGCATTGCGCATTGCCCGCGACTATCTCGATCTGGTCGCCAACTACGAGCTGGACGAACTGAGGAAACGGACCGGGGCCAACCCGGAACTGCTGGAGGCTGCCCTGGAACTGATCCAGTCCCAGGATCCCAGACCGGGTGCGCGCTACGACAATCGCCGCGATGAATACCTGGTCCCCGACGTCTACGTCACCCGTCTGGACGACGAATGGCGGGTCACGCTCAACCCCGAAAACGAACCCGGTCTGAGGCTCAATCGCTACTACATAGACCTGCTGCGCAAATCGGGCGGGAAAGACGCGGATTACCTGAAGGGTCGCCTGCAGGAAGCGCGCTGGCTGATGTCCAGCCTGGAACTTCGCAATCAGACGCTGATCAAAGTATCACAGAGCATTGTCGATATGCAGCACGAGTTCCTGGAACACGGCGAGATGAACATGAAGCCACTGGTGCTCAAGGACATCGCCGAAGCGATCGGAGTCCACGAGTCCACGGTGTCCCGCGCAACCACGCGCAAGTACATGCTCACGCCACGGGGACTGTACGAACTCAAGTATTTCTTTTCCAGCCACGTGCGGACCGAGCACGGCGGCAGCGTCAGCGCCACGGCGGTCAAGGCCCGCCTGCAGCTGTTGCTTCAGAAAGAGGCCCGTGAGAGCCCCCTCAGCGACCAGGAACTCGCCGGGCTTCTGCGCGAAACGGGCATCATCGTCGCGCGGCGGACAGTGGCCAAGTACCGCGAGTCGCTGGGCATCGGATCCTCCAATGAACGAAGGCGCCTGTACCGGCGCCAGGAAGCGAGAGCCTGATGACGCCACGGCCCAACGTCCACTGCCGCTCCCACGGAGCGCTAGGCAGAACACGGATTCCGGTATAAGATTAAGTCATGGATTCCTTGATCCACGTCGTTCTCGATGCAGGGATGAATGGGGCGCCAGAGGACGGAACCGCCAAAGCCACCCTCCGCACTTACCCGCA
>JASFKQ010000094.1:0-13358 GCA_050118555.1 Lysobacterales bacterium
GAATCGGACGCCTGGTCCGCCTCGGCTTCACCGCCGGCGAGCTCGCCATCGGCGGATTGGCCGAAGGCGCTCGACGGCTCGCCCGGGTCACGCCAGACGATGCCGTCAATATTTTTCTGACCGCCGCCAACGCCGACAAGCTCGCGCAGCGGCTCGCCGGCATGCGCGGGGCGGCGATGAAGATGGGACAGATGCTGTCCATGGAGACTGCCGACATCCTGCCGCGGGAGTTCGCCGACGCGCTCGCGAAGTTGCGCGATTCGGCCAACCGCATGCCGCGCCGCCAGCTGCGCGGCGTGCTCGGCCGGGAGTACGGCAAAGGCTGGGAGGCCCGCTTCGAATCCTTCGACTACGAGCCCGTGGCCGCGGCGTCGATCGGCCAGGTGCACCGCGCAGTGACCAGGGACGGCCGGGAACTTGCGTTGAAAATCCAGTACCCGGGCGTGGCCAAGAGTATCAACAGCGACGTGGACAACCTGGCCATGTTCCTGAAGATGGCCCGGGTACTGCCCATGGAACTCGATATCAGTGCCATCACCGCGGAAGTCAAACGCCAACTCAAAGAAGAAGCCGATTACCTGGTTGAAGCACACAACCTGGAAACCTACCGGCAGCTGGTGAAGGACGAACAGCGCTTCGTGGTGCCGCGCGCGCACGCCGACCTGACTACCAAACGGATCCTGGCGATGGACTATGTGGAAGGCGAACCGATCGAGTCCCTGGGGCGTGACGGTGTCAGCCAGGCCGACCGGGACCGCTTCGGGACCCTGTTGCAGCGGCTGCTGTTCCGTGAACTGTTCGAGTTCCGCACCATGCAGACCGATCCCAATTTCGCCAACTACCGGTATCGGGCCGCTGAAGGCCGGATCGGCCTGCTGGATTTCGGCTCCACGGCGCGGTTCTCCAAGCCGTTCACCGAGCAGTACGCCCGCATATGCCGCGCCCTGATCGCCGGCGACGAGGGCGCCACGCGCCGCTACGCCGAACGCATTGGCTACCTGCGCCCCGGCGACAGCCCGGAACACGCGCAGCGCGTGCTAAGGGTCATCCACCTGGCTTGTGAGCCCATCCGCCAAAAGGGTGTCTACGACTTCGCGGCATCGAATCTCGTCACCCGCGCACGGGACGCCGGCATCGAACTGCTCTTCCACAGCGCTGGCGAGTTCCAGGCGCCGCCCCCGGAAACCATCTTCCTGCATCGCAAGCTCGTCGGTTCCTTCCTGGTCTGCGCCCGCATCAAGTCCCGGGTCAAGGTCCAGGAAGAAATCCAGCGGCACTTGTGATCGGGCTGCGGAAAAGAGGAACGCAAAGGACGCAAAGAGCGCTAATGACGTAAAGCTATTCGGGTATTTCTGTGCTGCTATCGTTTACTGGCGGTTCGAATCGTGCAATTTCGACGCAATTCAGGATTTCATATAATAGGCTGATTCTATTCTGATATATTACATATTCTGCGTCTTCTGCGCTCTTTGCGTCCTTTGCGTTCCAAAAAAGCCGGAACGCGCCCCCTAACCCCCACGCCGCCGCCGGCGTCCGCTGCGGCGGCGGCTACCGGATTCGGGCACACCGCCTTCCGGGGGTGGCGGCAGGTCCGGCAGCGTATCCTGGGATTCCAGGCCGGAGAGGATCACTTCGCGCATGGCCTGGTCCACGGCCGCATCGGTTTCGAAAGGCTCGTAGGCGGCCAGCCTGCGCTCGACCTGCTCGCAGGCGCGGGTGACCAGGTCCGGGCCCGCGCTGTCCTGCGCCGTGTCGCGAGTCGTCCGGTCGATCACGGGGTCGGTCAGGTACAGCTCGGAGGGCCAGTATTCCAGTGTTTGAGGCGCCGTGATCAGGTGGCCTTCGTCCATCAGGTGGTCTACCAGCGCGTCGCTGGGAAGATCGTCCAATACGCGGATTTCGCGGCAGAAATGCAATGCCTGGCCGCACACCTCGTTGTCGAATACGAGCTTGGGCAAACTGAACGTCAGCACAAAATCTAGCATTCCGGGGCCGGCCACCGAATTGACACCGGCCAGCGCAGCCAGCAACGCGCTGCCAAAGGACTCGCCGCCCGCCTGGGCGTCCAGTTCCTTGCCGTCGCTCAGGGCCATGTACGCCTGGGAGGGCAGCCCCAGGTACTTCGCGATTGCGACATAGGCGACGTCCAGATGCTGTGCCTCGATGGCCGCCATGGGTGAGCTGGCCGCCTTCATGTGGAACGTGGCCGGCGCCCCGCCGAACAGTACCGGGTGCCCCGGGCGTATGAGCTGGGCCATGGTCAGGCCGGTCAGCACGTCGACGCAGTGGAACACGAGCGCGCCGACAAGCGTCACCGGCGCGATCAGACCCATCAGGGTCACGGGAACGATTTCGACCGGTATTCCGGCATCCACGCAGTCGAGCAGGTTCTGGCAGGAGTCTTCACCGAAGCGGAAATTGCCGGTAGCGGTGATCGTGAACACAGACATGGGGCGCGCGGCCAGGTCCTCATCGCTGTCGCGGAACATGCGCAACAGGCTGACCAGCCTGGGGATGCCGTGTTCGCTGAAGGCGCCTGACGCCACCGGGCGCTTGGAGTTCACCAGGGACATGTACAGGCGCCAGGCATCCGAGACCTGCGGTTCGATATCCCGGTTGGTGGAAAATGCCGTCGCCAGATAGCCAATATGCTCGAGGCCGTCCGCCAGGCGTACGTATTCCACGAAATCAGTGGAATTGGCGAGACGGGTCTTGCCGGTCCTGTGGTCCAGGATCTTCAACCCGCTGGAACCCGGTACGAAATTCACGTTCCAGCCGCCCAGTTCGCAGTGTGGGACACCGTCCCGGTCAAACAGCGTGAAACTGGAAGGTGCGGTCTCGATGGCTTTCTCCACGACATCGCGGGGAAAACGGATTCGTTTGCCGTTCGCGTCCGCCTTCAGGCCGTGGTCCAGCAATCGCCGGCGCATGACTTCACCCCGGATCTCCATGCCCTTCTCGGCCATGATCCGTTTGGCTTCATCGAGGATACGGACGATCAGTTCCTCGCTGAGGACGTTCAGGGTAGGCCGCACGTCACTCTTCCAGCTGCAGATCGACCATGAGCTCGTTGGCGAGCTCTTCCATCTCGTCGCGCAATTTGTCCAGGGGCACGTCCGCCGGAACCAGAATCCGGGCCTGCGCCACAAACAGGGACTCGCCCGACATGGATGCGCTTTGCACCGTGGTTTCCAGCTCCTGCACGTTGATACCGAAGCGTGCCAGGACCCCGGTGATTTCGTGCACGATCCCTGGTCGGTCCTGACCGACCAGTTCGATCGAGTACTCGCGCATGGACTCGGGGCGCACCGGGGTTTCCGAACGCTGGGCGACGATCTGCATACCGCCTACTTCCAGCGAATCCAGCACGCGCAGGAAAGAGTCCACGCGCTCTTCGGGCACCTCGGCGAGCAAAATGCCGGCGAACTTGCCGGCCAGCGACATCATACTGCTCTCGGCCCAGTTGCCATTGTGCGTGGCCAGCACATCTGAGAGTTCCTCGACGATGCCGGGGTGGTCGTCGGCGACGACGGTCATAACTATCGAAGTGTTCATGAGGTGGGTCCGTTGCTTGCTATTTTTCCTGGGAAACTCTACGGGACAAGCCGTCGAGGGCGACAGCGTACAACTTTACCTCAGACATTGCACCCGAATCCCGGACGACGGCGCCGTGCCACCGCGCCGGGCGCCTGCCCGGGTTCGAAAAAGCGGTCTTTAGAAGCACGGCAAGCGTCGCAGGATGCCTCGCTTTCCCGGCTTTCCCGATTCCTGACACAGGTCAATGTTTCGACAAATTCGCATATATATGATGCCCGATTTTTGAAAAATTAAGATAGATAACCCAGGAGTGTGAGCACATGAAAACCAGGACCATTCTCTGCGCAGCTGTCATGCTTGGGGCAACGGTAGTCAACACGGGCATGGCGATGGACCAGGGCGACTGGCTGATCCGCGCGGGTGTAACCAACGTGGATCCCAAGTCGAACAATCACGACGTCGTTTCAGTTGACTCCGCCACCAGCGTGACGTTCAACTTCACCTACATGATGACCGCCAATTGGGGGGTCGAGGTGCTGGCCGCCTACCCCTTCGAGCACGATATCTACCTTGTCGACGGACCGAAGGTGGGCTCGACCAAGCACCTGCCGCCGACGGTCAGCCTGCAATACCACTTTGCCCCCGCCTCGACCTTCCAGCCGTACGTCGGTTTCGGCGTTAATTACACCTACTTCTTCAGTGAAAACACCACCGGCGCCCTGCAAGGGGTCAATCTCAACCTCGATGACAGTTGGGGCCTCGCCGGGGAAGTGGGTGCGGACATCATGCTGAACGAGCAGTGGTTCCTGAACCTCAGCGCCCGCTGGATCGACATCGACACCAAGGCCAAGCTGGATGGCGAAGAACTGCCGGGAACGATCAAGATCGATCCCTTTGTATACGGCGCAAACATCGGCTTCCGCTTCTGAACGAGCCGTCTGGAAAGATGCGAAATGGGGGCCGGTGACGGCCCCCATTGTTTTGTTGAATGGCAACGCGCCTGGCTTCAGGCCACATCTTCGTGGTTGTTCTGGTCCCACTGGCGCACGAGGCAGATCGGGCAGCGCAGTTTTTGACGGAGTTTATGCAGCCCGGCTGGCGCCATCACTTCGTCCGTCGCGGCGATGACCAGCAAGCCCGCCCCCACGACCCGCGCTGCTGCGACAAGATCGTCCAAAGAGGCACCCGGTATGGCCACGATGCGGCCTGGGCGGCTGCGCAAGCTGGGGAAAAGGGCAGTCAGGGCCGCCGGATTGTCAGCCAGCCCCGGCGCCAGCAGAACGGACAGGCGATCCGCCCGATGTTCAGCCAGGTGCAGGGCCGCCGACAGGGCCATGCGACCACTTTGCACATCCGATACGGCAACAGCAATGCGGTTGCGATTTTCCGGGCCCATGCGCGGTGCCGGGCCCGACATCCTGCGCGCAGGCTCGAACACCAGAATGTCAGCAGAAGTCGCGGCTTCCAGCAACAGCTTTATGGCCGATCCCCTGACGTTACGGAACGTGTGTACGACCCCGGCCCTTCGCGCCAGCAACGCCAGGGCCCTTTGGGCCGAGCGCATCCGCAGCGCCAGGGCGCGTTCGAACTGATCGCTGTTGAACTCGCGAACGCTGAACGTCACGCGGCAAAGCTCCTGCACGAAGGGCAACTCGGCTGCGTGCTGTATTTCCGCTTCCTCCAGGAAAATGCCCTGCATTTCCACCCTGCGATCGCGCAGCAGCAGGGGCGGCAACAGGTCCAGCATGCTGCGGCCGGAGCCTCCGGCTCCGATGATCACCGCGATGCGGCGCGGCGTTCGCTCAGGCACCGTCGCCTGCATCGCCGTTCTCCCCATCCGTATCCGCTTCCCCGTCGCCTGATTGCCTGTTCGCGAATGACTTGCGCTGCTCCGCCAGGGACACCAGCCGGTCGCAGATTGCCCGATTGACGCTGCCCTCCGGGAATACGCCCTCGGCATCGCGCTCTCCGGCGGGCAAACCCGTTAGCAATTCCAGCGCCTGGTCCACGTGGGCCACCGGGTACACGGAGAACTTGCCCGCTTCGGCGGCTTCGATCACCTCCTTTTTGAGCATCAGGTGTTTGACGTTCGCCGCGGGAATCAGGACACCCTGCTCACCGGTCAGCCCACGCCGCTGGCACAGTTCAAAGTAGCCTTCGATCTTTTCGTTGACGCCTCCAATCGCCTGCACGCGGCCATGTTGATCCACGGAACCGGTGATCGCCAGCGACTGTTTCAAAGGCAGGCCGGATATGGCGGATGCAAGCACGCAGAGCTCGGCCGCGGAGGCGCTGTCGCCGTCCACACCGCCATAGGACTGTTCGAACACCAGGCTAGCCGACAGGGACAGCGGCTGGTCGGTGAGGTAGTGCGAGGCCAGGAAACCTGAAAGAATCAACACGCCCTTGGAGTGCAGCGGCCCACCGAGCTTGACTTCGCGCTCGATGTCGACCACCTCACCCGAGCCCAGGCTGACTGTCGCCGTGATGCGCTGCGGCCGCCCAAAGGCCAGTTCGCCCAACTGCATCACCGCCAGACCGTTGACCTGACCGGCTTCGGCGCCACTGGTTGCCACGACAAACGTGTCGCGCAGCATTTCCTCCTGCATCAGGTCGCGGTAGCGGCTGGCGCGCCGAATCCGGCCATCGATGGCTTTCTGGATTTCCGCGGCGCCGATCAGTTTTTTTTCAGCGCGGCCCGCCCAGTAATGCGCCTCGCGGACAATATCGCCGGCCCGGCGCATATCCGATGAAAGGCGTTCGCTGTCGCCCGCGTGTCGAGCGCTGTCCTCCATCAGACGCGCAACGGCCTGCCGGTCCAGGTGTTTGAGCTTCTCTGCACGGATCGTTGTCGCCAACCAACGGGACAGGTTCTCCACGTTCTGGGCATTGCGCGGCATCTGGTCCTCGAAGTCCGCCGCGATCTTGAACAGTTCGGGGAATTCCGGATCGTACTGCTCGAGCAGGTAGTACCACCTCCGTTCGCCGATCAGTATGACCTTGAGGTCCAGGGGAATCGGTTCTGGCTCGAGGGATACCGTGCTGAGCAAGCCGATATCGTCCGCGACCGACCGGATGCGCAATTCGCGGGACTTCAGCGCACGCTTGAGCCCATCCCAGGCTTGCGGATAGCGAAAGAGTTTTTCCGCATCCAGCACCAGGTAGCCGCCGTTTGCCCTGTGTAGGGCGCCTGCCCGGATCAGCGTGAAATTGGTCACCAGCGATCCGAATTCCGATTCGTGCTCGATGCGCCCGATCAGGTCCGCAAAGCTGGGCTTGTCCTCGAATACCACCGGGGCCCCGTTTTCGGGATCGCGCTCGACCAGCACGTTGATGGCGTACCGCCGCATGACTGCGGACTCACGGGACTCCGCCATCTGCTGCAGAGGCATAGGCCCACCCTGCTGACCTTCGGGCTGCCGCAGGAACAGGCCCACGTTTTCAACGATGTCGTTCTGCATTTTGTGCAGGTGATCGACCACGACCGGGATGTGCTCATATTTCTGCACCAGATCATCGACCAATCCGGTTACCGCCATGCTCGCGACTTCCCGTTCGAGCGTGCGGACTTTCTGGCGCATTTCACGAGCGCGTTTCGGTGTCGAGCGCATGACCTGCTGCAGGCGCCGGGTCAGGCGGGTGATCTCGTCGTGGAACTTCTGCTGTTCGTCTTCCGGGAGTTTCTTGAAGTCCTCGCTGCCGAGCGCCTCTCCATCGCGCATGGGGATGAATGCGATGCCGGTCGGCGTCTGGATGACGCCAATGTCGTGCTTGCCCGCCTCCTCCTCGACCTCGCTGAATGCCTGCTCCTGCGCTTCCTTGAATTCTTCGGCGATCGACTCCCGTTGGGACTGGAAGTCCTCGCTTTCAAAGGCTGCCGGCAGGGCTGTTTGCGCGTCGGCAACCACCTGCTCCACGTCGCTCTTCAGCTCCCTGCTGCGGCCCGGAGGCAGCGACAGGGCTCGCGGCTGGCGCGGGTCATCGAAATTGTAGACGTAGCACCAGTCGGTCGGAACCGGGCGTTCGGCGGCCCGGCTCTTCAGGAACTGGCGGATGAACATGTGACGGCCGCTTCCGGGACGGCCAAGGGCGTAGACGTTGTGACCGTCCACTTCCATCTCGGTCGCGAGCTGGATCGCTTCCAGGGCCCGATCCTGCCCGGGAATTTCATGAAGCGCCTCGAGATCCTCCGTGCTGTCGAACGTCAACGTTGCCGGGTCGCATCGTTGGAACAGCAGCGCCGGGGTCAGCGGTTTTCCGGGTGTTAATTGCATGATCACCTGCTCCTGGTTGAATCGCCGGCCGGTCAGTTGATGGTGCCACGCGGAGACACGAGCATAAACGGGCAAATCCTTAATCAGAGACCCACATCAGATAGAATGTAAGACAGATGCAAGCACTTTCGGTTGCACCCAGCGCGGACCATACCCATGAACCAGGCCATTCAAGCCCCTTGTGCCACCTCCACGACGGACCCGTCCGCTGCCGGTAACCCGGAAGCGGCCGCCATGCTCGAAACATTTCTGGAGCGGCAGAAGCAGGCCTGCCTGGCGGGGCCGACTCCGGACTACCGCCAGCGCCGGCAGGACCTTCAAACACTCAAGCGGATGCTCAGCGAGAACCGGGACGAGATCATTCAGGCGATCAGCGAAGACTACGGCAACCGCTCTCGGCATGAGAGCCTGTTCGCGGAACTCATTACCGTGGCAGACGGCATCAACGACGTCCTGAAGCACCTGAAACGGTGGATGAAGCCGCAACGCCGCCGGGTCGACACGATGCTTTACCCCGGGGCGAAAAATCGCGTGATACCCCAACCGCTGGGCGTCGTCGGCATCATCGTTCCGTGGAATTTCCCGGTTAATCTCTCGTTCGTTCCGCTGACTTACGCCTTTGCCGCCGGCAACCGCGCCATGGTGAAGATGTCCGAAAACTCGATCGCTCTGTCCCGGCTGCTCAAGGACATGTCGCCACGCTATTTCCCCGTGGAGAAGCTCGCCTGGTTCGAGGAAACCGGCAACGTCGGAGTCGAATTCTCGAAACTGCCTTTCGACCTGATTCTCTTCACCGGCTCGGGCCAGACCGGCCGCGCCGTGATGGCGTCAGCGGCCAGGAACCTGACACCGGTGGTTCTCGAACTGGGCGGCAAATGCCCGGCCATCATCGATCCGGAGTATCCGCTGGCCAAGGCAGTGGAACGCATCATGTTCGTCAAACAGTTCAACGCGGGGCAAATCTGCACGAATGTGGATTACGTGTTCGTGCATGAAAGCTGCACAGCGCAGTTCGTCGAGCAGGCCGGCGCGTATGTCCGGAAGCATTGCCCCGACATCCAGAGCGACGATTACACGTCGATTATCGACGACCGGTCGTTCCACCGGCTGCAGGCGACACTGGACGACGCGCGCGGCAAGGGGGCGACCGTGGTAAACCTCTGCGGCGATCAGGAGCCCGATCCTGCGGCGCGCAAGTTTCCGTTGTGCCTGGTGCTGGACACCTCGGAGGACATGACGATCCGCAAGCGCGAAACCTTCGGACCGATCCTGATGGTGCTGACCTACCGGGAGCCACAAGAAGTCATCAACCACGTCAACAGCGGTGACCGGCCCCTGGCGATTTACCCGTTTACCGAAAACAGGGAATTGCAGGACCTGTACATCGATCGGATCATGTCCGGTGGCGTCACCGTGAACGACGCATTGTTCCACGTGGGGCAGCACGATCTGCCCTTCGGCGGCGTGGGCGCGAGCGGCATGGGGCACTATCACGCGTACGAAGGGTTCACCACGTTCTCGAAACTGCGTCCTGTGTTCTACCAGGCGAAATTCAGCGCGATGAAATTCCTGGCGCCCCCCTACGGTCGGCTCGCGAGTTCGGTGATGAACACCCTGGCGAAACTCAAGGGCTGAGTTGCGACCGCATGGCAGGAACGGCCCCTACCCTTCCCTCGGCGTGGCGCTGATACGGCGATTGGCCTCTTCCATGGCCCGCGTCCACGAAATTTCGTCACCGACACGCACGGCCTTCGCCAGCGCCTCGAAGACGCGCCGGAAGTGGTCCACCACCTGCCCCGTCATCGTGTTGCCCTGCTGAATCTCGTAGTACAGGTGCGGGTTTTCCGAAACGACTTGCGCGGCAACCTTGAGCTGCGCGTTGAAGGTACTGCTCGAAATACGCCGCAACAACGGCACGGCTTCCCCGCTTTCCGCCAGGGCGCTGGCAAACGCGATGTTCAACAGGTGTGAAAGCCCCAGCACCCACGCCATGACCTCGTCGTGCTCCTCGAGGCTGAGGTCCACGCATTCGGCAGCGGTATGCGCGAACAGCGCACGCGCCTCCGCCAGAGCTTCCGCGTTGCCGACGTCAACGAACAGGATGTGGCGCCCGGAGAGACCGATTTCGTTGGGACCGAACATCGGGTGCACTGAACAGACCCGGCAATGCGCGTCCGACAGCGCCTGGAGCCCGCTGCGCATCGGGCTCTTCAGAGAGCCGATGTCGAAAACCAGACCGCGCGGCTTCAGTTCCGCCAGCCGGTGCAGGATGGCGTTTGAAGGTCTGAGCGGCACGGCGACGACGACCATGTCGTAATCGTCGATGCAACTCTCCCAGTCGTCCACCCGGTCGAAGGGCGCGTCCTTTTCTGCCGGATCAGCGACATCGACGAAATAGCCCACCATGTCCAGATAACGGGCCATCCACTCGCCCATGCGGCCAAGGCCACCGATCACGAGTGCCCGCTTGCCCTGGCCGTGCCCGGAATGAACCAGCTGGTTGACTTCCTGCTTGCCAAGGGAATGGTGGATCAGCGTTTCCAGGATATCCCTTGCCAGGCGGCCCGAAAGGCCCCTGGATTCCGCCCGCTGCGTCCCGCGGTCGATCACCTCGCGCTCGCGCTCGTAATGCCGCAGCGGAATACCCGTCCTGAGCTTGTGGTCGCCGATCGTCGTGACGATCGACTGGCGTTCCGCAATCAGGTCGATGATGCCATCGTCGATTTCATCGAGCCGCTGGCGAAGTTCGAGCAGTTCGTCCGGTGTCAGGGTACGTTCGGTGGGCATGGTTCAGCGCGGTCATCGGCAAGCGGGATACCGTGGCATTGTAGGGTCAAGGCGGCCTTGACTCCAGCATGGGTTAGCCACGCGCCACCCAAGTGAACGCCAGCGCAGACAGTCATGGAGTCATTCAGGGTGCAGGCCGACGGCGGGGTATCCACGCGCCGGGAAGAAGAGGCGGATTGGTGGAGCCGAGGAGGATCGAACTCCCGACCTTCGCATTGCGAACGCGACGCTCTCCCAGCTGAGCTACGGCCCCGTCACCTATCCGCAGGCCGGCAATGATACGCCGGATCCGGGCAAATTTGAATGGTTCGTGCGGCGAAATTTGTCAAACTGCAAGACCGTATGCTCACGCGAGTGTTCCTTTTTGTCGGGTTCAGGCATATAAATAGTCATAGTGAAAACCAATCACGGTTTTCCGACATCGTCCAGGAGACGGAGGAGCAGGAGAGATGGCAGCGAAGAAACCCGCCAAGAAGGCCAAACCAGCAGCAAGCAAGAAGCCGCCGGCCAGGAAGAAAGCCGCACCGAAGAAGAAGGCCGTAGCCGCGAAGGCGCCTGCGAAAAAGAAAGCCGCACCGAAGAAGAAAGCCGTGGCCGCGAAGGCGCCTGCGAAGAAGAAGGCCGCTGCGAAAAAGGCACCCGCCAGGAAAAAGACTGCCGTAAGAAAGGCACCGGCGAAAAAGAAGGCCGCCGCCAAGAAGAAATAAGCTTCACCAGGTCTGTTCCCCTCGCCGGATACCTGCGGGTATCCGGCGTTCTCCAGGATCGGGAGATCCCTGGTCCAGGCAATCCAGCGAAATCCTACGCATATCCGCGGGCAACCCGTCCGACCGCATGCGAGTTCCTTGAGCCAGAACAGGTCGCGGCCACGCCGCCCGCCCTATAATGAATTGCACAATCCGGAGGAACCGTTCGCATGCCGTACAACCTGAAGAATCGGAGCTTTCTCAGCCTCCTGGACTTCTCGAAGCGTGACCTCAACTACATCCTCAACCTGGCCCGGGATTTGAAGAGGGCGAAGTACGGCGGATACGAAGTTCAATGCCTGAAAGGCAAGAACATCGCCCTGATCTTCGAGAAGTCTTCGACTCGAACGCGCTGCGCCTTCGAGATTGCAGCCTACGACCAGGGCGCCAACGTCACCTACCTCGATCCCGCGGGCTCGCACATTGGCAAGAAGGAGTCCATCAAGGACACGGCGCGCGTCCTGGGCAGGATGTATCACGCCATCGAGTACCGCGGCTATTCCCAGCACGTGGCGGAAGAACTGGCTCGCTATGCGGGAGTGCCCGTGTTCAATGGCCTCACGGATGAGTTTCATCCCACACAGATGGCCGCCGACCTGATGACTATGCGCGAGCATGCTCCGAAGCCCTGGCATGAAATATCGTACTGCTATGTGGGAGACGCACGCTCCAACATGGGAAATTCCCTGCTGGTCGCCGGTTGCCTCATGGGCATGAATGTTCGCATCGCGGCCCCGCGGGAACTTTGGCCGGACGAAAAGCACCTCGGCTACGCGCGCGAACTGGAGCAGAAGTACAAGGGCAGACTGATGCTTACCGAGGATCCACGCGAAGGCGTGCGCGGGGTGGACTTCATCCATACCGACGTCTGGGTCTCGATGGGCGAGCCCCCCGAGGTGTGGGGAGACCGGATTCGCCTCCTCAGGGACTACCAGGTCAACGCGGCGCTGATGGAGGCCAGCGGCAACCAGCGGGTCAAGTTCATGCACTGCCTGCCGGCGTTTCACGACCTCGAGACGGAGGTCGCGCGCCAGGTCCACGAGCAATACGGACTGGAGGCGATGGAGGTCACTGACGACGTCTTCGAATCCACGGCCGGTATCCAGTTCGACCAGGCGGAGAACCGTGTGCATTCCATCAAGGCGTTGCTGGTGGCCACACTGGGCGGTTGAGGGAGCGCGAGGACCGTGAAGGAGGCTGCGTGAAATGAGAGTGGTCGTTGCCCTCGGCGGCAATGCCCTGTTGCAGCGCGGACAGGAGCTCAGCGCCGAAAACCAGCGCGAGAATATCCGGGTCGCCGCGACGCAACTCGCAGCCGTGCACGCGGAGCACGAACTCGTTATCGCGCACGGTAACGGGCCGCAAGTGGGGCTTTTGGCCCTGATGGACGCGGCTTACTCGACCGTGCATCCGTTTCCGCTGGACATCCTCGGGGCCGAAACGGTCGGCATGATCGGTTACATGATCGAGCAGGAACTCGGCAACGTGATCCCCGAGAGCGACCATATTGTCACTATACTCACCCAGACCCTCGTGGATCCCGCGGACCCGGCCTTCGACCGCCCCAGCAAACCTGTGGGACCGGTGTACGGCCGCCGGGAAGCCGAACGCCTGCGCGCCGAGAAGAGCTGGACGATCGCGCCGGACGGCGAATATTTCCGCCGGGTCGTGCCTTCTCCCCAGCCGCGCGCCATCATCGAGATAGATGCCATCCGTTTGCTCGTCGAACACGGGGTCGTCGTGATCTGTGCGGGCGGCGGGGGCATTCCCACGGCCTATGACGCAGAGGGAAAGCTCCACGGCGTGGAAGCCGTGGTGGACAAGGACCTTGCCAGCGGCCTGCTGGCCCGGGACCTGGACGCCGGTATGTTCGTTATGCTCACCGACGTGGCCTGCCTGTACACGGATTTCGGGACGGATCGGCAGCGTCCGGTCCGCTCGGCGCATCCGGACGCGCTGGATATGCTGCATTTTGCGGACGGGTCCATGGAGCCAAAGGTCAGCGCCGCCTGCC
>JASFKQ010000095.1:0-13262 GCA_050118555.1 Lysobacterales bacterium
ATGACAATCTTCCCCGCGAGCGTGCCACGATAGCGGTCCTTCCACTGTTCAATATGTTCTGCCCACTTCACGAGGTCGCCGGTCTGCGGCGGCTCTCCCCGCTCCCACATCGGCGCAAACACGACCGCCCCGCTGACCGGACCGTCCGTGGCGGCACTCCAGTCCGCCGGAATCGCCATGAGCGTGGTTTCCTGGGGCCGTTCCATCTGCACCGCGATCCGGGTCCAGGACCAACCACGGCCGAAGGTACCCCAACTCTCCAGCCCGGCGTTTTCGACACCGGCTTCGCGGAAATCCGCCACAGCCTTCTCCGCAGCCTGCCGGAACCCGGGGGAACCGCTCACCCGGGGACCGTTCTCATCCGCGATGTCATTGAGATAGTCCATCACTTTCGAATGGTTGAACGCCTGGTCCTTGATGCGGTGGATGACGGCGAGATCGACGTCCTCCGCCAGAACGGTGGATGCAAGCATCGGCAACAGCAGGGCACAAACAGCGGCAAATCGGGCTTTCATGGCAATCGAGCCTCGGCAAAAAAGAGGGCCAGTATAAACCAGGGCGGTTGCGGCCGGGCTCCGGGGTAGCCTTTCGGGATTCCATTTCCTATGCTGTTCCCAGGACAAACCGTCGGAGACGAAAATGACAGATAGCCGGGAAACAGCACAGAATCCGGTTCCGGTGGACGCGAGCCGCCGCCGGTTGATTGGCGCGGCCGGCGCCGGGGCGCTGGCGATGACTTTCAGCGGCCTTCTTTCAGGTTCCGGCGGCGGATCGGCTGGATCGGCTGCAAGGACCCTCCGCTGGGGGGTTGTCGGCACTGGCGGTATCGCCAATTCCATGGCGCCGATGATCAAGCAGGCGGATCACGCGGAATTGGCGGCCGTCTCCAGCCGGCGCATGGAAACGGCCCGCGAATACGCTGACGCCCATGACGTGCCGAATGCGTTCGACGCCTGGGCGGACATGGTGGCTTCAGACAGTGTGGACGCCATCTACGTGGCAACCCCGACCGCCGTAAAAGAAGAGATCTGCATCGCGGCTGCCCGCAACGGCAAGCATGTGCTGGGCGAAAAACCGCTCGCCGATCTGGCTTCCCTGCGACGCATCACGACGGCTTGCCGGGAGCATGGCGTCGGCTTCATGGACGCCACCCATTTCGTCCATTCCCCGCGCACGGCGGAGATCAAGGCGCACTTGCCCGAACGGGTCGGCTGGCCGTGGTCGGTCGCATCGGCGTTCCAGTTCAGCCTGACCGACCCCAACAACATCCGGATGAACCCGGATCTCGAGCCATACGGCGCCATCGGCGACGCGGGCTGGTACACGATGAGGACCGCGGTCGAATTCCTTGCGCCCGGGGTCCGGCTGGTTTCCGCCAATGCCTACATGAGGCGCGGAGGTCCAAAGCGGGCCGCCGTCAGCGGTAGTGGGGTCCTGGTGTTCGACGACGCCTCAACGCTGACCTGGAACTGCGGTTTCCAATCAGGCGCCGGGATCATGGACCTGCGCATTTCGGGCGAAAACGGTGTCGTCAAGCTGGACGATTTCCTGACCCGCCGCCCCACCGACCGGACGGCGGACTACGAGTACCGCCAGCACTGGAACGATTCCCGCTACATCGAGGTGCCGCAGGACAAGCACGAGGCCGCACTGATGTACCAGGACTTCGCGGAGATGGTGCAGAGCGAAGCCTGGAAAGACGCCAGCATGCTGGCCAGCGAGCGTACGCAGGAATTCCTCGACGCGGCGTGGCGGAGCGCCCTGGACAACGAGATGGGCGCCTGATTTCGAGGCGCCTTTCCGATACCGTTCGCCGCACCAATCCAGGCGCCGGTGCGACGTCGCCTTCCCATCTCGACGCGGGCCCGGCCTACAGGTTGTGTTGCAACTCCTCGGGAAGGTTTTCGACCAGCTCGAAGTTGTGGGCAAGCGCTTCGGAACCCTCGCCGCGCTGCATCCGGGCCGCTCGCAACTGATTCTTGACCCACTGGTACTCGGCCCAGTTGCCGCCACCGGTTTTCACCACCTCCATCTCGATACTGTTCAGGCTGACCACGGTTCCCATGCCCTGGTACATCTTGGCCATGTCGGCAGGCGAAAGGTTGTCCTTCTTCTCAAGGTCTTCGGAGATGGACTTCAGGTGCGCCATTTCCTCGCCATAAGCCTTGGCTGATTTATCCAGCACGTCCCCGATCCACTCGACCTGATCCTGCGACACCATGCCGTCTTCCGGCGGGTCGTACGTGTCTTCCCCGGCCGAGGCCATGAGCGCCGCCTGGCGGCCGACTTGCCCAAACATGCCGGAGGCCGGCGCCGCGCTTCCCGCATCGTGGCTATCGCTGCTCTGGTAGCGCGGCGCCGGGGACATACCACCCCCGAGACCCAGCACGCCGCCGATGACCAGGTTGATCACGAACACCACTATTAAAGAGACGATGAAATGCATAACGCGCTTCGGGTCGGGCACCTCGAGCGCCAGCGGAATGATCTTGTAAACGAAGACCAGGCTGACGATGACACCCGCCAGCGAGATCAGCGGCCCGATCCAGGGGATCAGCGAACCCACGATACCTGCCAGCCAGGCTGGAATCACGGCCAGCGAAAACGCGGCAAACGCGCGCGAAAAGTTTGATTTGCCCTGGAAGACGCCGGCCAGCCAGTTGAAAACCAGCACGCCAATGAAGAAGCCGATAGCGCCAACGACAAGGGCCACCAAGATCCCGGCGAACAGGCCGCGGCCCGCGGCATAGGGCGAGAAGTTGCCCACCATGTGGGAAAAGAGCACGTTCAGCACCATGCTGACAATGAACAGCGGCGCCGTGAGTTCAATCAGCGTCTTCTGCCACGGCGGGTTCTCGCCCAGGTAGTCGTGCCAGGTCTGTTGGGGGTTCGTCAGTCCGCCCGTTACGAGCTTGAGGGTTTTGCTGGGATCAAAATTCATATGTGGTCTCTCCCTTGCTTTGGTTGTCCGGCAAATCCTTTGATAGCGAGCCCGCGAACGGGCCTCTCAGGGTTTCCTCCGGAATGTGATACGAGTCGGCTCAGAGGGCGGTTCATCGCCGGCGATGGACGACAGCATCCCCCCCGCGAAATTGAAATACCGCTGGACGAACACGGAGCCTTCAATCAGGTCGCGGCTGGCGCGGGAAACCAGTGCAACCCCCTGCCCGACGTCCATGATCTTGCGCCCGTCGTCCTTGCGCGTTATCTCGAGCCTGTTGAAGGGGCCGTGCCGAAAGCCGACGAAATACACCCCTCTGGGGAATGAAACATCGTCGACCTTCAGGTCACCGTAGTCTGAACCGCCGCTCAGCCTGGCCCAGGTTCCGGGTGGCGGCGAGACGTCGAGAATCAGGGTGACTCTCACGGGTATCATTTCGTCGCGGGTCCGTACGGTGCCGTCGGCCCCCAGTTCGAACAGGAACGGCCCGTTGTTTTCGGCCTGCCCGATCCTTCCGCCCGGGTTGCCCGAATAGCTACGTTCGAGCCTGCCGCTTTTGAATGTGAAAAATCCTTCACCGCTGCCGGGAATTTTCAGCCGGCCCACGCACCGCTCGTACGCCTGCAGGCTGATGAAACCGACCGATTGAAGGAACCCGAGCTTCGCGTAGAACCCCGCGATTTCAGAAGGAATGTCGGGGCCCGGCAAGCTGTTCAGGGCCTTGCAGGCATGATCATCGATTGCGACTTCGAGTTCCGGAATCGGGTCGGTTACGCCATGGTCGGCCAGGAACTGCCGCGTCATTACACCCGCAACGATCTCGGCGATGTCCTCGGAGGCCTGGGTTCCCCCATAGCGCGTCATGAAGCCGGCGCCGGCCAGTTCGAGCGGCGCGGGCTGGATGGTTGCGGGCCGGCCGTAGCGGTCCTTGAGTTGCCTGGGCTTGCCGTCTTCTCCGCGCTCGTCGCCGATCTTCGGAACCTCCTTGAGGTCCGCACCACCCCCTTTGCCGTAATACGCCCGAGCCATGTGCGCCTGGACAAAGGCTTCGTGCAATCGGATCCACTCCTGTCGAAAGCCCTTTTTCAGAAGGTTGGAGTCGGCCGCCTGCGCGGCGAGTTGCCGAGCTTCCACAGGCCACAAGGCGGCATCTACGGGGTCCTCGCCGAGCCAGCCGCGGTTCACGCGCTGCGAATCCAGCAGGTGGTCGGCGACGTGTGCGGCCTCGTGGATGACTGCATGGATCGCGGCGATTCGATTGGAAGCCTGTGCGTCTTCGTCGCGGCCCTCCACCTTTACCATTGCCGGCCGGAGGCGCTGTTCGGGCATGGCCCAGTTGTTGAAATAGACGAGGTCGGCCGGCTTGCCGTCGTTGATCGCTGACACGGCATTCGTGTAGGCAATGGCCTGTTCCCCCGGCTTGTCCACGAAGACCACGCGACGGACGGCCGAACACACCAGCGGCGGAAGCGTATCCAGCGCCGCCTGGACGACTTCACGCTGATACTCGCCCGGCCGCTCCATGACGATGGCGCGGGTTCCCTCATCGATCTCGCCCGCCTGCCCGCGTCCCAGGAACCTCACTTGGCAACGTGCAGATCCGGCATCCGCATCGCCGGTTTCGGTCCGGTCGAAAACACCCGGATGGGCCGCAAGGGGAAAACTCAGACCGGTCAGGACCGCGCCCAAAACCACGAACCGAACGGTACGCCACAGGTGGGACCTGATGCAGTGACTGTCGTTCATTTTCGGGCATCTGCCTCAGCCGCGAGTATCCCGGCCAACTGAGGTGTCACCTCGCCCGTTACTTTCATCCCCTTTTCTGCCTGGAACTCGGAAATTGCGATCATCGTTCGCATGCCCGGCTTGCCGTCGGCGGGACCGGGGTCATATCCAAGCTGGGACAGGTAGCGCTGGACCATGCGCACGAGGTCGTTGCCCGCTGAGGGGGCCGGCTTGCTCTTCCGGGGCGCCACAGACGAAGCAGCGGTCCTCGGCTTGCGTGCGGCTTGGGATGCGGACTGGGGAGACCCGGATCCGCTTGACGGCACTTTAGGCTCTCCCGGTTCTGCGATCGCCTTACCCGGCCCCGAGACCGTAACCGTAACAGCCCGCTCGCCAGGCACCTCGACGCGCTCGAGCGAAATCGAGGGGGACGTCGCAATCTCCACCCGGTAGATGCCCTGCTCCAGTTCCAGCGGTGCTCCACCCAGGACCCCGTTGGCCACCGGGTTACCGCCTGTGTCGTACACGGCAAATGGCACCCGCAGGGCCTCGTTCAGGGCCTCGCTGAGGCCTTCCTGGTTACGTGCAGAAAAATAGCGTCCTCCGCCCAGTTCGGCCCAGTTCTCAAACGTCTGCTCGAGATCGGCATCGCCGATGGCGAAGCCCACGATGTTGAGGTTCACCTCGAGGCCCTTCTTCTGCAGTGACTCGATCACCGCTGCCGGATCGCCGTCACAGGTTTCCTCCCCGTCCGTCACCAACACGATGGCCCCCTTGCCGCCGGTGCCTTCGAGATCCCCGGCGACGGCCGCCAGCGAATCCGCGATCGGGGTGCGTGCGAGGTTCATCGCATTGATGCCGGCGAGAGTCCTCGCGGCGGCTTCCGGATCCAGCGGCGCCAGCGGAATTTCCAGGTCCGTGCGGCAGGCGTCCGGCTCCTTGTGGCCAAACACGCGCAGCGCCACCGGCGTGCCTGGAGGAATGCGTTCGCGCACGGCCTCGGTGAGGACCTCCTTGGCCACCGCGATTCGCCGTTTGCCCTCCATCCGCTTCAACATGGAACCGGATGCGTCCAGGATCAGTTCCACCGCGGCACCGCCGACCGCACTGCCTACGTTGGCGACAACGAACAGTCGGCCGGGTCCCGGCGCTTCGCGGTAACTGGTTTCCACGCTCAGGCTGTAGTCTGCCGGCCTTCGCATCATCGCCGCAGCGCGGTCGAAGGCCACCTCCATTTCGCCGTCATAGACCAATTGCCTGTAATGACCGCCGTTGACGCTGGCCCAGTCCTCGAACACGTCGATGTTCCAGGCTTCCGAGCCGCCGACATGCACGCCGAATACGCGCGGTTGCACTTCGGCCATGTCCTTCCACATCGGCCCGTGGTGATTGGTGATGCCATCGGTAATGACGACGATGGCCTTGGTTCCGGGCAGGGGCGCCAGGGCCCGCGCCGAATTGGCGATGGTCTGTTCCGCTGCACTCGAACTTTCTCTTCGCGGATAATCGTTGAGGATGGTCTGCAGCACGTAAGGTTCCCCGTGCCAGTCGCGCAGCAGCAGCGGCCGGCCGAACGGCGCCAGGTTGACGGCCTCCTGGCCCGGAACCACCTGCCCCGCGAAGGCCGCGAGCGAGTTGTAGATGGTCGGGAGGTACGGGATCACACTGGCGCTGGTGTCCCACGAGAACACCACGTTACGCGGCGGTTCGAAAACGCGGAGCCAGACTGTACTTCCCGCCTCGGCCACCGCTTCGTACAGATGCAGGCCCGGCACGCTTTCCCGTTCGATTTTGTGCACTGGCAATTCGTTGCCGGCTTCGTCCTGCAACTCCAGCCGTGTGCGCACGGTTGGCGTGCCGGCCAGGCTGATCCGCAAGGTGTTGTTCCCGGCGGGCACCGTCAGCCGGTACCAGTGTTCGACTGCGGCCAGCTGCACCTCGCCCTCTGCCATGACACCGGGCTGCAGCACGGCCGCCCGTTCACGCGCGTCATTGTCTGCGGCCCGCAGTTCCGGCTCCGGCGGCAGGCCGTTGGCGAGTTCATAGGGGCCGCGCCCCTCCGCATAGCCCCACTCGCCGAGCACGGTTCGGTACTGCGAATCCGTGGGTCGTTCCCAGATCCGCAATTGGCCCGGCGCGGCAACCACCCCCCCGTCACCCCTGGGTACGCCGCTGTACTTGACGAATCGCGCCCAGACCGGGCGGTCGAGATTGAGCACAGCGGGCTCCTGGCTGACGCCCGGTGTCAGCTCGCCGATGGTTTGCCATGGGCCAACCGGCGAGCCGGTGCTGACTGCCACGGACACCTTTGCGAGCGTCCAGTCCGGATTGACGTTTTTCACGTTTAGCCATTCGACGCGCTCTATCTGCGCCACGCGGTTGTGATTGAATCCGACCACGTAATCGAGGGTCTGGCCCTTCTTGAGGCCCGAGCGGCCTGGCTCGCGCTCTGTTTCAAGCACTTGCACCGGGCTGTAAAATCCGGGAGGGGAATCGCTGACCAGGTGACCGCCGAGCCCCGGATCGGCGAGATTGAAGCCCCGGCCTTCCGAAAGATCGAATCCCGGCTCGAGGATGACTTTCCACTCACCGAGCTTGACCCCGTTGGTGCCCGATCGGTCAGAATAGGTCTCGTCGAAACGCACCCTTGCATAACGCGCAGGCACGCTTGAATTCAATGTAAAATACTGATCAGTTTTAATAGGTTGTGTTTCAAAGTTAAGAATCTCTTCGAAGTTCTCTCCGTCCTCAGAAAGCAACAGGGCGCCTTTGCGCACACTGGTCTGTTGCTCGGGCGTGCCGAAAAAATTCAGGGCCATGCCGGCAACGGGTACCGGCGTATCTCCGGGCAGCTTCAACGTCAACGCCGGTCGCTCTCCGTCTTTCCAGCCATAGGCCGACCCGCAGCATTCCGTGCGGATTCCCTCGAACACCAGGCCGTCCCGGATCAGGTCGAGGTTGTTACTCGCCGGTCGCTCACCGAACCACTCCCCGCCCAGGCTTGTCCAGGCAGCGTTCAATCCACCCAGGATGCTATCCGGTACCGACCAGCCAAACTCGGGATTGACGATTTCCGCATCGGTGTCGACAGTTATGTCACGCCAGGTTTCAGCCACCACGCCACGGTTGTCCCGGACTGCGGCACTGATGCGGACTGGCCTTTTCGCCCAGGCATCGGGCGGGACGGCCAGGCTGAGCCCAGCGCTTTTTTCCTGGCCGGGGGCAACGGCAAGGTGTTTCGTACCGACTGCGAGCCTCCAGCGATAATCACTGGTGGCCGCTTCGACTTCGAGATCGAGCGGCGCCTGTCCTGTGTTGCGCACATCCAGCGTGCCGGTCACCCGCTGTCCCAGCGAGCGGTAGGCCGACACGGCATCGGCATCGAATGAAAGTCCCAGTTCGACGGGCAAGCTCGCGTCTGTTGGAACCGCCGCCGGCCCGGACGGAAACTCCAGTTGCATCGAGTAACCTCCCGGAGTGGCTTGAGCGATCAACTGGTACTCCGCGCCGGCCGGAACCGTCGCCCGGTATGCGCCCGTCGCGCCATCCGGACGGAGGATCTCGGCGTCGAAACGGTTCTTTCCAACGGACAGCGTTCGGGGAGGCTGCGTTGCGCGAACGATCAGCTCGTAAGGCTCTTCGCGACGCGGCAGGGCCCACGCATCGAAATCCCGCCAGTCATCAGTCCGGCCCTCCAGGTGGAGGCTGGGCGGCAAGGGCGAAACGCCGAAATACCCGCCCATGCCACTGGGTTCGCAGTCGGACGGGCAACTGAACCGGGGCAACCGCTCCAGGCTCACTCGATACTCGGCGTCACTGGTCTGTTCCGGGTCCAACCGGACACGGTAGTCCCCCGGCGGGAACAGGCCCTCGATCGATAGCGGCTCACCCGCCCCCCGCGGTTGTCCCTGCCCTAACGTACTCCCATACCAATACAGGTAAGGTTTCACGGTTCCGTCCGGTGGTGGCCGGATGGTCAGGCGGATGTGGTCCCAGTTGCCGAGGAAGAACCGGTAGTAGTCACGGTCATCGGGCTCCGCCAGCAGGCCCGTGCGGGATTGCCCCATGGCCAGCCGCTGCATGGTCGACTCGTCGTTGTTGGGTTCCCGCTCGCCGTCCGGGTCCGGCGGACCCAGGGGGCGTGCGAGCAGCGTGTAGTCGGTCTGGCCTGTTCCCCGAACCTTCAGATAGTGTTTTCCCGGCAGGAGAAACAGATTATCGAGGCGGGCCCGGTTCTCGCCGCGCCTGGGCCTCACGGTTGCCACTGCCTTGCCGCTGACGTCGTGGTAAGCGACTTCGGACAGATTCTTGCCGATGACCTGGAATCGCCACAACTGGGGTTTTTCGGTCACCAGAAACGCGTAGAAGTCGGTATCGTCACCGCTTATCCTTCCCTTGATCCGGTTATTGGCCGGCACCCCGCTGGCATCCTCGAAGCGATCATTCGGCTCCGCCTCCACCCCTGCACCGATCTCGCCCTGCGCCGTGAGGCTCAGTGTGTAAACGGCGCCCTTCTTGCCGCGGCTGACCATCAGTCCCCAGGGGCCCGGCGCCAACTTCAGGCCCGGCAATTCGAGGGCGCCCTCACCACGCCGGCACTGCAGCCGTTCCCCAACGCCATTCAGCAAACACAAATCCAGGGACGGACCCGCTTCCGCCGATTCCAGGCGTAAAGACAGGAACTGGTCGTCCAGTGGTTCACTGACATCGAAGCGGAAATAGTCGTACTCGCCGTCCTTGCCCACCCGTCCCCGGATGGGTTTCGTAAGATCCACCCGGTTCGCCAGGTTCCACTTGTCGTTGGGCTCGGCTTCCTCGCCCTCAGCCCTCTGCCCCACACCGACGGTCGCCACGGCATGCACCAGTCCCGCCGGCTCGCTCCTGAGTTCCAGGAAGTAGCTCTTCGCTTGCGGCGACAGATCCGGGAAGGACAGCTTTCCGCGCTTTCCGGCATGCGCCTCGGCCAGCTTCCCGCCGGCATCGTCGTAGAGCGTCGCGTCGAGTAAGCGGCCTACCGGCACCTGCGCATTCAGATCCCAGCGCCAATCCAGGTCCCGCTCGTCAAACGTGAGTTCGTACCAGGCCACCTCTTCCGTTTCGAACGTGGCGAATTCGCGGTTGGACTTCATCTTTTGCGCGCTGTCGCGCGACTTTCGTGGCCCTGGGTTCTTGCTAACCAGCAGACGGGAGCCCTCGCTGATCGTAAAGCGATAGGCGCCTTCTTCGTCTTCCGGCGAGGCGATCGAGGGATCGGCAAGGTCGGGGGAACCGGAATCGCCAAAGGACAATTCCCCCACCGGTGGCCGGAACGGCGCGGCCCGACCCTCGCTCCTGCCGCTGCCCGCGTGGGCGATGCCGATCAGGTAATCGCCCGGCTCGAACATCAGGTCGTTCGCGATTGCGTGGGTGAGCCCGTCGCGCGTGCCCATCTTCATCAGGCGCTCGATGCCCTCCACGTCCTCGCCATTCTCGGCGTATTGGACCCGCACGACTTCAGCGATGGTCAGCGCGCCCGGTATGCCGGCGAGCTCGAAAGTCCAGCGCTTGCGCGCGTCGTTGTCGGACACGGTCCAGATGAAACCGTCCTGGTCGCTCCCGGGCATGGCGCCGTATATTTCGACGGCCCCGGAAATCGCGTTGGCTTCCGCCGGGGTGTTGTTCGGCTCGGACTCGTAGTACGCCTCCTGCGGTGGGGCGGCCGCCGCGGTGGCGCAGCAAACGCCAAAGGCGGCGCTGGCCGCAACGGCCATCCGCCATCCCGGCGCGAACCTCCCGTAGCCGGAGGTCACCGGCGGGCGTCCACCTCGGCAGCCAGGATACCGGCCAGTTGAGGTGTCACCTCACCGGTCACCTTCATGCCTTTTTCGGCCTGGAACTGTGAGATCGCGATCATCGTCTGCGTCCCCGCCTTGCCGTCCGCGGGACCCGGGTCGTAGCCCAGAGCCTGCAGATAATTTTGCACGGTCTGTACGAGGTTGTCCGTGGTCATGCTGGCCGAAGATGAAGATGCGCCACCCGCACCCGCACCCGCGCTGGCGGGAGCTGCTGCTGCGCTGCCCTGTATCAGCCCCCCCATACCCATTTTCTCCATCATCTCTCGCTGCTCAGGCGTGAGACTCTTCATGGCTTCGTTCATCTGGGACATCGCCGCTGACATGTCTGCGCTGTTTCCGGCTCCGGTTCCTGGCCGTGCGCTGCCGCTGGAAGTGGAGTCCGCAGTCATCTGGCTAACGTCCGTAATCTTGTAGTCCGGCGGGATGATCGAACCGCCACACATGCTTTCAGGCAACGCTCCGACCGATATCAACTTGATCTCGGATTTGGAGTGCGCCGTCCCACCCATCGCTGAATGCACAGTGGTGTCGGTCTTCATAGGCATGCCGTGCCGCACCAGGCCCGCCAGGTTTTTCATCATCCCGCCATATGCCGAGCCAACGCCCTGACCGCTGACAATCAGGGTCGAGAAATTATCGTAGAAGGCCTTGACGATATCGTCGCCCGGCGCGTCCTGGGCAGCCCAGATGGTGCCGCTGCTGGTCACCCTGGTCATCTCCGCCAGGTTCCCGAAAGCAGCCTGCGCCTGTGCAGCCTGGTCGCCGAACATCTGGTCGCCCATACTGATCGAGTAGCTGAACTTGTACTTCTGGGTCATGTAACCCTGTATCTGTTCCGTGCCGGGAATGGGCTCCATGTCGACAAGGGTGGTGGAAGTACCCTTGCCGACATTCGTGGTGACCTTGTTCAGGTCACGTTTCATGTCGACCCGCATGCCTTCGCGTTCCGCCTTCCGCACGACTTCCATGTAGGCATCGGAGGTTCCGGGCGGCAGCAGAATGGCCATCGACATGTCGTCCTGAGACATCCGCATCATGCATGACATGTAGATCACCAGGAACGTCGACCAGATGGCCGGCGGCTGCCCCGGCTCGGGGCTGCACAGTTCATTCACGCCCCGATCCAGCTTGTTCATCGCGTCGTCCACCACGTGCGAAGGCAATCCCGCTTCGGCAACCGCTCCGCCGATTTCAGCACGCGCAGCGCCTTCGTACTGGACCTTCGCCGTACTGACGGCGCGGCACACCTCCTCGCGGTGGGAAACGAAGTTGGACCAGCGTTCTGATGGTTGCTCTTCGTTCCATTGCTGGCCGACGACCCAGACAGCCGGTATGTCCGCCCGGGCCTCACCTGTAAACGTTACGCCCGAAAGACAGCAAATACCGACAGCTGCCGCCACTGCCGCCCGATGGCCCAGTGCGCGAATCACGAAAGCCGCACACCGCGCTGTTGCCGCTCTGGGATTGATAATGTCACTGCGCATTTCGGCACTCCTCCAGGTCGCTTTCGGTCAACCCGAGGTCCTCCGCGGCGCCCTTGATGTCCTCTGCCGTGGCGTTGGCACTGTAAATATCTCCGGTAGTCTGCGCGATGTCACCGGCCAGCCCACCACCTCCGAACCGGGACGCCGTTCGGCTCACCGCGCTCAGCAGCCGTCCGAATCCGCGCTTCTTCTTTTCCGCCTCCTGCTTGGCCTGCACTTTCTGCTGAATACAGAGTGCCTGGGCCGCGGTCATCCCGCCGGATGCGGGCGCCGCCGGCGCTGCAGCGGGGGCCTGCGCCACGGGCGCGGATCGGGGCGCGGCGGCCGGAGAACCCCCTTTGCCCTGCTTCTTGATCTCCGCCTTGAGGATGCCGGCCAGTTGCGGCGTCGCCTCTCCCGTGACTTCGAGGTCATGCTCCGCCTGGAATTTGGAAATGGCAACGATCGTGGCTGTGCTCGCCTCGCCGCTGGTGTTGCCCGGGTCGTACCCCAGTGTTACGAGGTCCTTCTGTACGATCTGGGTCAGGCTGTCTGCTGCTGCGGCCAGTGGAAGCGCCATGGCCAGGATCAGGATCAATAACGGGGGTGGCATTCGCATGTGTGACTCTCCTCCTTTCGACTCCAACGTTGGCCATTAGGGTCCGCTGGCGCGCCTGGAGGCGCGTGCGGCCCGTGGCTCTGTATTAACCAGTGTACCCGGGAAATTAATCCCGCCTCTACCAACCCAAGCGCAGTTTGCACAGTTATGCCGCCAAACCCGGTCTGATCGGCTGCCCGGCTTCGATGGTTGGCAGTGCGGAGCTTTTGACCGTGCGAACCCTCAACTGGAGTATAGACAACTCTTGCGACATCGCCAGCGCCGGGGAATCACGGTGTTGTGACGTACGCATACGTGCGCGTGCTGCGTCTGGTTTCCCTGGATCCCCCCTGCGGCATTTCCGCGAAAATTTGTTCCTGGCGGGTTAGCGATGCTACGGTAAACATGCCTTCAATACCCTGCTATTCGAGGAATCCGGAATGCAAAGAATATTATTCGCCGCGGTGGGTTGCCTTCTGCTGGCCGGTTGCGGCAACGGTAACGAAGCCACTGCCACGAATGCGGACTCGGACACACCGCAGGCCCCAGCCTCCCACACCCAGGCGTCCAGCCACGGCAAGTTCACCGGGAGCGTCGGGGACCAGACCTACGAGGTCGACGTCGATTGTTTTCACCTCGATAAGGACTGGTTCACGTTCCTTTCCGACCAGGACGACGTCTCAGACTCAAACGGGGACGGC
>JASFKQ010000096.1:0-13255 GCA_050118555.1 Lysobacterales bacterium
CGGACGCGGCATGCGAAGAGCTCCGATGAAGCGGCGCGACACCACGCCCGTGTTGAGCTGTATACACCCATCGTGAAAGGCTGGCTGACCGAAATGTCCCAGGAGATCACGTCCCTGGGTATCCAGATTCACGGGGGTATGGGCTACGTCGAGGAGACGGGCAGCGCCCAGTTTTACCGGGACGCCCGCATCACCACCATTTACGAGGGCACGACGGGCATTCAGGCCAATGACCTGGTCGGCCGCAAGACCCTGGCCAACAACGGCGAAGTCCTGGAGGAATTGCTGTCGGAGATTTCCGCGGCTGCGGACGAACTGAGTGCACGCGACGACCTCGCCAACCTCGGTGCGGCGCTGCATGACGGCGTTGAGACCGCGTCAGCCGCCCGCGAATGGCTGCTGGAACGCGCCCGGGCCGATCGAAACGTCGCCGGAGCGGCGAGCGTCAATTTCCTGATGCTGCTGGGCTATGTCTGCGGGGGCTGGCTGATGGCGCGTTCGGCCCTCAGGGCCGCGTTGCGCCTGGAGGCCGGTGGTGGCGACGAAAGCTTTCTCAAAGCCAAGATCGTCACTGCGCGGTTCTACTGTGAACATCTGCTGCCGCGGGCGCGGGCCTGTCTGGCCGCCATCGAGGCCGGACCGGAGAGCACGATGGCTCTGGCGGAAGATCAGTTCTGAACGGGCAGGGTATCCGCAGCGAGTGGTGCAAGAAGCGGGCTATATGACCGAGTAGATGATCAAGGCGATCGACACTGGCGCCACCCAACGCAACAGCCAGTGCCAGAGGCGGAACGCCCACGGGTGCTGCATCTGGAGTTCGCCAGCGATGGCCTCGGGCCGGATGCGCCAGCCGACGAACACCGCCAGCAGCAGCCCGCTGATCGGCATCATCAGGTTGGCCGTCACGTATTCCAGAATCTCGAAATATCCGAAGTCCGCGAAGCGCCCGAAAAACGCCAACGGGCGCCATTCACTCCACAGGTTGAACGAAAAAATCGTCCCGAAGCCAAGGAAGAAAATCGACAGGCACACCAGAAAGGCTGCCAGCGGACGGCGCATCGTAAAGCGCTCTTCCCACCACGCGATCATTGGCTCCACCACGGCGATCACCGAAGTGATCGCGGCAAAGAACAGCAGGATGAAAAACAGCGTGCCCACGACCAGGCCGCCGGTCATGGAGCCGAAGGCGATGGGCAGGCTGACGAAGACCAGGCCGGGGCCTTCCGCGGGGTCCAGGCCATTGGCGAATACGATGGGAAAAATGGCCAGACCCGCGATGATCGCCACGACGGTATCGGCGCTCGCGATGATAAGCGCGGATCGGGCGATGGAGATGTCGCGCGGAAGATAGGCTCCGAATCCCATCATCAGGCCCATGGCGACCCCGATCGAGAAGAACGCCTGACCGACCGCGACCAGCACCACGCGTCCCGTGATCGCCGAAAAATCGAAGTGGAACATGAAGTGCAGGGTCTGGGTCATATCGCCTTCCAGAAGGCCATAAGCCACCATGGCCAGCAACAGCGCGAAAAGCGCCGGCATCAGCACTTTGACCGTGGCCTCGATACCCTTTTGGAGGCCGCGCACCAGGATCAGCGTCGCCATGGCCATGAAAATGCCGTGCCACAGGATCATCTGGCCCGGGCTGGCCATGAAGTCGCGAAACTGCCCGCCTACAGCCGCCGCATCCAGCCCGGTGAAGTCACCACCGGCGTTTTTGAAAATATAGGCTACGGTCCAGCCGGCGATAACGGCGTAGTAGGTTGCGATCAGGTATGCGGCCAGCATGCCGAACCAGCCGACGACAGGCCATCCACGGGACAGGCCTTGTTCCGCGGCCACGTTGGCCATCGCGTTGGGCGGACTCTGCTTGCCCCAGCGACCGATGGCGATTTCGGCGATCAGGATCGGCAGGGCCACCAGAAATACGGCCAGCAGATAAACGAGCACGAAAGCGCCCCCGCCGTTCTGACCGGTGATGTACGGAAATTTCCAGATATTGCCCAGTCCCACGGCCGCGCCGATTGCGGCGAGCAGGAACGTGATACGGGATGACCAGCTTTCGTGCTTCTTGAATATCGTCGTCATAAGTTTGCGCTGTCTCGCTTCCGGCTATTGCCGGGGTGGTCAGTGCTGCAGAACGATGGTCCGGCTGCCGTTGCCGAAAACGCGGTGCTGCGCGTGCCAGCGCACGGCCCGATTGAGCACCGCGCTTTCCACGTCATGATCCAGCCGCTCCAGTTCAGCGGAGTTCATGGTGTGGTCCATCCGGGCTACGCTCCGTTCGATAATGGGGCCATCTTCCAGGTCAGTCGTGACATGGTGGGCGGTGGCCCCGACCAGCTTCACGCCGCGTTCGGCGAGGAACCCTGTCACGGTGGCCGCGGTGCCGGCGGCGTCGGTGCAACTGGCAGTGAGGACGCAGTCCGGGCGGTTCATGCGGCGGATCCATGTCGTTCGGTCAGTTCGCGGGCGTGGGGAGCGGCGTCCTTCAGAAGGCCCCAGAGATATGGCGCCACGCTGCGGTCGAAGACGAGGTCGAACTGTCGTTCCCCTCCTTTCCCGGGGTGGGCGTGCACGACCACGCCGATGTCCGCAAACCGGGTGCGCGTGGCCTGCCGGCCTTTGGAGGGGCCGGCGAGGAAGTCCAGGCCGCTGAATTTCGCCAGTAGCCAGGGGGCCGCGGGCCCCGAAAGCCGAAACATTCCGAGGCCGTCCGACAGGTTCAGCAGTGCGCTCAGATCCGGGTCCAGGAGCGGCGTGAGTCGTTCCACCCAAACATCCGGGTCGGTGGTCTCGCAGATCATCAGCCATTCCCCGGGGCGCAGGCACAGCACAGCCGGTTCTTCGCCGGTCACCGAGCCGGTATCCGGCGTCAGCGATATGCCGGCTTTCCCGAGAGCAGCGTCGAGCGCCACCGGCACCGCCAGACTGTGCAGACGCAGCAAAGCCACGTCGGCCACTTCGAGAATCGAGAGCGCCGGGGTTGCCAGGGCCTCCACGGTCATGCCGGCTTGCTGTAGCGGCGTCGGGCGAGGATGGGGTTCGATGACGGTCATGGCTCAGATCTTGAGTCTCTCGTTGGCGGCATCATAGAACACGGTGGACACCACGCGCACCTCGAACCGTTGCTCTCCGTCGCAGACCGTTACGGTTTCGCCGAGCCGGTCGCGGCCGTCCCTCAGAACCCCCAGCGCCACGTGCCTGGCGAGTGCCGGACTGTATCCGGACGAAGTAATCCACCCGTCCGTAATCGCTGGGGGCTTGCGGCCCGAGCCGAGCAGCAGATGTGCACCGGGCCGCATCGCCTGTTGCGGATCCACGGGCTCAAGGCCCACCAGTTGCCTGCGCCCGGGTTCGGCATTGGCCAGTCGGAGAAGCGAACGGCGACCGATGTAGTCGCCGGACTTCGCGCGCGCGACGTGACCCCAACCCACGTCGTCCGGCGTCGACGAGCCGTCTGTGTCCGTTCCGACGTGCAGGTATCCCTTTTCCAGCCGCAGCAACATCAGCGCCTCGACCCCGTAAGGTTCGATATCGAACGGCTTGCCCGCCTCGATGACCTGTCGCAGAAACCCGGAAGCGCTACGTGCCGGCACGTTGATCTCGTAACTCGCTTCGCCACTGAAGCTGACCCGTACTACCCGCGCGTCGATGTCCGCGACGCGGCCGCAGGCGGCGGACATGTGCGGCAGGGCGCCCGGTGACAGGTCGATGTCGGCGCTCAGCGCATCCACGACGTCGCGAGCGGCAGGACCGGCGATGGTGAAGTTCGCCCACTGGGTCGTGACGTCGTCGACCAGCACCTGCAGGTCCGGCCACTCGCATTGCAGCCATTCCTCCATCATCGAAGCAATCCGCGCGACTCCGCCTGACGTGGTGTTCACGAGGAAATGATTGTCCGCGAGGCGGGTGAAAACACCGTCGTCGATGATCACGCCGTTCTCGTTGAGCATCAAGCCGTAACGCACATGTCCCACGGGCAGGTTGTCCACACGGTTGACATACAAACGATCCAGAAACGCGGCGGCGTCCGGCCCGCGCACTTCCAGTTTGCCGATCGGCGAGTTGTCGAAGACGCCCGCGCGTCGTCGCACCGCGAGCGTCTCGCGCTGGATGGCCTGCCCGGCGCTCTCCCCGGTGCGCGGGTAGCAATCCGGGCGCTGCCAGCCGTAGTCTTCGAACACCCCGCCCAGTTCCCTATGAGTGCAGTGGGCGGGCAGGTAGCGGCGCGGCGCATAGTATTCACCGTGGCGGAATCCTGCAATCGCACCCAGGGTGACCGGCACATAGGGTGGACGGAAACGGGTCGTTCCCACGTCACCTGCACTGCGGCCAGTCAGCGCGCCCACCACGGTAAAGGCGTTGGTGTTGCCGGTCTTGCCCTGGTCGACTGACATGCCGGTAGTGGTATAGCGTTTGAAGTGTTCGACCGGGACATAGCCTTCGCGCACGGCCAGTTCGGCATCGGCGAGTGTGACGTCGTGGGCAAGGTCGATCCACTGGCGCGGCCGCGCCTGCTGCAGCCGATGTGGCGCGACTTCGGCGGCTCCGAATGCTTCCTGGGTGACCCGTGGCAACGCGGGTTTCGGGGGTCTTGCGCCGAGCGCCTGGCATGCGGCTTCCGCGGCTGCGCGCGCTTCGGCCATCGTCGCTTCGAGTGTTGCCGTCCCGTTCGCTGCGCCGGCCACCACAACGCCGTGCGGCAGCCGGTCCGGGACGAAACTCTGCGACATATCGTCGAAGCGTAGGTGGCCCCCGGCCTGGGCCAGCAAGTGAACGCGTGGGGCCCAGCCTCCCGACACGGCGAGCAGATCGCAGTCCATACGCCCCAGTGCGCGGCCGTCGAGCCGTTCGATCTGTACGCTACGGATGCCCTTGCCTCCGTACGTGTCCGCCATCCGTGCGCAGGTGAATATGCCTGTTCCCAGCTTGGACACGCGGCGGTACAGGTCCGTATCGATTTCTTCCCTCGAGTCCACGACGGCCGCGACGCCGATGCCCAGCCGGTAAAGGTCGAGTACCGTCTGGTATGCGCTGTCGTTGTTGGTCGCCACCACGGCCTGGCGTCCGGGCAGCACGGCGTAGCGGTTGACGTAATGGCGGACACTCCCGGCCAACATGATGCCCGGCCTGTCGTTGTTCGGAAAGATCAGGCCCTGCTCAATGGCGCCGGTGGCCAGCAGGATTCGTCGTGGCCTTACTGTCCAGAGACATTCTCGCCACGCAGTGTCACACCCCTGCTGCAGCAGCGTCGTGACCTTGTGGTCGTAGATTCCCGTAGCGGTCGTACGGGGCAGCAGGACGACGCGTTCGAGGCGCTCCAGCTCCGCAAGCACGCCGGCCGCCCACTCTGCGCCCTCCTGATTCGCCAGACCGACCCGCTCCCATTGCAGCGTGCCGCCGAAACTTTCCTCCTGGTCGGCCACGATCACGCGCAGACCCGCACGTCCGGCGTCCAGCGCCGCGAGGAGTCCTGCGGGGCCCGCGCCGCATATAAGGAGGTCGCAGTGCGCGTTGACCTGCTCGTAGCGGTCTGGGTCCGGTTCCTTCAGTGGGCGGCCGAGACCGCCCGCCCGCCGGATCGGGTGCTCCCATGCGCCCCAGCGCGGCCACTTGAAGGTCTTGTTGTAGAAGCCTGCCGGCCACAGGGGATGCGTGAAATCCACGATCCGGCCGAGGTCGAATTTCACCGAGGGCCAGCAGTGCTGGCTGCGGGCCACCAGCCCATCCACGAGCGGGACCAGCGGGGCGCGGGAGGTCGGCACGCGGGCGTCTCCTTCGCCGACTTCGACCAAAGCGCAGGGTTCCTCTTCGCCCGCGCTGTAGATGCCCCGCGGGCGGTGATACTTGAAACTTCTCGCCACCAGGTGCACACCGTTGGCGAGCAGGGCGGACGCGAGCGTGTCCCCTTCGAAACCCTGCATCGGCCGGCCGTTGAAGCGGAAGTCCAGCGGCCTCTCCCGGTTGATCGATCCGCCTGACGGCAGCCTGTGCGTCTGGTCCGGGGCGTTGGCCATCAGTTGTCTCCGCCGTCGCTGGGCACGGACGGTGCCAGACGTTTGGAGGACAGGATTTCGTGAGTGACCGTGTCGCGCTCGAGCAGGAACCATTGCCGGCACCCGAAGCTGTGCACCCAGCGCTCCAGATGCCTGCCTTTCAGATTGTCGCGGTAAAAGAGGTAGTCGGCCCATTCCGCGTCGGACGCCGCATCCGGTTCAGCGGGGCGGACGATGTTGACTTCGCCGCCACACTGGAACTCGACCTGGTCCCTGACCCCACAATACGGACATTCAATTCTCAACATATCAGTATGTTATAACTAAATATTAAAGTTTTTAGTCATATTCGGGACAGGCGCGACAACAAGCGGTCCTGGTCGCCTGCTTCGACCATCCAGCCAAAGTCATCGGCGCCGCGGCCCTCCTGGATGTCGAGCAGCGCTACACGCAACCGGTCGGCAACCGCATGAGATGCCGGGAGCTCGGTCACCGAGCCGTCGTTGTCGCCGATCGCCGATATCGGGCAGACGATGGCCGCCGTGCCGGCTGCGAAAACTTCGCTGCACAGGCCGCTGCGGATATCTTCCAGAAGTTCGTCCACCGGCATGTCCCTCTCCACCACGTCCATGCCGAGTCGGGGCGCCAGCTTGAGCAGTGAATCCCGGGTCACGCCGGGGAGGATACTGCCACTCAGCCGCGGCGTGTGCAGCGAACCGTCAATCAGTGCAAACACGTTCATGCCCGAGAGCTCGTCCACAAGGTTTCGGGATCGCGGGTCCAGCCACAGGGGTTGGTCGAATCCCGATGCCAGGCTTTCGAGCGTGGCTTGCAGAGACGCGGCGTAGTTACCCCCCACCTTGTCCGCGCCGGTTCCACCAACCGCAGCCCGGCAGTGTTCGCGCTCGATGCGAACCCGGATGGGGCTGGCGAAGTAAGCGTCGGACGGACTTGCAATCAACAGGAAAGCGAACTCGGTGGAACTCTTGACTGCGAGACACGGCCCGGTGCCGATCACGAATGGTCGCAGGTAAAGGGATTGTCCGTTCCCGCGGGGAATGAAACCGCCCAGCACGGTCGTCAGTCGGCCCAGGGCAGCGGCGAACACCTCCGGAGGCAATTCCGGAATGCACATCCGTCTGGAGGATTGCAGCAGGCGGCGGAAGTTGAGCTCGGGTCGAAACAGCATCGGCTCCGCATGGCCGGCGCGGTACGCTTTGAGCCCCTCGAACGCCTGCTGGGCATACTGCAGGGCGGTGGCGGCCGGGTCGATCCGCAGAGGTTCGTAAGCGACCAGGCTTCCGTCGGCCCACGCTCCGTTGCGCCAGTCGGCGCGGAACATGACGGGCGCCAGTTCCCGGCCGAAGCCCAGCGTTTCGGGCAAACGGTATCCGCTCAGTCGCCGCGACAGTTCCGTATCGGGTGAACGCTCCATTGATGGCTCCTGTGTTGCATTTGTCCGGCGGCGTCACGGCCGCCTCTTTCTCAGTGTGCGACGCCCGCCGCGGCACCCTCGTCCACGAGCCGTCCGGTTTCGAAACGTCCCAGGCCGAAGGGCTGCAGAAGTTCGTGCGGCTGCCCGGTAGCGACGGTATGCGCCAGCGTGTCGCCTCCGGCGGGAATGGCTTTGAAACCCCCGGTCCCCCAACCGGTAGACAGGTAGAGATTTTCAAGCGGCGTGCAGCCCACGATGGGGCTGGAGTCCGGCGCGATGTCGCAGATGCCGGCCCACTGTCGCATCATTTTCAGACGGCCCAGACAGGGAAGCAGCTCCAGGACCGCCGACACGTTTGCGCCCGCCGTTTGCCACACGCCGCGCTGGGCATAGGAGGCAAACGGATCCGCGCCGCCTCCGATGACCACTTCACCGCGATCCGACTGGCTGACGTAGCAGTGGACTGCCGCGGACGCGACCACGGTATGCAGCAGCGGTTCGACGGGCTCGGTTACCATGGCCTGCAGCGCGATGCTGGTAATGGGCAGCCGCAGGCCGGCCATGCGCGCCAGATCGCTACTGTGACCGGCGACGCACAGGGCAAAGCGGTCTGCGCCAATCCGCCCGCGATTCGTCTCGGCGGCAACGACGCGATTGTCCGTGCATTCGAGCGAGCGCACTTCGCATTGCTGCAGCAGGTCCACGCCCGCGGCTGAGGCTGCGCGGGCATAGGCCCACGCTACGGCGTCGTGGCGGGCGATGCCCCCGCGCCGCTGGATGAAGCCGCCGGCGATCGGAATGCGCGCATCGAGATTGATCTCCGGCACGAGTCGCCTGATGTCCTCCCGGCCCATCATCTCGGAGTCGATGCCGTTCATTTGCATCGCGTTGGCCCAGCGTCGGTTGATCTCGAGTTCTTCGGAGCTGTGGCTCAGTTCGAGTACGCCTCTCTGGCTTAGCATGATATTGAAATCGAGATCGCGCCCGAGCGATTCGTAGAGTCGAAGCGAGTGTTCGTAGAAAGCGGCGCTTTCCGGGTAGAAATAGTTCGAGCGGCAGACCTGGGTGTTGCGTCCGGTGTTGCCGCCGCCCAGCCAGCCCTTTTCGAGCACGGCCACGTTGTGGACCCCGTGCTTCGTGGCCAGGTAGTAGGCCGTTGCCAGCCCGTGTCCGCCGCCGCCCACGATCACGACGTCGTAGTGGTTTTTCGGCTCCGCGTCCCGCCAGGCTCGCGACCACCGGCGATGGCCTCCGAGAGCGTTTAGAACGAGGTGAAAAGCAGAGTAGCGGGACATCCGGTGAGCATAGCGCAGCGCCCCCGGGCCGCCAAGCCAGTGGGCGCGTCGGAACGGCATGTGTTGACACGCCTTGGTCCCCTTGCCAGGGGGGAGTATCATGGCAGTCTCGCTTCGTCCGAACATTTCGAAACCGTGAGAATCACCAAGGCGCTGCTTGCTCTGCTTCTTCTGCTGTCGCTGGCGTCCGCGCGGGGCCAGGATGACGGTGCGCCCGCCGTGGTGGTCGCCAAAGCGACGATCGAATCGTTTCCGCTGTCGGCCGAGGCCCTGGGTAATGCGAAGGCCAACGAGGCGGTTGAAATCCGGCCGCAGATCAGCGCTGCGATCATCGGCATCGAATTTGACGAGGGCCAGTCGGTAGACAGGGGTGATGTGCTCGTACGCCTGGAAAACTCGGAACCGCTGGCCGACGTGGCGGCCGCCAAGGCAACGCTGGTGGATTCGGAGAGCCAGTACCGGCGGGCAAGCGAACTGTTCAAGACCAAGGTGGTTTCGGAATCCCAGTTGCAGCAGCTGGAGGCGAAGCGGGACGCGGACGCCGCCGCGGTCAACGCGGCCGAAGCCCGGCTGGCGCAGACGGTGATCCGCGCACCGTTCTCGGGGCAACTTGGATTGCGCCGGGTCAGTATCGGAACCATCGTCAGCCCGTCCACGGTCATCACCACGCTGGACGACACCTCGCGAATCAAGCTTGATTTCGACGTACCGGAGGTGTTCCTGTCCCGGCTGGAGCCCGGCCTGGAAGTGATTGCGCACAGCGCGGCCTGGCCGGACGTGCGTTTCAGCGGTCAGGTCACCTCGGTCGATACGCGCGTCGACCCGATCAGTCGGACCATTACCGTGCGCGCCCTGTTGCCGAACGACCAGGGCAGACTGCGGCCCGGGATGTTCCTGACCGTCTCCCTGCTCAAGGAAGACGTGAAGGCCCTGATGGTCCCCGAACAGGCGATCGTGCCGGAACGAAGCCGGCAGTTCGTCTACGTCGTGGGGGATGACGACATCGTGGAATTGCGCGAAATCCGGACCGGTCGCCGCCGGCCCGGCGAAGTCGAAGTACTGGAGGGTCTTGAAGCGGGTGAACGCGTGATCAGCGAAGGCACCCAGAAGGCGCAGCCCGGAAAACCGGTTGCGATCCTCCGTTCATCCCTGGGTTAGCTACAGCCGATGTTCATTTCCCATCTTTCCGTGCGGCGCCCCGTGTTCGCCACGGTGGTGTCCGCGCTGCTGGTTATTCTCGGCCTGGCGGCCCTGAGGAGCTTGCCAGTGCGGCAGTACCCGCAGGTGGAAGCGCCGGTGGTCTCGATCGAGACGTCCTATCGTGGCGCGTCGGCCGAGGTTGTCGAAACCAAGGTGACCCAGGTTATCGAGGACTCCATCGCGGGTTTGGAAGGATTGAAAAAGCTGACTTCGACCAGCCGCGACGAGAATTCGGATATCCGGGCGGAGTTTTCGCTCGAGCGCGATATCGACGAAGCCGCCAACGATATTCGCGACCGGGTCTCTCGCGTGGTCGATCAGCTGCCGGTGGAAGCCGATCCGCCGGAGATCGCCAAGGTCGACAGTTCCAGCGAAGCGGTCATGTACCTGAACCTGACCTCCGATCGGCATTCCGGTCTCGAACTGACGGACTACGCGGAGCGGAATTTGGTCGACCGCTTTTCTACGGTGCCGGGCGTGGCTCGGGTGCGCATCGCCGGTTCGCGCCACTATGCAATGCGCATCTGGCTCAACCGTGAGTCGCTGGCGGCACGGCGCCTTACCGTAAACGACGTCGAGAATGCCCTGCGCGCCGAGAACGTCGAGTTGCCGGCCGGCCGGCTCGAATCGCTGAATCGCGAATTCACCCTGCGCACGGATACGGGTTTCCGGGATGAAGACGACTTCCGCAAGCTCGTGGTGGGCCGGGGCGCGGACGGCCAGGTCGTGCGCCTGGGCCAGGTTGCCGAGGTTCGTATCGGGGCCGAAAACGAGCGCAGCATTGCGAGGGCCAACGGCAAGGAAGCGGTATCGCTCGCCGTCGAACAACTCTCGCAGGCGAACAGCGTGGAAGTATCAAGCCTCGTGCAGGACGAGATGAAAGTAATTGCCGGCGAGATACCGGAGGGAATGGAACTCGCCATTAATTACGACAGGGCGGAGTTCATCCAGGCCTCGATGAGGGAGGTCTACAAGGCGCTGTTCGTCGCGATCGGTCTCGTGCTGGTGGTGATTTACCTGTTCCTGGGGTCGTTCAGGGTGACCCTGATCCCGGCGCTCGTCATCCCGGTTTCGGTGGTGGCGACCTTCATCGTAATGGCGGCAATGGGCTACACCATCAACATCCTGACGTTGCTGGGTCTCGTGCTGGCCATCGGTCTCGTCGTGGATGACGCGATCGTCGTGCTGGAGAACATCTACCGGCGCATCGAATACGGCCAGAATCCGTTGCTGGCGGCGCTGGATGGGTCGAAGGAAATCGGTTTCGCGGTGATCGCCACCACGCTGGTGCTGGTATCGGTGTTCGTGCCCCTTTCGTTCATCGAGGGCGACATTGGGCGCCTGTTCAGGGAATTCGGCATCACGCTGGCGGCTGCGGTGCTGTTCTCCAGCATCGTGGCGCTGACCCTGACACCCATGCTCTGCTCCAAGATGCTCAAGCGGCGCAGCCTGGGCTCCGGCCTGACCAAGCTGGTGGAACGGGTTTTCGAGAAACTGATGCGCTGGTACCGGCGGGTGCTTGCGCGAGTGCTTGCGTTGCCCTGGCTGTCCGTTGCCGCACTGCTCGTTTTCACCGTACTCTCGGTCTGGCTGGCCAGCCGCCTGCCGTCGGAGTACGCGCCGGCGGAGGATCGGGGCGCCTTTTCCGTGCTTCTGCGGGCGCCCGAGGGTGCATCGCTGGAGTATATGGACCGTTACGCGCGGCGCATGGAAGCCATCCTCCTCGACGAGATCGGGGATTCCGAATCCGTGCGGCGATTCCTCACGCGCATTCCGGGTCGCTGGGGGGGATCCGAGGTGAACAGCGCGCGCGCCATCGTGCTGCTGGTCAACTGGGACGATCGTGATGAAAGCGACAAGGAGATCGGCGCGCGGCTGCGGGAGCGGCTTGCCGAACTGCCTGGTGTCCTGTCGTTCGTTTCACACGGCAGCAGCCTTGGAATGCACTCCGACGGGCGGCCGTTGAACATGGTCATCGGAGGGCCCGACTACGATCAGCTGCAGGTTTGGCGGGACGAATTGCTGGCCGCGCTTCGCGATGCGCCGGAAATCGTGAACCCGGACAGCGACTACCAGGAGCGCAAGCCGCAGATGAAGATCTCGGTGAACCGCAATCGGGCTGCGACGTTGGGCGTATCGCTGTCGAATGTCGGCCGCACCCTGGAGACCATGCTGGGATCCCGCAAGGTCACAACCTATCTGGACCGGGGGCGCGAGTACAACGTGATCCTGATGGGCAAGGAAGAAGATCGCGCCAGTCCGGACGACCTGACCAACCTGTATGTGCGGTCCAGCCTGAACGGAAAGCTGGTGCCACTAGCCAATATCGTCGACATCACCGAACAAGCGGGGCCCGTCAGTCTGAACCGTCACGATCGCATGCGCTCGATCACCATTGAAGCGGCATTGGCTGACGGCGTCAGCCTGGGGCAGGGCATAGACGTCATGCTGGAAAAGGCTGCCCAGACCCTGCCGGCGGCCGCCCGCATCAGCTGGGACGGCGAGAGCAAGGAATACCTGGAATCGGGCAGCTCGCTGTACCTGACCTTCGCACTGGCGCTGCTCATCGTGTTCCTCGTGCTGGCTGCACAGTTCGAAAGCTTCGTGAATCCGTTGATCATTCTGGTCACCGTGCCCCTGGCCATGACCGGCGCCCTGGCCGGCCTGATTCTCTACGGCTCATCCATCAACGTGTTCAGCCAGATCGGCGCCATCCTTCTCATCGGCCTTTCGGCCAAGAACGGTGTATTGATTGTCGAATTCGCAAATCAGCTGCGCGACCGGGGCATGGAGATCCACGAGGCCGTAATCGAGGCTGCCGCGGTCCGTTTCCGGCCGATCCTAATGACCAGCGCAGCCACCACGTTCGGCGCCTTCCCTCTGCTCTTCGGCAGTGGCGCCGGGTGGGAGTCGCGCCGGCCTATCGGCATCGTCATCGTGTTTGGCGTAGCCATCTCTGCAGTGCTCACACTGCTGATTGTGCCTCCCTTGTACGCGCTGTTCGCGCGCAAGACCTCATCGCCCCAGGCCGTGTCGAGGTTGATCGATCAGGTGCGCGGAAAGGTGGCCGTAGAACGCAGCGGCGGAGTGTGAAAAGCCGCAGGCCCGTTGGTATGATGGGCCCAGTCGAATCGGCCGCGGCGGCGCACGGCGCGGTCCCGGGGACGCTGCTTGGCGAATCACAGAATTTCTCAGTACACATCCATCGGGCGCCCCCTTGACGCCCGCAGCGCGTCGGGCCGGGCCGTACTTGCGGGCGTGGTGCTGGCAGCGATCGTGGGCGGAGCGCTCGCTCTGCGCAACGGCGAGGGCGCAGGGTTCGCTTC
>JASFKQ010000097.1:0-13249 GCA_050118555.1 Lysobacterales bacterium
AGCCGGTCATTCATCAGCACCACCAGCATGGCGACGACCATCAGGTTGCCGCTGCCAAACACCATCATTGCAATCATGTAGCGGCGAAAATCCCGGTTTTCCCGAAGAATGGCAGCCATGGAACGGATCCGGATTCGCCCGCCCTGGCTGCTTCTGTGCGACTGCTCGGCCTGCAGCAGGCGCCGCTGCCGACGGACCCGGGAGCGCCGGTAGACCACGCTCGCGACCGCCGCGCACAGGGCCGCAACCGGAAACATCGCGCGCCACGCCGGACCGTGCCACGACATCGCAATGCCGATCGAGGCGCTGCATACCGCGGTGAGCAGCGCCGCCAACTGCGTGATGCGCGCCGTGATCTGCCCTCGCCAGAGCCGTGGATAGTTCGCCCGCCAGACTACCGAGCGGACGATCTGAATTCCGGACCAGCACGCCAGCGCGGTAACCGTCAGCGCCGTAAATCCCACCAGCCCCCTGCCCGATACGGGCATCAGCGCCAACAGGCACAGCGCGGCCGCCAGGATGAGCATCAGACGCGACACCATCAGCACCTTGCCCTGCCCCATCGCCCGGGCTGCGAAGAAGAAACTGAGCACGTTGGTGAACGAAGCGGCGCCGGCGACCACGGCCACCGCCAGGTTGACCAGTTGGGGTGAAGCCGTATTGCTGAACTGGTTCTTGACGATCACGCCCAGGAGTCCGCTTTCCAGCGCCCCCAGCGATACGGCCAGCAAGGACCACGACAACAGCTCCCTGGGTAGCAGCACGGCTGCCATGCGGGGCATAAACGGTGTGTTGGGCTGGGTGGACGGCATCTGCTGCAACCAGGCCTCCGGTCATGTCCCACTATAACCCGAACGGTGCGGCGCGCGACCCGGCTCCGCCCACCGCGGCGCATTTCGGCGAAGCGTTGGCCCGGATACGTTACAATCAGGCGCTGAGCGCCTCGTACTCGCCCGGGCAAACAGAGAGCCGAAATGACAAAGGGAGCACATTCCGTCCGAATCCTCGCGTTCACCCTGGCGTGCGCGTTGCTCGCTTCCTGCATGCCGAGCCAGGTGGACAAAAGCCGGGGAGAGGCGTTCAGGAAGTACGAGACACTGGTCCGGTGGAGCCAGTGGGACGCCGCAGCCGAGTTCATTGCCCCGGAATACCTGGAAGAGCATCCGATCACGCGCCTGGAAATGGATCGGCTGCGCCTGTTCAGGGTCACTGCCTACACGGTCCGTTCCACCGGAATATTCGACGACGGGCTGACGGCCCGGCAAGTGGTCGAAATCCGCATGTTCAATTCCAATCAGGCCGTAGAACGAACCGTCATGGATGAACAGGAATGGCGTTACGACGAGCAACGCAAGGCCTGGTTGCTGTGGAGCGGGTTGCCGGACCCCACCCAGCGCTACTGACCCGAACAGTGTTCCGGAATCAGAATCCGAATACGCTGAAGCCGCCGTCCACTGCGAGGCACTGCCCGGTGATGTAGCTTGCCGCGGGAAGGCACAGGAACACGATCGCCCGCGCGCACTCTTCCACCTCGCCCACGCGCCCCATGGGAGTGCGATCCAGCACTTGCTGGCGGTAGGCGGCGTCCTGCAAAACCTGGTCGGCAAGCGGTGTCCTGATGTACCAGGGGGCGACCGCATTGACTCTGATGTCCTCGGCAGCCCACTCCACCGCCAGGTTTTTCGTCAGCTGGATCATGCCCGCCTTGCTCATGCCGTAAGGCGCGCCGGTGCGCAGGTGCGTCAAGCCGGCGACCGAAGCGTTGTTGACCACGGCCGCGGGCGCGGCCGCGCGCAACGCCGGATACAAAAGGCGGCACATCTCGAAGCATGAGGTCAGGTTGGCCTCCTGGACGGTGCGGTACTCGGCCAGCGAGAGGTCCTCCATGCGTTTGCGGATGTTCATCCCACTGTTGTTGACCAGCAGGTCCAGAGACCCACCGGCCGCCTCCACGACACGGTTTCTTCCCTCCTTCGTGGAGAGATCAGCTGCTACCGTCCCTACAGTCCGGCCCGGAAAGTCCGCCCGGATGGCAGCGGCCGCATCCTCCAGTCGGGGCAGGCCTCGCGCCACCAGCAACAGGTCCGCCCCCAGGGCCGCCAACTCCCGCGCGGTAGCGAGCCCGATGCCGCTACTGCCCCCGGTGACGAGAGCCCGCCGTCCGTCCAGGCGCCATGGCGAAGCGATAGTCTGCATATTGCGGCCTAGTCACCATCGCACAGACAACGCGCCGCAACCGAGAAGCCGCCTCCCGCGCGGGCCAGGCGGCCGAGATCGTCGAGGATGCTTTCAAGCAGCGTGTTGTGCAGCGCCGGTGCAGCGGAAACGTCCAGCCCGAGCCGCGCGGAGGTGGAGCCGACCATTTGCAGCAGAAACGTCTCGGCGGGGCTGAGTTCGCGTTCCGCGTAGGCCACGCGATAGTCCGAGCCGAGCCCGGCAATGCGGGCCGCGGCGTCCACCGCCTGCTGCAGCGTGCCGGTCTGGTCGATGAGTCCGCGTTCCTTTGCCTGGCTGCCACTCCAGACCTGGCCGCCCGCCACTTGGAGCACGGCGTCCGGACTCATTTGCCTGGCGTCCGCGACCAGCGTGACGAAGTCCTCATAGGCGCGCTCGGTTGCGTTTTCGAAAATGCGCCTGAGGTCGGAATCGAGTGGACGGTCGAGCCGCAGCTTGCCTGCCAACGGCGTCGTGCCGACACCGTCGGTGTGGATTCCCAGCTTTTCGAGGGGCTTCGAGAAGGTCGGAATGATGCCGTACACGCCGATGGACCCGGTAACGGTCGACGGGCTGGCCCAGACTTCGTCCGCCCCCATGGCAATCCAGTAACCGCCCGATGCCGCCACGTTACCCATCGAAACCACCACGGTCTTGCCCATCTCTTTAAGCGCCTGTACTTCGCGCCGAATTTTCTCGGCCGCGAAAGCGTCGCCGCCGGGGCTGTTGATGCGCAGGACCACTGCTTTCGCCTCCCGGTCCTCGGCCACCGACCGGAGGCGCTCGGCCAGGCTGACCGCGCCTACCGTGCCTTGTGGCTGCGACCCCCGAACGATATCGCCTTCGGCGACCACGATGACGACCTTGCCCGTGGCAGTCCGCACTTTCGGGCTGGAGATGGCCAGGTAGTCCCGGAAGTCGATCTGCCGGTATCCCTCGCTGCCGGATCCCGCCGCCCCGAGCCGCGCCAGTTCGGCGTTCGCCTCGGGCCGGCTTCTCAGCGCATCGACCAGGCCGAGACTGAGAGCGAATTGTGCGAAATCCCCATCGGCGTCCTCGAGGCGGTCGGCGAAATGGTTGATGGCGTCGGACAGGTTCTCGAGCGGAATGCCCCGATTGCGGGAAATGTTCTCCAGGTACTGCTGCCACAGGCTGCCGATCCAGAGCAGGTTGTTCTCCCGCGCCTCGGGCGACATGTCGTTGCGGATCCAGGGTTCCATCGCGGACTTGTATTTGCCGGCCCGGAACAGGTTGACCTCAACCTCCAGCTTGTCCAGGCCCTCGCGGTAGAACTGCCGGTACGACGCGAAGCCGTCGATCCAGACCAGTCCGCGCGGATTGAGCCAGATTTCATCGGCCAGCGCGGCCAGGTAGTACTGTTTCTGGTCGAGCGTGTCCGCGACCGCGACCACCGGCTTGCCGCTGGCCTTGAAATCGGCGATGGCGCTTTCCAGTTCCTGCAGCGAGGCCAGTCCGATCCGCTCGACGCCGGAGGGCTCGATGATCAGGCGCTCGATGCGGCTGTCACTCGCCGCGCGACGAACCGCGTCGACCAGGTCGCGCAGCCGAGTTTCTGGCCGCGTCGTTTCTGCGGCCTGCTGCAGAACCTGGTCGAACGCCGTGCCGCTGTACTGCTCGACCACGTCCCCCTCGGGCCGCAGGACCAGCGCCGTTCGGGGTTGCAGCAACAAAGGCTCCCCGCTATCGACGAACGCAAGCACAACGAAGTACAGGATCAGGAGAAAGACCAGGTTGAGGACGACCTTCCTGGCGCCGTCGATCACGCGCCAGATAGATCGCAAAACCCTGATCGGGAAAGACGGTTCAGGTTTCATCGATCACACCCTTTGGACATCCACCTATTCTAGGGTCCAGTCCACCGTGGTCACAATGGCCAGAAGGCATGGTCTGCGGCGCGGGCGGGGCAGCGATACGCCAACAATGGGTGAAAAATGCCACGCACCGCTACCACTCGCATCCTGGCCGTATTGCATGCCACTGATTCCACGAGACTTTCATATATGGCACGAAACCTGCATCAGTATCTCCAGGAAAGCTTTTGATCTGACAGGAGAACACGATGGGAACATTTTCTCGCCTTCGCTACGTCATGGCAGCCAACGTCAACGCGCTGCTGGAAAAAGCGGAAGACCCGGAAAAGCTGCTTCGCGCGCTGATCCGGGAAATGGAAGACGCCAGCGAAGAAGCGCGCGCTGCCAGCGCCGACCTCCTCGCCGAGCAAACTCGGCTCGACCGCCTGGTGCGGGAGTTCGGGGAACGGGAGACGCAATGGCAAGAGCGGGCCGAAGAAGCCGTCGGCCGGGATCGTGACGACCTTGCCCGCGCAGCCCTCAAAGCCAGGGCCGAGGTCGCGGCACAACGCGAGGCTCTGGCCTCAGAACAGAAACGGCTGGCGGAACGCATCGACCAGATGGAACAGGACATGCGCACCCTCAAGGCCAAGCTGGCCGACGCGAAGAGCCGCCTGAAACAGATGGCGGTTCAACCCGGAAGCACAAAGTCGACGTCAGCTCGGGCGCCGTCGAGCCCGGGCGAGCGCCGGGCCCGCCGCGCGATGGAACGCTTCGACCGGCTCCAGGCCCAGGTCGAGAGCCTGGAAGCACGGGTGCGTTCGTATGACGTTGGAGGCCCCGCGCCATCCGCGTGGAACAACAGCACCGACGAGCCCGTTGATCCGGCCGTCGAGTCCGAACTGGAGGAACTCAAACGCCGCGTCGCCGGCAAGAACGCCCCCACGCCGGACCCTGCTTCATCGGAGGCCTGAGTGTCCGCCGGCCGTCGCGAAGGTGCATTGCTCGCGGGCGTCTGCTCCGGCATCGCCGGCCGATTGGGCTGGAACGCCTGGGCCCTGCGAGCGCTGTTCGTTCTGTTCCTGCTGATCAAGACTGTCTGGGCGATCATCGCCTACGCGTTGCTCGCCTTGGCACTGCACCTGTTTGACAGCCCCGGCATACAGCGCCGGCCGGAGGGCCGACTCGAATCCCCCGAGCTTTCTGGCCGGTCCGAGCGAATTGCCGAACTGGAGCGCCGCTTCCGTGACCTGGAAGGCCGGGACACCTGACTGCCAAGCCGCGGGCTTTTGGTGAAATCTTCAGGCCCGAAGGGTCGCAATGACCTTTCGGCTGGTATGGAGGAAGCGCCAGAACATGAGGACGGCGGCAAACGAAAGTCCGGCGATCATGCCGACCCACATGCCGGCCGGACCCATTCCGCCCGAAAAGGTGAGTTGGTAGCCGAGCGTCATGCCAACCACCCAGAAAGAGATAATCATGTAGACAACCGGCATCCGCGTGTCCTTGAAGCCGCGCAGCGCGCCGGCCGCCACCATCTGCATCCCGTCCGGATACTGGAAGATCGCGGCGTAAAACAAGAGGCTCGCGGCCAGCGGCGCAATGCGTGGATCGTCAGTGTAAATGCCGACGATCGCCTCCGGAAGCAGGAACATGCAGGTGGCGCCCACCGTCTGGATCGCCAGAATGATCGCGAAACCGATCATGCCGGCGTAGCGGGCGTCGACCGGGTCGCGGCGGCCGACGGCATTGCCCACGCGGATCGACACCGCGCTGGCCAGCCCGATCGGGATCATGAACACCAGCGCGGCGAAGTTGATCGCCACCAGATGGGCTGCGGCTGGCACCGGGCCAAGCCGGCCGATCAGCAGCGCCGCGGCGATGAACAGGCTGCTTTCGACGAACATCGCGCCTGCGATGGGCAAGCCGACCTTGAGCAGTTCCGCGATTTCGCGCAGGTCGGGCGGCTCCAGCTTCGACATCAGCTCGAACGGCAAAAAATGCCGGTGCGTCCTCACGTACACGAACAGCATCACGAACTGGAGCCAGAGGACGATCGAGGTGGCGATGCCGCAGCCCACCGTTCCAAGCGCCGGCAGACCGAACTTGCCGAACATCAGCACATAATTGAGCGGGATGTTCAGCAGGGCGCCGGCGACGCCGTAGAACATGGTCGGCCTGGTGTGCCCCGTCCCCTCACTGAAGAAACGCAACAACAGGACCATGCACAGCGCCGGGGCGCCCCAGGCCATTGCTCGCAGGTAGGCGACCGCGGTCGGAATGATGAGCGGGTCGATGCGAAATGCGACCAGCAGCGGCTCGCTGAAATGGCAGAAGGCGAAGAATGGAACCGACAGCGTGAGCGCGATCCAGAAGGCCTGGCGGGTCTGTGCCGCCGCCTCGCGCTTCATCTGCGCCCCGTCGAGCTGGGCCACACTGGGCTGGACCACCATCAGCGTGCCGAGCACGAACATCAGGATGGACGACCACACCGCTCCGCCGATGCCCAGCGCCGCCAGCGCGACATCCCGGTTGGGCAGGCGACCCGACATGACCGTGTCGGTGAAATTCATGCTGAATACCGCCAGTTGCCCAATAATCACGGGCAGCGCCAGCTTCAGCGTACGCAGAATTTCCGCAGGGTGGTTTCTCGCTTTGGATATACTGGTCATGGAGGCGAAATATTCTACAGGAGAGACCCTTCAGGATGACCCTATCCGCATTCGTTACCGGGGCCAGCGGTTTCCTCGGAGGGCACATCGCCCGGGAACTCCAGCGACAGGGTTGGGAGGTTCACGCCCTGCTCCGATCCACTTCCTCGCTGGCGGACGTTTCCGATGTCCCTGTGCAGCCGCATGTCGGCGACGTCACCGACCCTGCGTCCGTGGCCGCCGCCCTACCGCCTTCGGTGGACGCCGTCTTCCACGCCGCCGCCAGCACCAACCTGTGGGCCGTACGCAACGAGGAGCAGAATCGGGTCAATGTGGCGGGCACCCGCAACGTCCTGGAGGCTGCCATGGCCGCCGGCGCCGGGCGGTTCATACACACCTCCAGCTTCGTGTCCTGGGGTTTCCAGGACGTAGTCCTGCACGAAGACAGCCCTCGCACGGACGCCACGGACTGGATCAATTACGTGCGCACCAAGCACCTGTCGGAGCAGCTGGTCCTCGATGCGGCCGGCGATGGACGCGTGGATGCCGTCGTGCTCAACCCGGGCAACATCCTGGGGCCTGGAGACCGGCACAACTGGTCGCGGCTTTTCCGGATGTTAAGTGAACGCTCCCTGCCCGGCGCGCCGCCTGGAGGCGGAAACTTCTGCGATGTCCGCGAAGTCGCGCGTGCCCACGTCAGGGCCTGGCGTTCGGGCCGGAGCGGCGCCCGGTACCTGCTCGGAGGGGAATTCGCCCGTTACCTCGAGGTGCTTCGCATCGCGGCGGAAATACTGGGGACACCTGCGCCCCGCAGGGCGATGCCCGGCTGGCTGCTGAAAGCCGCCGCCCGGGCCGGAGACGCCTGGTCGCGGCTGAGCCGCAGGGAGCCCGAGGTCACCCCGGAAGCCGCTGCCATCGCCACATTCGCCATCCGCTGCGAATCGTGCAGGGCTGTCAGCGAACTGGACTACCGCTCGGTGCCTCTGAGCGACATGGTTCGCGACACGATAGACTGGATGAGAGAAGCGTCGTTGCTGCCATGAACGCCGAGACCGAACAGCCCACGGAAAAAAACCCGAACCCGGAAAACCCGGGGGATGAGGCCGAAAGCCATCTGCCGGTCCCCGTGCCCGATCCGGCTCTGACCGTTTCCCGGAAACGGCTGGCGGGCTCAGCCACGTGCCTGAATTGCGGCACGGTCCTGCAGGGGCCCTTCTGCCACTACTGCGGCCAGCCGGACAAGAACCTCCTGCGCTTTTTCCCCGTTCTGATGAGGGAACTGATGGAGGATTTCCTCGATTTCGACTCGCGCTTCATGCGCACCATGAAGCCGCTGCTGTTCAAGCCGGGCAAACTGACCCGCGACTACCTCGATGGACGGCGCTTTCGCTACACGCCGCCGCTCAGGCTCTACCTGTTCACCAGCATCGCCTGCTTTTTTGTCGCCGCGCTTTTCGCCGGTGACGCCATCCAGATCGAAACCGGTAACGACCAGACTGACGACATCGTCAGCGGAGTCCAGATCGGCGAGATCGACGACCCCGGTGTAGAAAAGGCGCTCGACCGTCTCGACCCGAAAGAGCGCGAAGGCGTGGAAAAAGCGCTGGAGAACGTCGAGCAGCAACCTGGCTCGTCCGAACCCGGCGAGAATCCGATCAACATCAACGGCAAGCCCTGGGACCGCGAGACAAATCCCTTCGTCATCGGGTGGATGCCCGACTGGGTGAACAATTGGGTCAACGACGAGATCGAAAAGTCGCCACAGAAGGGCAAGCAGATCGAGGAAAACCCCGACCTGATCAAGGACAAGGTGTTCGACGTCCTGCCGGCGACGATGTTCGTTCTGTTGCCCATCGTCGCACTGCTGTTCAAATTCTGGTACCTGTTCGCAAAGAAGTACTACGTGGAGCACCTGGTCTTCGCTCTGCACAACCACGCCTTCATCTTCGTGATGCTGTTGATCGGCATGCTGTCGGCGGCCATCGCAGAGTGGGCGGAACCGGCGGGACAGGGAGTCCTCACCAGGTTGTCGGACTGGATCGAGATCGCCATCATGTGCTGGATACCCCTCTACCTGTTGATATCACTCAAGCGGGTCTACCAGCAGGGTTGGGTGATGACCCTTGCCAAGTACAGCGTGATCGGAATTACCTACACGATCCTGCTGGCCCTGACCACGGCCTTCGTCGCCTTGTTGAGCTTCGTGCTGCTGTAAGGAATCACCGGGTCACAGCGACTTGAACGTCTTGGCGTAGCCGTGACCCGAGACGCTCATCGACCACCTGAGGCTCCAGCCGAACGGCGTGTGATGTACCTCGAAGCCGTGTTCTTCGAGTCGCTCCCCGAGGGTTGCCAGCAGGTCGCGGGCATACTCGGGTGAAGAACGTTCGTCGGCCAGGTGCGCGAAGGAATGGAGCACCAGCCTCGTCAGGCCGCGCTTGCGGGCAAACCAGCGAAAATACTTGACCGCCTGCTTGAGCACGGCTTCCCCCCGGGTCTCGTCGCGCGGTTCGCACTGGACGAATGCGACGATGGCTTCGCCGAACCGGCCCTCCGAAGGCGCCGGGGGCTGCTCGGCCAGCGGCGAGCCCGGTTCGCTGGCCTCGAATTCAAACGATTCGGTGAGAAATACAAGCAGTTTCACAACAAACTACGGTGGCTGAAATTGCGGCGGCATGGTCTTGTACGCAAGTGGCGCCGCCCCTGAGAGTATGCGATGGGGGACCCGGCAATTCAACGCGTCGGCGCTTTACTTTGGGCCCCGTCAACTCCATGATCTTGCCTGGCATCTCACCCGGAGCACCCGATGAATCGATCGAAGCGTGAATTTCTCAGGATTGCGGCCACGATGAGCGCCGCCGGGGTACTCGCCCCCGTGCTCGGGTCGGGTGCGCGGGCAGACACCGCCGGAGGCGCCTCCGAAAACGCTTTCGAGCCGCTGCCGCCGATCACGGTCGACGAGCGGCTGGCGCGCGTCCGCAAAGCGCAGTCACTGATGCAGGAGGCTGGGATCGGCAGCCTGCTCCTGGAGCCCGGTTCATCGATGCACTATTTCACCGGCATCGACTGGTGGCGGAGCGAGCGATTGACCGCGGTGGTCATCCCGGCCGAAGGGGACATCGCGGTGGTCACACCCTACTTCGAGGAACCATCGGTTCGGGAAAGCATGACATTCGGGGACGACGTCCGCACCTGGAACGAGAACGAGAATCCCCTGAAACTCATCAACGGCATCCTCGCGGACCGCGGTGTTCTCGATAAGCCGCTCGCGCTGGAGGAGACGGTGCGGTATTTCGTCGTTTCCGGCTTGAAGGCGATCAACGCCTCCTTGAACACCGTCTCGGGCGCGGGGATCACGCGGGGCTGCCGCATGTTCAAGTCGGATCACGAACTGAAATTGATGCAGCGTGCCGCTGATATCACGATCGCGTCCTACCGGGCGGCGTGGCCCCGGATCGAGGCCGGCATGACGCCTTCCGACATTGGCAAACTCATGGTCAGGGAAACCACGCGGCTCGGCGGTACACCGGGGTTCAACCTCGTGCTGCTCGGCGAAGCCAGCGCCTATCCCCATGGCTCCGGGAAGCCGCAGAGCGTGAAGGAAGGCGAAGTCGTGCTGATGGACTGCGGCTGCAGCTACCAGGGCTACCAGTCGGATATTTCGCGCACCTTCGTCCACGGTGAACCGACGAAGCGGCAACGCGAAGTCTGGGAGACGGTCCACCGCGGGCAGCAACTGGGGTTTGAAACCGCGCAGGTCGGCACGCCGGCGGGCCACGTGGACGAGGTGGTCCGGAGCTGGTACGAATCACTGGGTTACGGGCCCGGCTACAAGACGCCCGGCACCCCGCACCGATTCGGCCACGGAATCGGTCTCGACGGCCACGAGCCCATCAACCTGGTCGGCGGCGAAACCACCCCGTTGGCCCCAGGCATGTGTTTTTCCAACGAACCGGGAATCTACATCTACGGCGAGTTCGGCGTGCGGCTCGAGGACTGCTTCTACATCACGGCGGACGGCCCCCGCTGGTTCACCACGCCCCCACCGTCCATCGACGAGCCATTCGCGTAGGTTCGGAGCCGTCCCGAGCAGCAGCAATAATACCCTTTACGGTCGGGTTGTTGCCGATACGCGCCGTCTAGACGTGAAGCCGCCCCCTGGGGTATCGATAGGGATCATCTGGGCGTTCATTCCGGACCCGGACCGGCGTTCAGGTCCAGTTCGGCCAGAGCCGCGGGCTTGATGTCGAGCAGCGGTGTGCCGTCCAGGCAGTCCATCCCCCTGACGAAAAGACGGTTCCCTTCGATGCGCTCGATGGTCACCACGCTGGCGGCAATCGGATTGGGCCGGTGCGGCGAGCGCAGGGCAAAGACGCCCCGGAGTTCGCCGACACCGCGCCGGCGCTGGATCATACGGTGGCGGTCGACGTCGTCGAACCAGTAAAGCAAGAGCACGGCGTGGCCTGCTTCGAGCCCTGAGAGACCTTCGACGAAGGCTTCGTCGATGACGACCTCGCACATGGGCCCTTCCGGGTCGACACCGCAAGGGCAGGCATCCAGCGACCGGTAGGGTGTTCTGATCCTTCCTATACTCTCCAGTCCGCGCCTCATGTCCAGCGCCTCGAATCTCCGTGGCTCGGACCGCCCGCCAGGGACGGCATGGCGCCCACTATTGTGCGCCATGGACGTATCGCTAGTCGACGTCGCTGTCCCGGAACATGCGGCTGGCCAGCGAACTGTATCCCGGACCGGCTGACCGCGCCGCGGCAGGTTCGCGCCGGGTGCGGGATGCCTGGCGGTTTTTGCTGCCGGCATTCCTGCCGGCGCCCTGCCCACGGTTATCCCCGCCCCGCTGGCTGCGACTCCTCTGCTCGCCCTGCACCTGCTTGGGGCTGCTGGTCCGGCGTGTGTTTCGGCCATTCGGGGTATCGTTCCCCGCGGGCCTGGAGACAAAGGCGGAACCCGGCTCGTAACCGGGCAAAACCTGTTTCGGCAGTTCGCGCCTCAACAATTTTTCGATGTCCCTCAGCAGACCATGCTCATCGGCGGAAACGAAGGACACTGCCGTACCCTGCCGGCCCGCGCGACCGGTGCGGCCGATGCGGTGCACGTAATCCTCGGATACATTCGGCAGTTCGTAGTTTACGACGTGCGGCAGCTGGTCGATGTCGAGGCCGCGTGCCGCAATGTCCGTTGCAACCAGCACGCGCACATTGCCGGACTTGAAGTCGGCCAACGCACGGGTGCGGGCGCCCTGGCTCTTGTTGCCGTGAATGGCCGTGGCGCTGAGACCGTCCTGCTCGAGCTGTTTCGCCAGACGGTTCGCGCCATGCTTGGTGCGGGTAAACACCAGCACCTGCTGCCAGTTGCCCGCGCCGATCATGTGGCTGAGCATTTCGCGTTTGCGGTTCTTGTCCACCGGGTGGGCGACTTGGTCGATCAGGTCGACCGTGGCGTTGCGCGGCGCAACGTTCACCTGCTCGGGGCAATTGAGCAGTTTCTCCGCAAGTTGGGTGATCTCCCGCGAGAAGGTGGCCGAGAACAGCAGGTTCTGGCGCCGTTCCTTCGTGGGGAGCAGCGTCATGATCCGCCGTATGTCATGGATGAAACCCATGTCCAGCATGCGGTCTGCCTCGTCCAGGACGAGAATCTCCACCTGAGACAGGTCGACGGTCTTCCGATTCGCGTGGTCCAGAAGACGGCCCGGCGTGGCCACCAGGATGTCGACCCCGGAACGCAGCTTGTCGGCCTGCGGGCCGAAGCCGACGCCGCCAAACACCACGGCTGATTTCAGCGGCAGGTGCCGCCCGTAAGTGTCCACGCTGGCGGCCACCTGGGCGGCCAGTTCGCGGGTGGGTGTGAGCACCAGTACACGAACGGGACGGCGGCCACCCTGGAGCGGGACCTCGATCAGTCGTTGCAGGACGGGGAGAGTGAACCCCGCGGTCTTGCCGGTGCCGGTCTGGGCGCTGGCCATGACATCACGACCCTGCAAAACGACAGGGATGACTTTTTGCTGGATCGGGGTCGGTTGTTCGTAGCCCTGCTCGCGCACAGCGCGCAGGAGTTCGGCCATCAGGCCGAGCGTATCAAATGACATGTTGGAATATGCTCCGGTTGTGCCCTCCCGCGGCAACGTGTGTTGTCGGGGACCGGTCGGGGCTGTTTATCGGTGGTGAAAGTTCAAACCAGGGTGGATGCCCGGTGACGTCCGGGGAATCGTCTCAGGTGAGTTCCGGCGCCTGGCCTCGTTGGCCAGGGCGCCCTGCGCCAACCGGTTCGGCGCTGGGAATGGCGGCAGTCTAGCAGAAATCGTATCAACGCAACGGTTTATTTCGTCGCGAAGGCGCCACCGTTCGCCGGATGGGGCTCGACGGGCGCCAGCGCAGTGCCCGATTCAGGAGTGCAATGCGATCCCGCATACCAACGTCGCCGCGGACACCGAACCCGGCTGGCGCCAGAAATCCAAACCCAATTCGCGGGGTTGCCCACATGAAAGTCAGGAGAGTGTTTATCATCCAGGCCGGCATCGTCGCCGCACTCGTTTCCACGACGTCACTCGGCCAGACACTT
>JASFKQ010000098.1:0-13192 GCA_050118555.1 Lysobacterales bacterium
CGGGGAATTCCTTGCCGTAGTACTCCACGGCCTCGCGGGGCACGACCGCCGAGCTGGCCTGCGCCAACGTGTGGGTCAATTGCGGGAACGGTGCGATCAACTGTATCTGCACCGTGCGATCGTCCAGCGCGCGCAATCCCGGAATGACCTCGTCGTAGTCCGAGCCGTTCTCCTTCCATTCGTCCAGCCCGACGATGCGTCCTTGCCACAGCCAGGCGCCCTGGGCGCGGGTGGCGGGGTCGAATTGACGCTTGATGGAGTATACGAAGTCGGCGGCGAGGACTTCCCGTCCCTTGCCCCCCGGGAACGCGGGATCGTCGGTGAACCGGACCCCCGGTTTGAGGTGAATTGTGTAGATCAGGCCGTCTTCGGAGACCTGGGGCATGGAGGTCGCCAGGTTCGGGGTCAGTTCGTACGGCCTGGCAAGGTATTTGTAGCGATACAGCGTGTCGTAGAGATTGACAACCAGGAAGCTGGCGTAAATGTTCGAGGCGTGCGCCGGGTCCAGGGTGCTGGGAGCGCCGTCCATCGAGTGCCGGTAAACGGTGACGGGTCCCTCGGACGATGTGCTGTCTGTCCGTTCGTCACAGGCGGATAGCGCGATCGCCGCCAGCACGGCGAGCAGCAGGTGGCACCGGTAGTGTGCGGCTGTCTTCACGAGCGATCAGCTTAGCCGATGCGCCATTGGCAGGAAAGCGCGAAGCGGGAACCGCGGACTCCTGTCGCGGTGATTCGGTAAGAGAAGGCGTTTCCGCAGAGGACGCAGAAAACGCAGAAATGGCGGGCGGCCTTGAGGTCCGGCGCAAGTACGATGTCCCGCGTATTTCGGGACACCCGTATTTTTCGGCGATTGCGGCGTGTTCTGCGGAAAATCTCTTCTTGGCGGCTCGGAACGGGACGAGGGCTAGTATTCTTCCAACATCGAGTCGTAATCCGGCGCGGGCGGGTTGCCATCGTAGATATCGAATTCGCGCCTTTGCAGATAGGCGTCCCGCATCAGGACGTACGGATCCGACGCGGCCTCGATGTCCGCCTGCAGTGGCAGCAGCTCGGCACGCAGGGAAACGAGGTCGATGATCATCGGCCAGTAATTGTCGTGTTCCCGCGCCATGTAGCTGACCGGGTGGAAGTAGCCGTAAAAGCTGCGGCCCAGAACATCGCGTACCGTGAAAGGGCCGAGGAACGGCATGACCAGGTACCGGCTGTCGTCCCAGCCCCAGACCGCGAGGGTCTGGCCGAAATCCTCGTCATACCGGGGGATGCCGGCCTTGGATGCGACGTCGAAGAAGCCGAGGACTCCGATGGTCGAGTTCATCAGGAAACGGCCGGTGGCCGTGAACGCGCGCGCCATCTTGCCCTGCAACAGCGAGTTGAGAAGCGTGACGGGATAATTCAGATTTCGAAAGAAATTCCGGACGCCACGCTGCGGCGCGTCCGGCATCACGAAGTCGTAGGCCTTGGCGACGGGCCGGAAAATGGCCTTGTCGAATCCTTCGTTGAATGCGTAGATTTTGCGGTTGTAACCCTCCCAGGGGTCGTGCTCCGGGTCCGTCAGGCGGGTTTGTGAACTGGCGCAGCCGCCCGCTGCCAGAGTCAACAGGAGCACCGCCAGCCATGTGAGGACCCTGCTGTTCACGGGTCCGCCCGCCTTGCCCTCATGTCCAGCACGTCGTCCGCTTCGCACAGGCGCGCGAGGCTAATGAGCATGTCCGGGGCATTTTCGAACTCGACTTTGCCGCCCCGGCGGCCCACGACCGCCTGCCATTCCAGCAATAGCGCAAGACCCGCGCTGTCGGCCCGCTCCACGGCCTGGAGATCCACCCGCGATACGCTGTTGCTCTCGGCGAAAGCGTCCTGCAGTTCCCCGAAAAGCCCGGGAGTGGACGAGAAGGTCAGGGCGCCACCGATACGGATCTCCCCCGGGGATTCCCTGTCGATCGTGTACAAATCAGACATCGGTCTTCAGCACCAGGTTACCGGCCCGAATGTCCTGGGTGACCTTCTCGATACCCTGGGATTCGACCAGCGGCACGATCTGGTTGCGGAAAGTCACCACGTAGGAAATACCCTCGACCAGCACGTCGAAGGCTTTCCAGCCATCGGGGGTCTTGTGGAACGCATAGTCAACCGGGGTGTACTGGCCGTTGTCCAGCTTGATGCGCGTGCGAACGCGCGTAAGCTTGTCGGAATCCTTGCTGTTCGATGGCAGCACCTGCACCTCTTCGCCGGACTTGTAGTCGAGCAAGCCGTCGGCATAGCGGTTGATCAGCAGATCGCTCATGGCATCGGAAAAGGCCCTCAACTGCTCGTTGCTTACGCCACGGCCGGCCTTGCCCAGGATCAGGCGCGCCGAGTAGTCGATGTCCATCAGTGGCAGAAGGTCGGTGCGCACGATCTGATGCAGCCGTTCGGGGTCTTCCTTCAGCTCGGACCGCTCCGAGTCGATGATTGCCAGGATCTTCTGGGTGGTTTGGTCGACGATCGTCTGTGGGTCACGATTATCGACCGCCTGCGCAGCCAGAGGCAGCGCCATCAGCGCGCAGAGCGCCAGTAATACGATATGTCTGCTCATTCTTCTTTTCCTGCTCCTGTGCCTGCTCCGGCGTTGAACAAGTATTTGCCGACGATTTGCTCCAGTACAAGGGCGGACTGCGTGATGAATATCCGGTCCCCGTCCTGCAGCATGTCCGGCGCTCCGCCGGGTTCGAGTCCGATATAGCGGTCGCCCAGCACACCGGAGGTGAGCACGGAAGCACTCGTGTCCGAGGGGATTTCGTCATACCGTGACGCGATGCTCATTCGCACGACCGCTTCGAATGAGACAGGATCCAGTTCAATAGATTCCACGATTCCGATCGTAACGCCGCCGATCTTTACGGGCGCCCGGTTGCGCAGGTCGCCGACGTTGTTGAATTCCGCCGAAATCGTGTAGGTGTCTTTGCCGATGTCCTGCCCGTAGTCCGTGGCCCGGGTGGCCAGCCAGACCAGGGCGGCCATGCCCAGCAGCAGGAAAATGCCGGATGCGAGTTCGACCTTGTAGTTGGCGCGCATGTCCTTACCTCACGTCAGGAACGACGTCATGATGAAATCGAAAATCAGAACCAGGACGGAGCTGAGCACGACCGTGTTGGTCGTGGCGGTCCCGACCCCGGCACCGGTGGGTTTCGCGGAGTAGCCGAAGTAAACGGCGACCAGGCTCACGATGCCGCCGAACATCAGGCTTTTCCAAACGCCGCCGATGAAGTCCTTCTGGAAATAAACCCCGGTCTGCAGCTTGCTCCAGTAAATGCCCGAATCCAAACCCATGACGCCGATGGCGAAAATGACGCTGCCCAGGATGGCCAGGGCGTTGAACATGGCCGTCAGCAGGGGCACCGAGATCACGCCAGCGGCGAAACGTGGCAGCGCGATGCGCTGGATGGGATCAATGGCCATGAGTTCCATCGCTTCCAGCTGATTCGTTGCTCTCATCAGCCCGATTTCGGCTGTCACCGAGGTTCCGGCGCGGCCGGCGAACAGCAGGGCGGTGAGTACCGGGCCCAATTCGCGGAACAGGGATTTGCCCACCAGCAGGCTGACCTGGTCGGAGGCGCCGAACTGTTCCAGCGCGTTGATGGACTGCAACGACAGAACCATGCCCACGAAAAAGCCGCAAATCATGATGATCACGAGCGACCGGGCGCCGATCAGGTAGGACTGCTGCAGGATCGAAAGAATCTGCGAAACGCTGAAGCGAAGCCCGGCCAGCATGCGGAAAAGGAACAGCAGGCAGCGGCCAGCCTCGGCGGCTGGTTCGCTCCACTTGCGCAGTATGCTTCGTTCGACGGCCATGGTCAGTCCAGCAGGCCCCACGGGCCGTCGGGTGGCTGATAGTGAAACGGAATCGGGCCTTCGACCTTGCCGTTCATGAACTGGTCCACACTCGGGTCGGCGCTCGCGCTCAGTTCGGAGGGTGGACCGTATCCTGCAACGCGGCCCGAAGCGATGATATAGCAAAAGTCCACCAGGCGCCGCATCTGGTCGACGTTGTGGGTCACGACGATACTCGTGAGCTTGAGCGCATCGTTTGTCTCACGCATCAGGGTCCGGATCGTGGAGACGGCGATCGGGTCCAGTCCGGTCAGGGGTTCATCGTAGAGCATGATGGCAGGATCCAGCACCACCGCCCTGGCGAAAGCAACACGCCGGGCCATGCCGCCTGAAAGTTCATGCGGCATACGGTCCTCGATTCCGCCCAGGCCAACGGCGTTGAGTTTGCTCATCACCAGTCGGCGGATCAGCGCCTCGGGAAGGTCCGTGTGCTCGCGCACGGGTGTGGCGATATTTTCGAAAACGGTCAGGTCCGTGAACAGGGCGCCGTCCTGCAGCAGCACGCCGATATTGCGCCTGAAGTGGTGAAGCTCCCGGTTGGACATGGTCGAGACCTGCTGCCCGTTGACCTCGATGGAGCCCTCATCAGGCTGAAGTTGCCCGGAAATCAGGCGCAAGATGGTCGTCTTACCGACGCCACTCGGACCCATGAAGGCCACGATGGACCCTCTCGGGATGTCCATGCTGACGCCGTCCAGGATCGTTCGGCGCCCGCGCCGGAACACCAGGTCACGGATGCGGATCGCCGTGTTGTCCGCGTCGCGCGAGTTGGAAGTGTCAGTGTTCATCCCGTATTACCGATCCTTGGCCAGTGAACGAAATGCGACCCAGTGGCCGCACCGCGCAATTGTAGTATGTTTCAGGAAAAAAATCGGGACAAAAAAAGAGAGGAGGCCTAAGCCTCCTCTCCGGTGTAGAAGTATCGGAACTCCGCTTACGGTAGACTGCAGATCCACCCAGGCCTATCCAACTTCGTCCGAATCCTCAGGCTCTGCCCCTGGGTTTCAGTCGCGGGTCTTCTACTCCCGCCTTCTTTTTCGACGCCTTCGGGCCTCCCACTCCTGCAGGCTCGCACCTGCGTTTCGCGGGCGGTGGAGGAAACCGAAGTCTCAACCACCTGCGGTTCATCGTGCTTACGCCTTCCGAACCGCCGGCCTTCACCGACCGAAGTCGCTTCCGGCCTTCGCCTTCCGCGGCCTGAACCGCTTCCGGCTGGTCGACCTTTCGCGGCGTGAACCGCTTCCAGTCTGTTGGCCTCTTGGGGCTATTGCCCCTGACGTCTATCTCGAGGGTTCGCGTTTCCCTCTCGAGTCACCCGTTGTTGGCACGGCCGGCGTGTTGCAGAGCCCGGCCCGGGTGACATGCTCAGTACCACGTGAGCAATTGGTCCGTTATCCGTTTCCCTCCACGGTGCCTTTCGGCGGGTCGGCCGTCCAGCCGGTGGGTTTCGTCTAACGGGGGATTAAAACTACTCCCGGGGCGTGGGGTTGTCAATGCACCAAAAGCGCAGTTTAGGACCGGCATTTCATGGTCAGCCTCACGTCAGATTCCCAAGTGCATGAATCGTCTCAAATCTGCAATTTTTCGCGTGGACTGTGTTTGCGACGAAACGAATTTTGTGCTCAAAAATCGAGCAATTGATGTCATTGATCATGACGTTTTTCTACCCGCGGTGAGGCCATGGACCATTGAATCCGCCGTCCGGGGAACCCACTCTGAATATTCATAAATTCTCATATGAGGTTTCAACATGACTGACATGGCTTTCGAAGTGACACTCGACGCCCCGCACGCAGAATCCGTGGAGCGGGTGATCGCGGCATTGAAGGAAGAAGGTTTTGGTGTACTGACGCGAATCGATGTCCACGATACGCTGCAAGAGAAGCTGGGTGTCGACTTCCGGCACTACAGCATACTGGGCGCCTGCAATCCGCCACTCGCTCACAGGGCCCTGAGCAACAGGCCTGAAGTAGGCCTCATGCTGCCCTGCAACGTGGTCGTCGAGGACGAAGGGGAGGGGCGCACGCTCGTGCGCATCGGGGACCCGGAGATGATGATGCAGGCGGGTGGTTTGTCCGGTGACCCGGTGTTGGAAGAAGTCGGTGGACAGGCCAGGGAACGTCTCCAGCGTGTGGCGGAAGCGCTGCGCGGCTGAATTAGGGCATAATTCAGACCCGGCCTGGTATACCGATACCGCGCCGGCCTCTTTTCTGTCCATCCGGAGAACCCGACCATGGCGCGTTGGCTACGCGAACCGCTGCTGCATTTTCTGTTGCTGGGCGCTGCGATATTCCTGCTGTACAACGTGCTTGCCGGCAAGGGCAGCGCGCCCGGCGAAATCTATGTCAGCCGCGGCCAGCAACAGACGCTGTACAACACCTTCTCACGGACCTGGCAGCGTGGGCCCACCGCGGAGGAATTCCAGGGGCTTGTGCGGGACTACGTTCGCGGGGAGATCGCCTATCGCGAGGCAAAGAAGATGGGCCTGGAGGAAAACGACATCGTCATTCGCCGCCGGCTGAGGCAGAAGCTCGAATTGCTGGCGGAGGATGTTGCTTCGTTGTCGGCTCCCACCGAGCAGGACCTGCAGGCCTACCTGGATTCCCACCAGAAGGATTTCATGGTGCAGCCAGTGATCAGCCTGCGCCAGATCTACTTCAGCCGCGATCGCCGCGGCGGCCAGGCAGAGGAGGATGCCAGGCAGCTGCTGGAGCGCATTGCGAACGACGGTCCCGATGGGAACTTCGAGCAGTTCGGTGACCCACTGCCGCTGCCCGCGGAGATCCTGCACGCCTCGACCAGCGAATTGTCCCGTATGTTCGGCAGGGTGTTCACGGAGGGCCTGCAGGGCATCGAGCCCGGGCACTGGGCTGGTCCGGTGGCGTCAGGCTACGGCCTCCATCTCGTGTTTATCGAGGAGCGCCAGGAGGGACGCGTGCCCGAACTGGCAGAGGTCCGCGACGCGGTCCAGAGGGAATGGCTGGGACAGCGGCGCAGGGAAGCGGTGGATGCGCTGTACGACCGGTTGGCCAAGGAGTACACCGTCGAGATCGAGCCGTTGACCGCGCCGGACGCGCGAGGCGGGCCGTGAAGCGATTTTTTTCGGCGCTCCTGCTGCTCGGCCTGTTGGCCGGGAGCGCCTCGGCCCATGAAGTCCGGCCCGCATACCTGCGCGTCCACCAGGACACGGCCGACCGATTCGACCTGTTGTGGCGCGTGCCGAGCCGCGGCGATCTGAGGCTTGCGATTTACGTCCGCATGCCCGACAACTGCGGTGAGCCCGAGGCCCGCCGGTCCTGGGAGGAGGGGGGCACCTGGATCGAGCAATGGTCGCAGACCTGCTCCGGAGGACTTTCGGGCCGGCGCATCGAAATTACCGGGCTCTCCTCTACGGTAATAGACGTGTTGGCGCGCGTGGAGCGCCTCGACGGCACGAGCCAGGTCGCACGCCTGACTCCGGCGGATCCGGGCTTTGCCGTGACGGACAGCGAGTCGCTCTTCCAGATCGCATCGACCTACGTTGTGCTGGGCGTGGAGCACATCCTGCTGGGCTTTGACCACTTGCTGTTCGTGCTGGCTCTGCTGATGCTGGTGCCCAACCTGCGCACGCTGCTGTGGACCATCACCTCGTTCACCCTGGCGCACAGCCTGACCCTTGCTGCCGCGACGCTCGGCTGGGTGCACGTTCCGCAACAGCCCGTGGAGGCCGTTATTGCGCTCAGCATCCTGTTCGTGGCGATGGAAATCGTTCACTGGAGGCAGGGCCGCCCCGGTATCACGAGGCGCTGGCCCTGGCTCGTGGCGTTCACCTTCGGCCTGTTGCACGGTTTCGGCTTCGCCGGAGCCCTGAGCGCCATCGGCCTTCCGCAGCACGCCATTCCGGTCGCGTTGCTGTTCTTCAACGTGGGCGTGGAAGTCGGGCAACTGATCTTCATCGCGTCGGTGTTCCTGGTGTCGTACCTGCTCAAGCGCGTTCGCTGGCCCGGCTGGGTCTGGCGCGTGCCCGTGTACACGATCGGCAGCCTGGCAGCCTTCTGGACGATTCAGCGTATCGCGGGGTTCGTCTGATCGAAGAAAGCCCAACCATCTACCGCAGTCGGGAGACCGCGCGCCTATCCCCGTTCGCAACGAGCGTACGGGCCCCGGCTCATTGAAGCAGGTGGCGCAAATTCGGCAGGTATTTCTCCAGCGAACCCGTATTGAACGCCACGACCCGGTCTCCAGGCCTGATCTGGCCAGAATCAAGCAGACGGGGCAGGGCGGCAATGCAAGCCGCGCCTTCCGGTGAGACCCACCAGCGCTGTTCCTGCCAGATCTCCGACAGCGTACGCTCGATTTCCTGTTCGGGGATGGCGACGGCCGAACCCCCGCTTTCGCGAATGATCTTCAGCACCTTGAAGTGACCCACACCGCCAGGCACGTTGAGTCCGAAGGCGAGTGTCTCGCCCGCGCCGGAGGCGACCGTGTCTTCCAGTCCTTCCTCGAAGGCCTTGACCATGGGCTGCGTCGCCTCCGCTTGTACGCAGATGATGCGCGGCCGCTGCGGGCCGATCAGGCCGAGACATTCCAGTTCCGAGAAGGCTTTCCACATTCCGAGCACGCCGGTGCCGCCACCGGTCGGGTAGATGATCACGTCGGGTAGGGACCAGGGTGCGCCCGCCTCCGCCGGTTCGGCCAGTTCCAGCCCCAGCGTCTTCTTTCCCTCGATGCGCCAGCCGGGTTCCTGGAAGGTCGCCACGCTGAACCAGCCTCGCGGAATCCACTCCTGCTTGAGCCGTTCCCCCGCTTCGCGAATGGTGCCTTTCACCAGTTCCAGGTGAAAGCGGTCCGACGCGTGAGCGAGTGAGGCCACCCGCCCGAGGATCGGCAGCGGCGTGTCCAGTGGCATCGCGACCACGGCGCTCATGCCGGCCGCCTCCGCGTAGCTGCAAAGGGAATCGCCCGCATTGCCCTGGGTCGGCACGGAAAGCTTTTCCACACCCAGCCACTTCGCCATGGATACGGCCATCGACATGCCGCGGTCCTTGAAGCTTTGCGTGGGGTTGGCGCCGTAACCGGGGTGGGCCTTCCCTTCGTCCTTGACGCCCAGCGAGAATCCGGCGCTGCGGGCCAGCGGATGATCGTCGAATGGCAGTATGGGGGTGTGGCCCTCGCCGAGCGTTACGATGTACGGGCGATCTTCGGGATTCCGGATGTCCAGCGGCAGCAGGCCACCAAAGCGCCACATGCTGGAAAGACCGGGGTCGTACCACGACGCGTTCGGCTGCGTTGCGGCAAGCCGTTCGAGGTCAATGATAATCTCCACCGGGCGGCCGTCCGCCGGACAGAGGTTCATCAGGGAATCTGCAGGATATTCGGTCCCGCAACCGGTGCATTTAAGCGTGCTGATCATCATTTCAGGTTTCGTCCTCGGTCGACGTTCGATGCCCGGAGTCGGGCGGTTTCCTGAACAGGGTGCGGTGAACGGCCTCGGCCACCACACCGGCGATCGCGTGGCAGTCGTGCTCGCTAAGCGACAGCGGTATTCTCATGTCGGACAGAAACGCCGGTACGTCGTCGGTTCAAGGCAACTCTCTCAGCGGCGGTAAGTTCCCCCGTGAACGGGCACGCGGCGTTTGATCAGCCTGGTGGAAAATCCGTGGTCCACTCTACGAGCAATTCTCCGCGTTCAGCTGCCTCGCGGGCCAGTGGTTCGGCGCGCTCGCCGAAGCGGGCTTCGACCTGCTCGCGGCGCAGCTTCAGGGTCGGCGTGAGGAACCCGTTTGCGACCGTCCAGGGCTCCGTCGTGACAATGATCGCACCGATGCGTTCGTGTTTCTGGGCCGATTCGTTTACCTGCGCCGCCTCGTTGCGCAGCGCCTCTTCCAGCGTTTCCCGACCCTCCTGACCAGCCAGGGCTGAGGGCACGCAAACCATCACGGTCCTGGAAAAGCCACGACCAAGCAGACACTGCTGGTCGACCCAGCGGCTGCGGGCGAATGCGCTTTCGATGGGGGCGGGTGCCACGAACTTGCCCTGTATGGTCTTGAAATACTCCTTCACGCGGCCGGTGATGTAATAGTAGTCGTCCTCGTCGACGCGTGCGCGGTCGCCGGTCCGAACCCAGCCGTTTACGAAGGTTTCAGCGGTTTCCTCGGGCATTCGGAAATAACCCACGGCGAGTCCGGGGGCTCGAACCAGCAATTCACCCGAGTCATCGATGCGGATTTCGACATTCCCGATCGGCTTGCCAACCGAGCCGATGCGCCGGTCCTCCGGGCTATTGGCGATCAGGCCCATCGCCTCGGTCTGACCGTATCCTTCGCAAAGGCGGATGCCAAGACGATCGTACCAGCTGATCAGTGCAGGGGGCGTCGGGGCGGATGCGGTCAACAGGTAATCAAAGTCCTGCAGACCAAGCAGGCCCCTGACGCCGTTGATAATATTTTCCTGGTCTTCGTTGAGCGCCTGGTCCAGCGCTTCCTGTGAGCCGAAATGGGCCAGGACGGCCTGCTGCAATTGCTCCCACACGCGCGGGGCGCCAAAAAAGTAATTCGGGCGCGTGTCCCCCAGGTCCCGAAGCAGGTGGGGCAGGGCCTCGTTGACGGTGATTTCGCCGCCGTAAATGAGGCTCTGGATCAAGACCAGCTGCCGCTCGGCGACATGGGACATCGGAAGGTAGGACAAAAAGCGCGGGTGCTGGCGCAAGGTGAACGCTTTCTTGCACCGCAGCATGGGTACCAGCATGGAGTCGTGCGTTTGCATAACCCCCTTGGGGCGACCTGTTGTGCCCGACGTAAACACGATCGACAGCAACTCGTCGTGTTGGCAGCGATGCCGGGGGGCGGAGTCTCGATGAGTTTCGACGATGTCGTCCCATTCTGACCCGCAAGCGGGAACGTCTTCGCCGGAAAAGCGCACGACGCGCACGCCGGCAGGCAAGATATCGCTTACCTCTTCCCAGTTTTCCGTTTCGCCGATAAACAGCAATTCGACGCCTGCAAAATCCAGGATGTACCTCGTGACCTCGCCGGGCTGATTGGTGAACAGAGGCACGCTGACATTGCCGGATGCGGCAATGGCCAGGTCGGCCATGATCCAGTGGGCGCGGTTGCGCGACAGGATGGCAAAGCGCGCTCCCTGGTCTCCATACTCCAACTCGAGCCATGCGGCAACGGCCCGAATCTCGCGCTGGGCGCCTTTCCACGTCCAGTCCGTGTACCCGTTACCATGGCGATCCCTCAACCAGATCGAGTCGGGGCGCAGACCGACCCAATGGTCCAAAAACTCCGTTACGGTAGTCGCTGTTTTGCCCACATCAAGCGAAGCGGGCTTTGCGGATCCAACAGTCGCCGACAGAATGCGCAATGCCGCCCCCCACTGTTCCGTCCCGGGATCGAGAAGCCCATGCATTGCAGCCCATAATCACTCCTCAATTGATGGTTACCAAAGATAATTCGATGGTAAGCAAAGCATAGACTATTAAGCCACGCCTTTTCTTTCCTTGACGTTCCGGGAAGGGTCGGCCCGGACGGGATTCGCGTCCAGCAACGGTTCGACATGCCGGTCGGTGCGAGCCACTTCGGGTCATGCTGTCGGGCCAGGAACGCAACGGTGTGCACAGTAGCGATGAGGGACGTGAAGGGCGAAAGCTTTGTTCCCGGGCCTCCCTGTATTAAGCTGGCTCCCTTTGCCGCGAGAGGTCGACCATGACAGCGCAGGCACAAACTGTCACGGGGCTGCGCAGGGAAATCAGCCAACTGGGCTTCGGCGCGATCGCACTGAACGGCACGATCGGGGCGGGGATCTTCGCCCTGCCGGCCATCGCGGTGGATCTTGCCGGATGGTTCAGTCCCTGGATCTATGTTCTTTGCGGCTTGCTCATCATGCTGATCGTATTGGTCTTTGCCCGGGTGGCCAGTTATTTCGAGGACACCGGCGGTCCCGTGGTTTACGCCACTCGTGCCTTTGGTCCTTTTGTGGGTTTCCAGGCCGGCTGGCTGCTGACCCTGTCGAGGGCGGCGGCGTTCGCAGCCAACGCGCACCTGCTCGTGACGTATGCCGGATGGTTCTGGCCGCCGCTGCTGGAAGGCGGATGGCACATGGGCGCCGTACTCGCAGTCTGTGGCGTGCTGACCGCCATCAACGTGATCGGCGTGCGCCAGGGAATGCTGGCCATATTCGTTCTGACGATCCTCAAGCTGTTGCCCCTTGTGCTGCTCGTCCTGTTCGGCCTCGGCCGGATAAGCCCGCAGATTTTCCACTCCGCCGAGTTGCCGACTTTTGATTCCCTCGGCGATACCATGCTGATCGTCTTCTACGCCTTCGTCGGCTTCGAGAGCGCGGTCATCCCGGCCGGGGAGGCCCGCGATGCCCGCCGGGACATTCCACTGGCGCTGGTCCGCACGATACTGGCGGTCACGCTGTTTTACTTCATGATCCAGGTGGTCACGGTTTCGGTGGCGCCCGACATTGGCGGCAGCAAGACGCCACTGGCGGATATCGCCCTGCTTCTGGTTGGCGCCGCCGGCGCGGCCGTCCTCACGCTGGGCGGGGTATTCTCCATCGGCGGCAACCTCACCTCCAGCATGCTCTCGGCGCCGCGCATGCTGTATGCGATGGCGCAGCATCGAACCCTGCCGACCTGGTTTGGCGGCGTCCATGCCCGCTATCACACGCCGGCCAATTCGATCCTCTTCTACGGCGTGTTTTCGGTCGTGCTGGCCCTCAGCGGTGGTTTCGTCTGGCTGGCGGCAATGAGCACCGTGGTGCGATTGCTGGTCTACGTGATGTCTATTGCCACGCTGCCCGTGCTGCACCGGAAAGTCGGAGAGTACGAGGGCCAGTTCCGCCTGCCGGGCGGGATGGCGATCCCCGTTCTCGCGTTGCTGGTCAGCCTGTGGCTGATGACGCATGCCAAAATGCAGTCATGGCTGATCACCGCGGCATTTATTGCCGTCGGTGCGGTTCTTTTCACGTCGCAGAAAGTGGGTGATGACACCCGGACGTGACGGTCGGAATCAGACGCTGACCACGATCTTCTGGTACAGGCCACCGAAATAGAACTGGCTGCGAATCTGTCCCGGTTCGATGTTCGATGGCATGAAGCGGGGCAGTTCCTCGCGCCAGAGGTCCATGGCGAACGGCTCGAGGAGCGTCAGGATCGGACGCATGACGTAGCGGAAGGGATTGCTGCGACGCGGACCGTGGTAGTCGACAAAGATGACCTTGCCGCCCGGGCGCGTCACGCGGATGGCTTCCGCAATGGTTTCGCGCCGCGCCTCCTCGGGTTGCTCGTGCAGCAGGAAAAACACCACCGTCTGCTCGAAACTCGCAGCGGGAA
>JASFKQ010000099.1:0-13178 GCA_050118555.1 Lysobacterales bacterium
GGCGGGCACGACCAGGCCAAAGCCGGGCAACGGGATGGCGACACACGGTTCCGTCAGGGCATCCCGAATACAGTTGACCGCTGCAGCGGAGTCCGCGGCCATTCCGAGAATGCGACAAGCGAAATGCCGAATATTGGTCAGCTCGGCCAGGTCGTCGTCCGCTGCGCGCCGCCAAACCCGAAACAGCCGTTCGGTTTCCACACTGCCGCCTTCAACCGCCGCGAAGATCGCCGGCAGCAGGTTCAGGTTGATATCGGCAAAGTCACCCTGCGAATTGCGCCTTTCCTCCTGCCGGTCGCGGCCCCGGGGCAGGATGCCCCGGTCACGGCCGCAAGATGGAAGAAATATTCACCAGGCCGAATCTCAGTCATTCTCCCTGTCTTTGTCCTTCGATTCACCGTCCGGCTTGGATTTGTCGGGGGCTTCACCCAGTTCCTCGACCGTCACCCGGCCTTTCTCCGAATTGCTCTGCTCCTGCTTCGATTTCAGTTCGTGCATGTAGATCAGCAACTCAGGATTGACGTAATTGGCGGCTGACGAATTCGCTATGATGCGAGCTGAGGCGGCAGAACTGGGGGCGGCCACAGCGCCCGCCTGTACGGTTTGCTGCTCGCCGGCCACACCGCCGCCCGCCTGTACGGGTTGCTGCTCGCCTGACTCGCTGGAAGATCTGGTCGCGTCAAGCAACGCGGCGCTGTTGCTGGCGAAACTGCCACCGATCCGCGGCATGGAACTGTACAGGTCCGTAATCGTCCAGTCGTCGATGTCCGGCCTGATTTTCTTGGCCGCTTCGAGTTCGGAGCGCTCCGGGTTCTGCAGGAACACCAGCAGGTGCTTCCTCAGATCGGTCTGGAAGTCGGGAAAAAAATCGCGATTGCGATCATACAGGCTGGACGCCCGGAAGAGGCTGTCGCTCTGCGAGTAAGTGCCGCGATTGGAGTTGATGAACTCGGCGGCATTGTCCTGCAGCAGGCGGCGAACGTTGATGCTGTTGTAGGCGACCCTGCGGATGTTCGGCCCGCCGACAATACCCTGGTACAGGCCGTAAACGATCAACGGATCGTTATTGTAGTTCTGCTCCAGGATCGTGTACTGGATGTCATCGAGGCTCAGGGGAACGCCCGCCACGTTGAGCAACTTCTCGGACAGGATGGAATGCCTCCCGGTCAGGAGTTTCTTCAACTTGTGCTCGGGATAGACCTTGATGATCTGGTTGATCAGCGTCACGTTGTACAGGTTCAGCCAGTACGCCAGCTGGTCATCCCGGTTGAAGTACTTCAACGGTGCTTCGGTCGGCAGTTCCTCGAGGTCCTTCTGGATATTCAGCAAGAGCTGCCGGGCCTCCTCGTTGTCCTTGTACATCTCGAAGTTGAAGCGGTTACCCTCTTTGATGGTCGATCTGTTGACCTTTGCCTTCATCCGGCTGCCCGTCGGCGCCACGGCGGCCTCGGCCTTTGCCCGGTCCGAACGCCCCACGTCCACGACCGAACGTTTCAGGACGTAGTCGAGGTCGTCGTACTTGATGTGGTACTTGGAAGCAGGGTCGAAGCCCCTGAAGGGTTCAGGCACTTCTGATTTCACAGCAAATGCGTTTGCATTCGCCAGCAACAGACCACAGACGATCAATACGGGGGAAAGCCAATCCTTTCTCATGGGTACTCCTTGATGAATGCGTACAGAGTCATCGCCATCCGGCATTCAATGTACACGCATTATACGGGCCTGCCTTTACTATGGAGTTCAACGTGGTCGGAAAGTAGCCGGTGCGACACTTTTTTCGATCAGCGGTTGCTGCGTCGGGACAGGATGCCCTGACCCCGGCATTTCAGGGCATTTGCTGAATGACCATCGCCTCAATCAGGCGGGGACCGGGCGCGGCCATGGCCTCGGCCAGCTGCGCGTCGAATTCCTCTGCGGTTGAGGCGCGGGACGCGTGCACACCCATGCCCTGCGCCAGCGACACGAAATCGAGATCCGGATTTGAAAGGTCCAGCATGGACAGGGTCTTCGGCGTGGGCTGCCCGGCCCCGACACGCGCCAGTTCGATGTTCAGGATCGCGTAACTGTGGTTATTCATGATCACCACAACCACGTCGGTTTTTTCACGCACCATGCTCCACAGCGCCTGGATGGTGTACATTGCGCTGCCGTCCGCCTGCAGGGCCACGACCTTGCGGTCCGGGCAGGCAATCGAAGCGCCCAGCGCCATCGGCAGGCCGTCGCCGATCGCGCCGCCGGTCAGCGTCAGCCAGTCGTGGGCGGCGGCCTGTCCGGTAGCAGGGAAAATGCCCATGCCGCAGGTAGCCGCTTCGTCGATAACGATGGCGTTCTCCGGCAGCGAGCGAACCAGGCTCTGGCCGATGGCGAGGGGCGTCAACTCACCGGTTGGCGCAGGGACGGCTCCGGCCGCTTCCGCCACATCCGGCGCTTCAGCCGCGCCGATCCGGTCGGCGATGCTTTCGAGCGCCGCTGCCCCGTCCTGATCCACGGTGGCAAGCGTCAGGATTTCGCACCCTTCGGGCGCCAGCCAGCCCGGTTTGCCGGGGTAAGCGAAGAACGACACGGGTGCGGCGGCACCCACCAGGATCAATTGCTCGATTCCCTGCAGCGCCTCCATCGCAGACTCCGCGAAATAAGGTAACCGCTGAACCATGACCCGGCCCGCCCCGCGCTGCAGCCGCGCGGGGAAGACTTCGCACATCAGCTGCGCACCCGCGGCCCTGGCGATGCGCCCCGCGGCGACCAGGCCAGCCTCGCGCAACGCACGCCCGCCGAGCAACAGCGCCGTACGCTTGCCATTGCCCATTGCAGCCGCAATCTGCGCCAGCGTCGCCGCGAATACCTGCTCCAGCCCTGCCCCGGGCAGCGGGGAGACGGCCTGCGAAACCTCTTCCCAGGCGTGGTTGGCCGGCGCGATGAACGTGGCGACCCTGCCCGCGCCCTGCAGCGAAGCCTGAACAGCCTCGGCGCCCGCCCGTGCCAGGTCGTCAGCCGATTCGGAGACACGCACGAAATCCGACACCAGTTTTGCATGACCCGGTACGTCCGAGGTCAGCGGCGCATCGTATTTGAGGTGATACGTGGCGTGGTCCCCGACCATGTTGACCAGCGGCACGTGGGCGCGTTTGGCGTTGTGCTGGTTGGCCATGCTGTTGGCGAAGCCGGAGCCCAGATGCAGCAGTGTCAACGCCGGCTTGTCCATCATTCGGGCGTAGCCGTCGGCCGCGCCGGACACAACCCCTTCGAACAGGCACAACACCGGTCGCATGGCCCCGGTTCTGCCGATCGCGGAAACCAGGTGCATTTCCGAGGTGCCGGGATTCGCGAAGCAAACTTCGAGACCTGCGTCCACCAGTGTTTGCAGCAGATTTTCGGCTCCGTTCATGATTCTCTCCGGTATTTGCAGCTACGGCATTCTATCGCGGTTCCAGTGCGAAGATAGAGCCTGCCGGGGACCATTGATACACTCGCTTCTCCAGTCCAGAACTCAGGTCCCAACCCGGCAATGATTCACCCGATTCGACGGCACGGCGGAGGGAAAATGAAGACCTGGGCAGCCGTGCTGGCACTGCTTTCGGCCGGAATACCGCACGCCCATGCCGAATTCGTCGTCGGGCTCATGTCACGTTTTGCCGACAGCGAAATCGATTTCGCGCGCTCAGACTCCCACGTGCCTTTTCCCCCGGTCGCCTTCGTGAGCGTAAGCAACTATGGAGACACCGAGCTGGAGGTGGAGCAATCGAACACGAGCCTGGTCTATGACCAGGTATCAGTCTCGCAGGCAGCCGTCCTGCCGATTCTGGCGAGCCCGCGAGACGCGCTGTTTATCGGCGAATGGGTCAGCCGTTCCGAGTTCGACGCGCAATTGCCGACCGAGACATCCTTCGACGTACTGACCCTGGGCCTGCCCATGGGCTGGTTGCGCCAGGCGCCTCCGACTGGTAAATGATCGCGTTCGCGATGCCGATGGGCCACCGGGCGCGTTTCGACGCGTCGAAGTGGTGTTTCGAAACCATGGCCGGGGTGTTCGGCCGCTATACCCGGAACGACCGGCTGTGGTAAGCCTTCGGACTTTTCGCCGACGTCGGCACCGGCAGTAACCTGTACCTGCCCTATGTGGGGGCCTCCCTCACCCTCAACGAAACCTGGACGCTCAGTACCATGATGCCCTGGCCGGCTATTCTCTACGCTCCGACGGAGAACACGTTGCTGCGCCTGGGCGTGTCGCCGTCCGGCGCGAGCTGGTCGGTGCGGCCGGGCGCCGACGAAGCATCGCTCGACCTTGGAGGCTTGCGATTTCGGCCTGAGCGTCGACCATCGCTTCGCCGGTCCGTTTTGGGCCAGCCTCGTAATCGGTGTCGGCGGCTTGCGCGGCCTGACCTTCGCCAGCGACGGGCTGAACACACCCGAACTGGACACCGGGTCCACGTGGTACGTGAGCGTCGCTGTCTACCTCAGACCGGGCGGTTTCGACGTAAAGTAAATCTGACGCCCCGGGAGGAAAGCCCCGCGAGGCAACCCGGCCGATGCCGCGGGGCGGGCGTATGCGGCGGCACTCAATCCCGCGGGATCTGAGCAACCCACCCGGGAATTATGGCTTTGTCACTCCGACCGTTTTGCGTTCCAATCCAGGCGCATCCACCAGTCGTGGTGCCAACCGGCCGCGCGTGCATCGGCGAGCATTGCGCCGGCCCGCTCCTCGCGCCCCAACAGAGCGGTGGCAGTGGCCGCCCAGTAGAGTGCCTGGGGGCTTCTGACGCCCTGTCCAGCCAGACGTTCGCAATTCGCAATCAGTGCTTCCAACTCTTTTTCCCCACGCTCATCGCCGTCCAGCAAGCGGAGGTGCGCACGGTTGATCACGTGCGGCAACCGCCAACTCCAGTCGTCAGTCACCAGCTTCAACAACTCCTTCTCGCTGTCCAGGTCCGTGACCTCATACAGCTCCCTGGCCGCATCGAAGTTTCCCAGCGCCAGGAACGCCTGGCCCCGCTGCCCGCTGGTGTAACTGCGTTTGGTCTCTCCCTGCGCAATCCGGGTGAGGGAATCTCGGTCGTCGCGGGACATGTAATGGGCGACAGAGAGATCGGCGTCGAACGGGTTGTCGGGCGACATTGAAAAGGCGTCCTCCGCCGAGCGAGCGGCGCCTTCGATATCCCCCGCCTGAAGCTGAATCAGGCATTTCTGGGCGAAGTAAAAGGCACGCCCGGGTGCGACGCGAATGGCCTCATCGATTTCACGCCGGGCTTCTTCGAAGTCCCCACCCAGCACATGGGCGCGGGCAAGACCATAGTGCGAAACCGGGAAGTCGGGGTCGATCTCCACTGCGGCTGAGAAACTCGACCGGGCCCGGTCCCTTTCCCCGCGCCGCAGGGCGTCGAAGCCGACATTCACGTTGATGATGGGCGACAGCGGGTCCAGCTGCAGCGCGTCCTGGTTGCACTGGACCGCCTCCCTGAACTGGCCCTGGCGAACCAGCACCAGGCCATACCACACCAGCGCCATCGTGTAGCCGGGATTGAGCTGCAGAGCCCGGCGCAGGCTCTGCCCCGCGGCATCCAGATCCCCCTTGTTTTCCCACACGAGGCCGAGGGAGGCATGCGCCTCCGCCAGTGCCGGGGCCAGCTCCAGCGCGCGCCGGGCGGAAGGCAGGGCCCTGGCGACGGTTTCGTCGCTGCACAGATTGCCGTAATAACGCGAACTCAACAGAATCCACGCATCGCTGAGGCCGGCATGGGCGCGGGCATATTCTTTATCCAGCTCAATAGCCTGCTCGAAATAACCAACCGCGCGGCGCAGGGCGGCCTCGGTGCGCTTGTGGAAGTAGTGGCGGCCGCGCAGATAAAGATTGAATGCCTCGAAGTTCCGCGGTGCGGCGCCTGCCGCTGCGGCCGGACCGGCCCCGGAAAGCGGGGTCACGACCTGGGTAACCGCCGAAGCGATTTCGCGCTGCAAACCGAAGATGTCCTCCAGGCGCCGTTCGAAGTTCTCCGACCACACCTGGTAGCCGTCATTCGTGCTGACCAGCTGCAGGCTGATCCGCACGACACCCGCGTGCTTGCGGACACCGCCTTCGAGCAGCGCGGCGACATTCAGGCGCCGGCCGATTTCGCGCGCATCCTCGTGATGGCCTTTGAAAGCGAACGATGACGTGCGCGCGGCGACCTTGAGGCCAGGAACGGCGGCCAGCTGGTTGCGGATTTCCTCCGACAGCCCGTCGGAAAAGTACTCGTTTTCGGTGTCTTCGCTGAGATTCGTGAATGGCAGTACGGCGAGTGAGCCGGAGGGCGCCCGGACCGGCTCCGGCAGCGGTTGGGTGCGCTCGACGCCCGCCGAGGTGACGTCGAACATCCAGGAGAGGGCCAGCGCGACCGGGAAGAAACCGACCACCCCGGCCACCACGTAACGAAGCCATTGCGAGAGCTCGAAAGCTTCGAGCAGCACGTCTCCGACCTGGATCACCACCCAGCTGAATACCGCATAGTAGATCACCACGCGGACTACGTGGCGGCGCCGGAGTTCGTCCCAGAAGCGGCGAATCGGAAAGCGTCTGCGGGTATTCAACTTTTCCTGTCGGTAACCTCTTTGCTCCGGGCCGCCGCAGCCCCGGTCCGTTGAAGGGCCGGGGCGGCTGTCTTCAGGCGTTTATCCCGGCCAGCGTGATGTATTTGATCTCGATGTATTCGTCGATGCAGTACTTCGAACCCTCGCGGCCGACGCCGGACTCCTTGACCCCGCCAAACGGCGCGACCTCGGTCGACAGGATGCCGTCGTTCACGCAGACCATGCCGTATTCCAGTTCCTCCGCGACGCGGAACACGCGGCCCAGGTCGCGGGCGTAGAAATACGACGCGAGGCCGAATTCGGTGGCGTTGGCCAGTTCGATGACCTCTTCTTCGGTCCTGAATTTGAAGACCGGCGCGACGGGGCCGAAAATCTCCTCGCGGGCGAAGGCCATGTCGGCGGTGGCGTTGCTGACCACCGTGGGCTGGTAGAACAGGCCGCCTAACGAGTGGCGCGATCCGCCTTCGACGATCTCGGCGCCCTTGTTACGCGCGTCTTCCAGCAACTCCTCGACCTTTTCGATGGCGCTGCCGGAAATCATCGGGCCGATGACCACGCCGTTTTCCTCGCCGCGCCCGACCTTCAGATCCCGCACGGCGGTGGTGAATTTCTCGACGAACTCGTCGTATACACCCTCCTGCACATAGACCCGGTTCGCACAAACGCACGTCTGGCCGGCATTGCGGTACTTCGAGGCGATGGCGCCCTTCACCGCGGCGTCGATGTCGGCGTCGTCGAAGACGATGAACGGCGCGTTGCCGCCCAGTTCCATCGATACCTTCTTCACCGTGGAAGCGCACTGCCGAATCAGGGCCTTACCCACCTCGGTGGACCCGGTGAACGAGAATTTGCGGACCAGCGGGCTCTCGGTCAATTCCTTGCCCACCGCTCTCGAGTCCTTGGTCGTGATGACGTTGAACACACCTGCCGGCACACCGGCTTCTTCGGCCAGCACCGCCAGCGCCAGCGCCGAAAGCGGTGTTTCGGAGGCCGGCTTGATCACGATCGGGCAGCCCGCGGCCATGGCCGGCCCGGCCTTGCGTGTAATCATCGCGTTGGGAAAATTCCACGGCGTCACCGCGGCGACCACCCCCACGCTCTGCTTGATCGTGATGATGCGGCGGTCCGGCAGGTGCGGCGGAATCACATCGCCATACACGCGCTTCGCCTCTTCGGCGAACCATTCGATGAACGAGGCGCCGTACATGACCTCCCCGGCCGATTCCGCCAGTGGCTTGCCCTGCTCGGCGGTCATGATCGCGGCCAGGTCGTCCTTGTTGGACACCATCAGGTCGTACCAGCGGCGCAGAATGGCGGCGCGCTCCTTGGCGGTCTTCGAACGCCAGGCGGGCCAAGCGGCGTTCGCGGCCTCTATGGCCTGCCGCGCTCCGTTCACGCCCAGTTCCGGAACGTGAGCAACCAGCGAGCCGTCGGCGGGATTCGTCACGGGGAACTTGCCGTCGTCGCCGGCCGATACCCACTCGCCGTTGACGTAGGCCTGCTCGCGCAGGAGACCGGGGTTTTTCAGTTCGAGGGATGTCTTGTGTGTGTCCAACATGGGAATGCGTCCTTCACGTGAATCGTTCGATTAAATTCGATTATTTCATATATCTGGAGTTATGAAGAGCTTCGGTCAAGGGGCAAGATCCGACCGGGGCGGTTACAATGAGGCGTTTTCGGGTTCGTTTCCCGAAGGTTATTTGGCAACAGGCCGGGACGAGACATGAACAAACCCTGCAAACTGGATTTCGACTACCTGCGCAGCCAGGTCGTCGGCGCGGACGCGACGGTGACCACGCCGTTCGGCGATCGCCTGATGGTCTACGCGGACTATACGGCCTCCGGCCGCTGTCTCGGTGTCATCGAGCGGTACATCCAGAACCTCCAGCGGATCTACGCTAACACGCACACCGAGGACGACATCAGCGGCCGCTCCATGACCCATCTGCTCGACCAGGCGGAGCAGGCCATCAAGGATTCCGTGAATGCCGGCCCGGATGGTTGTATCGTCTGCGTCGGCAGCGGCGCGACCGGTGCCATCGACAAGCTGCAGCAGATCATCGGGGTGGCCCTTCCGCCCGCCACTCGCCAAAAGCTGACCACGATGATGACCGACCTGCTGGGCGAAGAGGCAGACCAGCGTTTCGCGGAGTACCTCGACCAGCGGCAGCCCGTCGTCTTCGTCGGTCCTTACGAGCACCACTCAAACGAGATCTCCTGGCGCCAGGGCCTCGCCACGGTTGTCGAGGTGAACATGGACGCGGAGGGCGCCATCGACCTCGGGCACCTGGAGCAGTTGCTGCAGATGCCCGAGTACCGGGACCGCATGCGGATCGGCTCTTTTTCCGCCGCCTCCAACGTCACCGGCATGCGCACGCCCGTGCACGAGATTGCCGCCCTGCTGCACAAGCACAACGCGATCGCCTGTTTCGATTTCGCGGCCAGCGCGCCCTACGTGGAAATCGACATGAACCCTGAACCGGGCAAGCACGAGGGCGACGCTTCGCTGGATGCCGTGTTCATTTCGCCCCACAAGTTTCTCGGCGGCCCGGGCTCCAGCGGCGTCCTCGTCTTCAATCGACGGATCTACCACAGCGAACTGCCACCGACCGTCAGCGCCGGCGGTACCGTGGATTATGTCGGTCCCGACAGCCAGGACTTCATTGCCGATATCGAAGAGCGTGAAAAGGCCGGCACGCCGGGCGTACTGCAGATCCTGAAGGCGGGGCTCGCCTTTCAGGTCAAGGACAGCATCGGCAGCGCAGCCATCGAAGCGCGCGAGCGAGAACTGTTGCACCGAACCTGCGACCGCTGGCGCGGCAATGCAAACATCGAGATTCTGGGCAACCCGGACCCGGAGCGCCGCATCAGCATCGTCTCCTTCAACATCAGGGACCACCGCGGAAGGTACCTGCACCCGAAGTTCGTCACCACGCTGCTGAACGACCTGTTCGGCATCCAGTCGCGCGCGGGGTGTTCGTGCGCGGGACCTTACGGCCACCGGCTGCTGAGCATCGACTACGACACCTCCGAGCAATACCGCAAATGGATCCACAAGGGCTTCTGCGGCATCAAGCCCGGCTGGTGCCGCATCAGCCTGCATTACGTGATGGATGACCTGGAAGCCGGCTACATCCTGGACGCAATCGATTTCGTGTCCATGCAGGGGTACCGGTTCCTCCCGCTGTACAATTTCGATGTCCACACCGGCGGATGGCTGCACAAAGCCGATCCGGTAAGCCTGGAAGGCTTCTCGCTGGAAGCCGCCCTGGAGTGCCCGGGGTACCAGGGGCGGGTGCTCAGCGAAGGGGAGCGCAAGATGCTTTACGGAGCCTACCTGGACGAGGCCCGGCGCCTGGCAGCCGAGCTGGCGCGCGAACAGGCGCCGGAGGAGCATGAGCTGGACACCGAGCTGGAACAGCTCAAGTTTTTCTCGGTGCCGCAGACCAGCGTCACCGGCTGATGCGGGTGTACGACCTGGACAGGAAACCCACCAATGGCGGCGAGGTCCGACCGGTTTGAAGGCCGGCGTGCTCGCCCCGATGAAACGGAGACTCACTCAATGAGAATTGCGATCGTTCTTATATCCCTGTCATCGCTGGCGTTGGTATCCACGGCGCAAGCTGTTGAGAATCTTTCGACCGCAGAGCTCGCTTCGCATTGCGCCCACTTTCCCGGCGACCCGGGTGGCGCCGATGGGATTTTTTGCGTGCGGTACGTGCAGGGTTTCATCGACGGGGCCGTGGCAACCGACGAGCGGGTAACGAACAATGTCGCCGCCGAGATCGAACGTGAGGAATCCTTCAGCGAGCGCGCCATCCGAACCCGCCTGGGTCCGCGCCTGCAACGATTCCCATCCTATTTTGCCGAATTCTGCCTGGGCGAGCCCGTACCCCTGGCCGAAGTGGTTGGCCATGTAGTCGATAGCCTGGCAGAAACCGCTGGCGACCGCCGGCCCGAGTTCGCCCGGGAAGCGGTCTACCAAATCCTTCGTGAGCATTACCCCTGTGAGAGCGACGACGCCTGACACCCGAGGAGCGCATATGCACAAGAGCCAGTTGGCCGGATTCATCATCGACTGCGACACCGACGATCTGGATGCCGCCGCTTCGTTCTGGAGCGCGGCGCTGGGCCTGCAGAAACAGCGATCGGAGGATCCCGCGGAGGTAGACTACGTCCGGCTGGTCACAGATTCGGACGAATTGCACATAGAAGTCCAGAAGGTGAACCACCCCAGCCGCGTGCACCTGGACATCGAAACCGACGATATCGAGGCAGAGGTCACGCGCCTGGAGGCCCTGGGCGCCAAACGGATTGCGGACGTCAGGCGCTGGGTCGTGATGGAAGCGCCGACCGGGCAGCGCTTCTGCGTTGTACGGGCCGCGCGGTCGAATTTCGACGAGAAGGCGAATAGCTGGGAATGAAGGAAAAGGGGCCGGATACATTTTTTCGAGAAAAAATGTATCCGGCCCCTTTTTTGATCGCGAGCCGCATTTCATGCTGAACCTTAGCGCGGTTTCCAAGTCTTTCCACGACGGTGAGAGCGAGCTGCGGGTGCTGCAACGCGTCGATCTGGCGCTACCGGCCGGGGACAGCGTTGCGCTGCTGGGCGCCAGCGGTTGCGGCAAGAGCACGCTTCTGCAAATCGCGGCCGGCCTGGAGACCCCGGATGAAGGCGACGTGAAGGTGCTCGGCAAATCACTTCGTGACCTGTCCGAACGCGAACGCTCGCTGCTTCGTCGGCGTCAGCTCGGTTTCGTTTTCCAGCAGTTCAACCTGCTGCCGGGGCTCAACGTGCGCGACAACGTGCTGTTTCAACGGCGATTGAACCGCTTGCCGGACGAGGACGAGTGGACCGTGGAGGTTTTTCGGGTGCTGGACCTGGAACCCTTGCTGGAAAGGCCGGTCGAGGTGCTTTCCGGGGGTCAGCAACAGCGGGTCGCGATCGCCCGGGCGCTGTCGCACCGGCCGAGGCTGGTCTTCGCAGACGAACCCACGGGCAATCTCCACGACACCCTCAGCCGGCAGGTGATGGAGTTGCTCTGCCGGCTGGTCGAGGAGTCCGGATGCAGCCTGCTGCTGGTAACCCACAACCGCGAAATGGCCGGATTCGCCCGGCGCCGGCTCCTGTTGGAAGAAGGCAGCCTGCATCCGCAGGCCTGAGATGCCGTGATGCCGATCGTGCTTCGCGCCCTGTTGAACCACTACCGTCGCCACCCGGTGCAGGCGCTGTTCCTGGTCACGGGCATCGTGATCGCCAACGTCTTGCTGGTCGGCACGCTGCTGATCAACGCACAGGCGAGAGCGAGTTATGCCCAGGGCGAGACGGTGCTGAACGCCGGCCCGGCGGGCCAGGTCCGAACCGTCGATGCGGCAGGGCGGCTGGACGAGCGCGATTACATTCGCCTGCGCCTGCAGGGTTTCGACATGCTGGCGCCGGTGCTGCGCCGAATCGTTCGCGGCGCCGGTGGCGAGCCTCTCGAAGTGCTCGGAGTCGATCTTTTTGCGATGCCGCGGGGAGCGGGCGACCGCCCGGTGGAAGATCGCCAGGGTCGGCCGGATTTCGAAGACTTCGCCTACCCGCCGTACCAGGTGTGGGCAGCACCCGCCCGCTTGCAACAGCTGGGCTGGCAGGAAGGCGAGCGGCCGCCGCTGGCTTCCGGCCAGGCATTGCCCCCGGTGCGGGCGCTGTCCGGCGAGCAGCTGGGGCACCGCCTGCTGATCGACATCGGCGTGCTGCAAAACCTGACGGGCAGCAGGGGTGAGCTGTCGTCCATCCTCGTCTTCCCGGCGCCCGCGGAGCGAATGGAAGCGCTTCGCGCGGCGCTGCCGGCGGGGCTGGAATATGTCCCTGGCTCCGACGCCCCGGACCCGGGCGAGCTGACCCGTAGTTTCCACCTCAACCTGGCCGCGATGGGCCTGCTGACTTTCGTGGTCGGCGTGTTCCTCATCTACAACGCGCTGGCGTTCAGTTACACCGACCGGCGGGAGCTGATCCGAAAGCTGCAGCTTTCCGGCGTGACGCGCCGCGAGCTGGCCGCCGCGCTGCTGTTTGAGCTGGTGCTGTTCCTGGTGGCCGGCAGCCTGGCCGGCTTCTGGCTGGGCGCTCAGGCGGCGGCGCGGATGCTGCCCGGGGTCGGCCGCACGCTGGCCCAGCTCTACGATGTCCATATCGCCTATCCAAACAGCCTGGCTCCGGGCGGCATGGCCTTGCCTTTATTGATGACGGCCCTGGCCGCCGGGCTTTGCGTGCTGTTTCCACTGCGGGAGGCGCTGAACACGCCGTTGCTGGAACGCTGGCAAACCAGCTGGCGCCAGCAGACGGCCGCACGGCGCGACCGCCTCGCGCTGGGCGTCGGCGTGATCCTGCTGGCGACGGCGATGATCGTGGGCAAGCTCGCGGGCTCCCTGGGCTGGGCGCTGGCAGGCATGGCCAGTCTGCTGATCGGCGCCGTGCTGTGCCTGCCCGCAACCCTGCGTGCGCTGCTGGCGCTGCTGGCGCGGTGGATTCCCGATCGGCGCGTTGGGCTTGGATGGCTGATTGCGGACAGCCGCTGGCTGCTGGGACCCGCTTCGCTGGCGCTGATGGCCCTGACGCTCGCGTTGGTCGCAAACAG
>JASFKQ010000100.1:0-13080 GCA_050118555.1 Lysobacterales bacterium
GGAACCGACGCCGGCGTGGAGCCGCACGGCACCAACGCCAAGGAATTCTCGCTGATGGTGGAGAATGGGCTGAAGCCGGCCGAGGCGCTGATGGCGGCCACGCACAACGGCGCCGACCTGCTGGGCGTGAGTGACACTGCGGGCGCTCTCGTGGCGGACTGGCCGGCCGATATCGTTGCCGTGCCGGGCAATCCGCTGAGCGACATTTCCGTGACGGCGCGGCCGCTCATGGTGATGAAGGGCGGCTACATCGTGGTTGGCGCCCCGGATTGAGCGCACGGCCCTGAATGCGGCGGGACGCGATGGGGTATCGCTTTTTTTGCCTCATCGCGCCCCCGACTACGGCTGAGCCGGATCGGCGACACGCTCAGCGGCGGTATTTCCGCAGGTACCTCCGTTCGAATGCACGTTTGGCCCAGTGAAAGCCCACGAACGAGGGCAGGACCACGTTCCGGGTATCGGTGCGCCAGACGAACATCCCGCTGGAGCGGGTATCGATGATGCACATCAATTCAGCCTTGAAGGTATGGCTGGCGGGCCGGTCTGCGAACGCCTCCAGCAAATTGGCAACGGCTGCCTTTGCCTGCAGGTCCGCCATGTGCGCCTGCTTCGGCATCCATTCGGGCCCCGGATAGCTGCCCGCGTCGCCTGCCACGTAGCAGCGCTCGAAACCCGGCACCTGGCAGTATTGATCAGCCTCGATCATGCCGCCGTCTGATCGCGGCAGCCCCGTTTGATCGAACCAGGCGTTGCCAGTCATCCCGGGCATGAACAGGATCATGTCCGCACCGAACTCACCGCCTTCCGTGATCACTTTGTCCGGCTCGAACGCTTTCAGCTTATGCCCAAGATGGGTTTGGATACCCCTGCGGTCCATTTCCGACTTGAGCCCTTCGACCGCTTTAGGGCCGAGGCGCTGGCCAGGCTTGGGCGCCGGGGTGAAGAAAACCAGCTTGAACTGATCGCGCACGCCCCGCGTGCGCAGGTAGTCGTCGATGCCGAACAGGAACTCGAAGACCGGGCCGCCGCGCATGGCTGCAGGTTCCTTGGGGTTGCCGGCGAAACCGAAAGCCAGCGTGCCGCCTTGCATCCGGGCAAGGCGATCACGGATACGGGCGGCGACCTCGACGCCGCCGCAGGGCAGAAACGAATGCTCTATGCCCGGCAGCTTGCGCAGGAATAGGCCGCCGCTGGCGATGATGAGACCGTCGTTTGGCACATCACCGGCATCGGTCAGGAGCACCCTTCCGTCTTCGCTCAATCCGGTGGCCGACGCCTCCAGGTAATCGACCTTCATGCGATCGAAGAAGGGCCGTAGCGCAACCACCAGGTCACCTGGCTCGCGCAGGCCGGTCGGAATCCAGATGGTGCCAGGGTAGTAAACGAACTCGGGCTTGGGCGCAACCACGTCGATGCGCATGCCGGGGTCCGATGCCCTGAGCCGGCGGATCGCGGTCAACGCGGCGAATCCGGTCCCCACCACGGTCACTTTCGCCATCTGGTTTTCTCCTCAGAGGCTTCCCGCGAACAGTCCCCAGGCAATCCCTTCAGTCGAACGGATGCGGCCTTGGCGTCTGGTCCGTCGACGGCGGCAGAATGGGCAGCAGGAATTTGGGCTGGTCGCCGGTCAGGGCTTTCAGGAACGCGACAATGTTGGCATTTTCGGCCTCGTCGAACACCCGACCCAACTGCAGGCGGCCCATCACTTCGACCGCGTCGGTCAACGTCGCAGCCTCGCCGTCATGGAAATACGGATAGGTCAGCTCGACGTTCCGCAAGGTCGGCACCTTGAACTTGAAACGGTCCGCATCCTGGCCGGTAACGGCCGCACGGCCCTGGGCTGCGTTCCTGGTCTGGTAGGGCTCCACCAATCCCATTTTCTGGAACGAATTGCCGCCGGCCGCCGGGCCATTGTGGCAGGCTATGCAGCCGCTGTCCTTGAACAGCTCGTAGCCCGCCAGTTCCTGGGCATTGAGCGCGCTTGCGTCCCCCAACAACCACAGGTCAAAGGGTGAATTCGGGGTGACCAGTGTCTTCTCGAATTCCGCGATCGCTTCGGTGACGCGGTCGATGTCGATGCCGTCAGATCCGAAAGTCAGGCGAAAATCCCTGACGTACGCAGGTATGGATGCCAGCACATCCACGGCCAGGGTGTGCGAAAACGCCATCTCACCGGGGTTTGCAATCGGCCCACCCGCCTGCTCCTTGAGATCGGCCGCACGACCGTCCCAGAACTGCGCCAGGTTCATGCTGGAATTCAACACGGTGGGCGAGTTGATGGGGCCCTGTTGCCAGCGATCCCCGACGGATGTCTTGAGATTGTCAGAGCCGCCCATGCTCAGGTTGTGGCATGAGTTGCAGGAGATGAAACCGGACCTGGAAAGGCGGGGATCGAAGAAGAGCATTTTGCCCAGCTCGGCCCGCGCCTGGTTGATCTCCTTGGCCGGTTCGATCGGCTGGATCGGCTCCGCGGCATAGGCAAGGGTCCAGGCGGCCGCAATCGAGACCGCCAGAAGTGAATTCTTCAACAAACGGGATGCGCGCATGGCTGTCGTCCTGTAATTCGTGTGAGAAACGATCAACCATAATGGTCCGGCCGGTGGTTCGGGCCGGACATTGATGCATATCAGCAAAGCGCGATATCGCGGCGAGTTAGGTGGCGCACGCCGCCCCGTGCATCATCCCTCGCGCTGCAGCGCCGCCTTGACCCGCGCGGGCGTCATCGGCAGTTCGAACAGGCGCACGCCGATGGCATCGAACACCGCGTTGGCCACGACCGCGCCCATGTTGATTATGGCGGGTTCGCCACCGCCGTGTGGCGCGGGATCCGCCGAGTCGATCAGCACGGTTTCGATGACCGGCACATCGGAAAATCTGGGCAGGCTGTAGCTGTCGAAATTCAGGTCCAGGATCTCGCCGCCTTTGAAATGCTGCTCCTCCATCAGCGCGTAGCCCAGTCCCATCGTGATGCAGCCTTCAATCTGGATGGTCGCCCCTTCCGGGTTCACCACCTGGCCCATGTCCTGTGCGCACACGACGCGCCGCACTCTGATACGGCCGCTCGAGCGATCCACTTCCACTTCGGCCATTGAGGCCACCACAGTGTCGGCATCGATACCGCAGGCCAGCCCGATGCCGCGCCCGGTGTGACCCGGCGCAGGCTTCCAGCCAAAGCGCTCGGCCACGGCCTTCAGGACCCCCTGGTACTTCGGATCGCTGATGTGGCGCAGGCGGAATTCCAGCGGGTCGATTCCGGCCTTTACGGCCATGATGTCGATGTGCTGCTCGCGGGCAAACACGTTGGTATTGGCTCCCGGCGCCCGCCATGCACCGGTGGCGAAGGGATGCGAACCCGGTACGCCGCTCCAGCTGCCAGGCAGGGCCACGGTGCGGTGGTTCGGAATGTCGTACGGCTGTGCGCTGCCCCGGGCGCCGGCGAAGTAGACACGGTAGTCCCAGAAGATCGGAGCACCCTCGGGGGTCAGGCCGGAGCGGATCTTGACCACGGCCGCCGGCCGGTAGGTGTCCCAGTAGAATTCGTCCTCGCGGGTCCAGAACACCTGCACGGGCCGCTTGGCCAGCCGGGCCAGCCGGGCCGCCTGCACGCCCTGACTGCTGGGGCCCTTGCCGCCGAAACCGCCGCCGACAAAGGGGGCAATAACGCGGACCTGGTTTTCTTCCAGGCCCAGCTCCGACACCAGCTGGCGCTTGAGGCCGAAGGGGCTCTGCGTCGATGCCCACACCGTCATCCGGCCGTCTTCCATGTGGGCCAAAGCCGCGTGCGGCTCCATCGGCGCGTGCGCCACATAGGCGTTGTAGTAGGTCTGCTCGATCACATCCGCGGCGAGGCGCTCGCCTTCCACGACGTCGCCGCCGGAGGCCACCGTTTCGCCGGCAGGCGCCACGGCGAGGAGGTGGTCATAGATGCTTTTGTCGTCGACCTTCGCCTCGGGCACATCCCACTTTGCCTCGAGCCGGGCGAGCGCCCGGTCGGCCATGTCCCGCTGCTCGTGCAAGACAGCTATCAATTCGCCATCCTGCAGGACCCGGGCACCCTCGATCTCCGCAATCGCCGAGGAATCGAGGCTCTTGAGCGTCGCTCCGTGTGCCGGCGGCCGGAGAACACGGGCATGCAGCATGCCCGGCAGCTGAACATCCGCAGTGTACTGCGCCTGGCCGGTCACTTTCTCGCGGGAATCGCGGCGGTTGAGCGACTTGCCCATCGCGCGATAGTCGGCAGGCTGTTTGGTGGGGGCCTCCCCATCGACAGTGCGCAGGATTGCCTGGCCGCGGGTCAGGTCCGCGTACCGGATGCTTTGCGCGTTATCGTCACGGTCGAAGACCACGCCGTCCTCGACCCGCAGGCGCTCGACCGGCACGCCGAGCTGTTCACTGGCCAGTTCGAGCAGGGCGCGGCGCGCTTGCGCACCGGCCGCCCTGAGTTCTGGCCCGAACACGCGCGTGGTCAGCGAACCCCAGGTTCCCTGGTCGAAGGGACAGCGGTCGGTGTCGCCCATGACCATGTCGATCATGTCCACCCGCACATCCAGTTCGTCCGCCAGCATTTGAGGCAGGGAAGTGATGACGCCCTGACCCATCTCGATTTTGCCGGTGAAGCAGGTGACGCGGCCGTCTTCACCGATCCGCAGGTAGGCATTGAATTCCGGCACCGAGGCAGCGCTTTCCGGCGGCGCCTCCCCGAAGCCCAGCCGGGGGGCGGTCGCGAACAGCACGACGACCCCGCCGCCGACGCGGCGCAGGAACTCCCGCCGGTTGATCGTGCCCGGCTCTGAATCTTGCCGGTCCGGGATTTCCGTGTTTTCGTACATGACTGCCTCCCGACCTATGCCTGGTTCTCTTCAGCGACTTCGCGGACTGCCCGCAGGATGCGCTTGTGCGCACCGCAGCGGCAGTAGTTCGCATCCAGCCCGGAGACGATCTCGGCTTCGCTCGCGCTCGGCTTCTTCGCGAGCAGGGCCACCGATGTCAACACCATGCCCGGCGTGCAGTAACCGCACTGCAACGCGTCATGCTTCACGAAGGCTTTCTGCACCGGGTGCAGCTCGTCCCCGGCGGCCAGGCCCTCGATCGTGGTGATGCGCTTGCCCGCGACACTGCCGACGGTCTCCACGCACGAACGCACCGCCGAATCACCGATCAGCACGGTACAGGCGCCGCAGATGCCCTCGCCGCAGCCAAATTTCGTTCCCGTCAGCGCCAGGTCACCCCGCAGCACCCAGAGAAGGGGTCTGTCGGGCTCGGTTTCGAGGCGCACGGTTTCGCCGTTGAGGGAAAACTGGATGGTCTGTTTCATGGCACTTCCCCTGGATTCCTGTCGGACCGGTTGAGGCTGCCGGCGCCCGGAGCGCGCCGTCGCGGCCGGTCCCCCAACATACTGCGAGCGGCGCCAGCCTGCAATCGAAGCGGTGAATATGCGTCGCGAAGCAACATTCGATTTGCCTGAATTCCGTTTCGGCATCACAATGCCTGCCGTGAGAACGTGCCGTTCCATCGCGCCCGTGGTCGCCTGTGCAATGCTTGCCATCCTGACGACCGCTTGCGGAATGACCGTTCCGGAACCGACAAGCAAGGAATCGTCAACACTTCCATTGAACAGCGAGCGCATAAAAGAAGAATTCGGCAACTACGGTGTCGACGTGGTGCGCCAGGACGAACGGCTGCGGGTATCCAGCCTGTACAGCGTCGAGCGGGGCCGCAAGATCACGCGCACGGTCGCCGTGGTCGTTTACCCGGATGCCATTCCCGTCGGAATCCTGGAAGAACACCGTGAAATACTGAAGGGCAGCTCCATCGGCGAGACGTTCCGGCGCCACGGCTGGTCGGTTTCCAAGAAGACTCTTTACACGGGCTCCCTTCACGCCGCACCCGATTTCGACGGCGTATACGCCGCCATGGGAAACATCGCTCCTACCGATCTGGCGGTACACGTTTACGAGTTGTCTGTCGCCAAAGACGACCTGCGCCTCAGCTACGCGGCGATAGCCGAAGTTCATCATCCGGACTATCTGCGGCTGCCGGACCTGGAAAGCATCTATGGCAAAGCCGAGACGGCTGAGAACTCATCGATTCGTCAGATACTCGACACGGTGACGCAGGTGCTGACGGCATTCCGCGCGGCGCCGTCCGCTCCGCAATCCGCCGTTCCGAAGGTGGTTTACCGCCACACTGCCCTGGATCTGCCCATCTAGGAACAGCCCTTGCCCGCGCAGCGGGCGCGTTACGCCGGCGCGCGCCGGGCCCCGTCATTATTCCTGGCCAGGGGGGGATCACCGGCGGCGTCCACTGTCGGTCACGTCCATGTTTTTTAGCTTGGTTTGACTACGGTCATTGCACATCCATGAATTCCGCGCCTAGCTTGATGGAAATAGCTGTTTCGAATCTGCAAGCGAGGATTCTTGGCGTATGCTCGCCCCACGGTGCATCCTGGGTGTAGCGGCGCTGTGCCTGGCTTTGGGTAGCCTGCCCGGCGCGGGGGAAGTGCGGGCTTGGCAAAAAGACTTGCGCTTCGATCGAATCTCCACTGATGACGGCCTGCCCGACGAATACGTGCGGGCGATTGCGCAGGACCGGTTCGGTTTTATGTGGTTCGGAACCGGGGCGGGCCTCGCCAGGTACGATGGCTACCGGTTCGTCCAATACCGCTACGATCCGACCGATCCGGCTTCTTTGTCCTCCGATCAGGTGCTCGAAGTGTTCGTCGACCGGGCGGGGACGGTCTGGGTCGGTACCGACCGCGGTCTCGACCAACTCGACCGGTCACAAGGCCGCTTTACGCATTACGTGCATGATGCCGATGATCCGGGCAGCCTGGGCGGGGAGGTCGTCAAGGAAATTTTCGAGGACAGCGGCGGGCTGTTGTGGATTGGCCACTGGTTTTCCGGGCTCAGTGTCCTCGATCCGGCAACCGGCGATTTCAGGCACTTTCATCACGATCCGGAAGACCCGGCCAGCCTGCCGGCCGGCGCGGTGTTCAAGATCTTCGAGGACGGCGCGGGCCTCATCTGGGTTGGAACCTTCAACAAGTCCGGTCAGACGGACCTGGCCTGGTTGGACCGCAATTCGAACACATTCCGGCGGTTTTTCACGTGCGAGGCGGCCGATGCGCGGTGTCCGGCGCCGGAAAGCCCTGGAGACCGTCCCGGCAATACGTTCGCGTTGGCCATACATGAATCGTCAGAGGGCATACTCTGGATAGGCGGCGCGGGGTTGTTTCGCTACAACCGTCATACCAATTCCTATCGTCGCTACGATCTGCCAGAGGCGGCTGCCGGAGGCGAAAAGCTGTTCGTCGGGGGTGACATTGTCGAGGATTCCGACGGGCTGTTGTGGATTCCTGACGTGTACAAGGGCCTGTTCACCTTCGATCCCGCCACGGGCGAATTTTCCCGATACCAAAGCGATCCGACGCGGGCCGACAGCCTTGCCACCAACAACCTTTATACGCTGTTTGAAGACCGAGAGGGACTGGTCTGGGTTGCTGCGTACAACAGCGGATTGAGCCGTTTCGACCCGCAGAGCCTGAGGTTCGGCCACTACCGGTATGCGGCAGATACTCCAGGCGGATTCCTCAGGCCGGGGGTACTCAAGGATATTGCGGAGGACGAAACCGGCTACCTCTGGCTGGCCTATGAAAAGGAGCTGGTTCGCGTGGACCGGCGCGGCGAGCAGGCACACGTGTTCGCACTGCCGGACCAGGACCGTGCCGGCGCATGCTCGGACTACATCAACATGATCCAGCCGGACCGCGTGGGTTCGCTGTGGTTGGCCACAGCCCTGGGCCTGTGCCGGTTCGACCTCCAGGACCTCGTGTTCGAGCCGATACCCCTCGCGGACGCTTCGCCAAACGCGCGTGATCGCCCCGCCATATTCCACGTGACCGTCGGGCCCGACGGTGTCCTGTGGCTGGGCACCGCGGCCGGGGTAACGCGCTACGACCCGGTGAGCGGGAACACAAAGTTCTATGGCAACGACCCTTCCAGCCCGCAGGCTCTGAAGGGCGAGTTGTTTGGCGTGAGCCGTTTCGACGATGAGAGTGGCGTATGGATCGGTTCCTCGTCTGCCCTCATGCGCCTGGATACCGCGACAGGAGAAATTACGCTCTACAGCCACGACCCGGCAAATCCCCGGAGCATCAGCCCTGGATTCGTCACGGCCCTGGTCGAACAGGACGGATTATGGGTGGGCACGGCCAGCGGACTGGAGCAATTCGACCGCGCGTCGGGTAGTTTTCGCCACGTTACCGACGGCAACGGAGAATTGCTTGGCCTGATCGAGGACATCGTCCCCGACCCCGACGGCAAGCTCTGGCTCGCGGGTAATTTCGGCTTGCGCGAGTTTGATCCCCGGACCGGACAGCTGCGCAGCTTCGGTGTTCTGGATGGCGTGGCCGCCCGCCACATGGGCTGGGGCATTTCACTGAGAACCGGTGAGTTGGCATTCATCAGCTCAGAGGGAATCAACCTGTTCGATCCCCAAAAGCTTCCGGTACGCCCGGTGACGCCGAGTGTCGCCATCACCGACTTCCTGCTTCTGAATCAGCCGGTCCAACCGGGTGACGACCCACGATCCTCGCCGTTGACCGAACAAATCGACACGGTCGAACTCATCAGCCTGGGATATGACGATTATCTGTTCGGCTTTGAGTTTGCGGCCCTGAGTTTTCGCAAGCCTTCGGCACTCCGTTTCGCATTCAAGTTGGAGGGCTTCGACGACAGCTGGATCGAAACCGGGGCGGACCGCCGCGTGGCCACCTACACCAATGTGCCGCCGGGCAACTACCGATTCCGCGTGAAAGCCCGGTTGGGCGATGGTGAGTGGCGTGAAAGCCCGAGGGTTCTCACTCTTTCCATGGCGCCACCACCCTGGAGAACCTGGTGGGCCTACACGACGTACGCGATTGCTTTTCTGCTGTCCCTGACGGCGTTCATCCGGTTGCGGACGCTTGGATTGACGCGGCGGACCCAAACGCTGGAAGCCGCCGTGGAAGAGCGCACGCGGGAAATTCGAGCCCACGAGAGCCAGATCGAGCAACTGGCCGGTGAACTCGAGACCCAGCTTGAGCTCAGGGAGCGCTACATCTCCAATATCTCGCACGAATTCCGCACCCCGCTGACCCTGATCCTTGGCCCGGTGAAGAGGATGCTCGAGGGCAGCACCGACCCCGAAGAGCACGCCCGCCTGGACATGATCCGTCGCAATGGGGCGCGGCTGCTGCGACTGGTGGACCAGTTGCTGGGCATCGCAAAACTCAGCGCCGAACCTGCCAGAGTCGTTTCGCCGCAGCCCGTTTCGGAAGTGGCCGCCGCGCTGGTCGAGTCCTTCCGGCCGCTGGCTGAGGAGCGCCGCCTGGATTTGTCCTGCGACTGCGACAAGGATGTTTGGGCGAGGTGCGCCCCGGACGCCCTGGAGCATATCCTGCTGAATCTCCTCTCGAACGCGATAAAGCACACGCCGCCGGGCGAGCGAATCGACGTCAGCGTGTTTGCCGCTTCCGAGGGCGAGGTGGCAGTCAAGGTCGCAAACAGCGGGGCCGTGATCCCCGCGGACCAGCAACAGGCCGTATTCGAGCGTTTCCATCGGGTACCGGGCGTCGCCGAGGCGCGGCCCGGCGCGGGTTTGGGGCTGGCGCTCGCCAGGGACCTTGCCGTCGCCAACGGTGGCGAACTGTCGTTGGAAAGTGACGAGTCGCAGGGCACCGAATTCACGGTTCGGCTGCCGCACGCGCTTCCCTCCGGGAAGGAGTCCAAAGACCGCGATGCGGGAAAGGTTTCCGAGGCGGTCCGGCTCGAGATCGATTCCATTCAACCTGCAAGGTTCGACGATGAGCGGCAACGTGATGATGTCTTTGCTCAAAAGCCACTGATTCTGGTAATCGAAGACAACGCGGAAATGCTCGACTACCTGACCGGATTGCTCGGCGTCACCTATGCATGTTCGACGGCCCGGACAGGACCGGAAGGGCTTGAAAAAGCCCTGGAGCAGGTTCCCGACCTGATCCTCTGCGACCTGATGCTGCCGGGAATGGATGGAGTCCAGCTCAGCCACGCGGTCAAGCAGGACGAGCGCACCAGCCACGTGCCGATCATCATTTTAACCGCACGCCGCGATACGACGAGCCGCAAGGAAAGCTGGAAGGAGAAGGTCGACGCGTTCCTCACCAAGCCGTTCGACGACGAGGAACTGTTGCTGCGGATCGCCAACCTGCTGGAGCTGCGCGAAATACTGAAAGAGCGATTCAGCGGGCACTTTTTCTCGCACAATGGATCGCACGCCGGGCTCGGGTCGAAGGACCGCGAGTTCATGGACAGGCTCGAGTCGGTATTGGAGAAACACCACGCGGATCCGGATTTCGGCTTGCAGCAGATGGCGACGGAAATGTATGTCAGCCCACGGCAATTGCAGCGCAAGCTCAGGGCGCTGACCGGCCTGGCTCCCTCCGGGCTATTGCGTTCATACCGGTTGCGGAGGGCGCGCGACCTGTTGCTTGACGGTACCCAGATTGGGGTGGCATCCGACGCGGTGGGCTTTTCCTCTTCAGCCTACTTTACAAGCTGCTTCAAGGCACAGTTTTCGACAACGCCGAGCGAATTTCAGCGCCAGGGTGTACCGAGGGGGGCAGTGCAAGTGCACTGATCCTCGAGTCACATCGCCGCGACAGGGGCGCCTGCAACGCCTGGCGCATTTTCTAAGAAATTGGTCGCATATCTGATACCGGGGTCACCTGGATGGAATTAGCCTTTGGCATGAGGCACGAATCGAGATTGCGGGGGGTTGGGCATCCAAACACCCGCTACGGGAGTTGAACCATGAAGAGATCAAGCCTGTTTACACGCTACTTGCCCATTGAAATCCTGTGGATGACATCTCTGTTCCTGGCTGCCGGACCCGTCAATTCGGACGATGCGCTGCCGGTCCTGTTCGAGAACCAGATCATTACTGCCGAGAATCCGGCACCTGACGATGTCTTCGGCTACCACGTTGCCATTGACGGCGCGACCGCCGCCATTTCAAAGGGTCAGGGTGGTAACGCGCCTGCAGTCTACCTTTATCAGTACACCGGAAGCGGTTGGCAGTTCCTCAAACAGATCCCGCAACCGGACGGCGCCAACTATACAAGCGCGCCTGGGGTTGCGCTCGACGGGGATACGTTACTCATCAGCAATTCGCGTCACGACGGCACGGATGAATGCAACTCAGACGGCATTTGCGGCCGCAGCGGACTAGTTTACGTGTTCGAGCGCAACGCCGGCGGCCCGGGGAATTGGGGGCAGGTGGCAACGCTGGATGGTGGCAACAAGCCGGGGGCTCAGTTTGGTTCCTACATGGCAATCGATGGCAGCAACCTGGCCGTTGCAGCCAGCTCTGAAGACACCGAATTTACGCACAGCGGTGCAATTTACCTGTTCGAAAGGCAGCCCGGACCGGGTGGACAGTGGACCTTACTTCAGCGTCTGGAATACGACCAGGCAGGTGAGTGGTCCTTGTTTGGCGCTCCGGTGGCGCTCGTGGGCGACACCATGGTGACCGGGATCCAGCCTACTCCGGACGGCACAAAGGTTCTGGTTTACGAACGGCAGGAAGAAGGAACAGGATTTTGGGCCCTTGCCCAGGAACTCACTTTTCCGGAACGGCGATTGTACGAAACCGCATTTGATGGTCAGACGCTGCTCTGGATCGACCAGGACGAACAGGACGGTTCCTGGTCCGGCGTGGCCACTTATCAGTTCTTTGAACGGAATCTCGCCGGGACCTGGGAATCCGTGCAATCCTGGCAAGAGCGCCTGGCCTGGCTGAGGACACCGAGTCCGATCCTCAAAGGCGGCTGGATGCTGGAAATGGCACAGGACGGAATAAACGCAGCGCGACTGCACGCGAGGGACCCTGCAAGTGGCCAGTGGGCCCCGGTCGCGAATCTCGGCACATCCGGCATTCCGCTTCCCGACTGGCAGAATGAATTCGCAATCAGCGGTGAGCTGGCGTTGATCGGCACGAGATCCGAAAGCACCGAGAATCAGGGGGAGGTGCTGGCCTACGATTTCGGTTTGCCGATCAACTTCGGGCACGCAGGCGCCTGGTTCGATCCGGACACTTCGGGGCAAGGCATCCTGGTCGACGTGGACCCGTCCGGCCAGTACATGTTCCTGTCCTGGTTCACTTATACGGACGCCACGGCTGCCGACCCGGGCGAGCAACATTGGTATACGGCCCAAGGGCCGTACACCGGAAGCACAGCGGCGCTCACCTTGCACGAATCCCTGGGCGGAAGCTTCGTTGAGCCGGGCGGTGTCGGCACCGAACCGGTCGGGGAGTTCGTCATAGACTTCGCTGACTGCGATCGCGGCATGGCCAGGTACCGAATCGACACCCTGGGGCTCGCAGGCGACATTCCGTTACAGCGCCTGATTGCCGGCTCGGAGAACACCTGCAACCAATTGTCCGGGGCCGCTACCGAGGCCACCCCGATCAATGCCGGTATGGACGGCGCTTGGTACGACGACTCCATGGCGGGCCAGGGCTTCCTGGTCGATGCCCACCAGGACGGCGTCTCCGACTACATGTTCGTTTCCTGGTTCACCTACGGCTCGGAAACCGAATCGGGGCAGCGCTGGCTGACAGCACAGGGCGGATTCGACGGCGAAACTGCAGATCTGGTCCTGCATGAAACCACCGGCGGCCTGTTTGACGATCCCAAGACGCCCGAAACCGTGCCGGTCGGCACCCTCACGGTGGAGTTCAGCGACTGCGGCCACGCGCACGTGGACTATGACCTGCCTGGCGAAACCCTGACCGGGAGCGTGGACGTGATCCGCTTGCTGTCGGGCGCAGCGGAGTTCTGTGAGAGCGCGCAGTAGCATCGAAAAATTGGGGTCAGGGAAGAATTGGGGTCAGAGTCGCGACTCTGACCCCTTACTCTGACCCCTTACTCTGACCCCTTACTCTGACCCTTTACTCTGACCCGGGCCCGCGAACTGACCCACATCCTTTATTCGAGCCGGGGCACATGATGCAATGGGCGACAGAATTGTTAACCCTTCCGAACCGAGAGGAATCCAAGTGGAA
>JASFKQ010000101.1:0-12918 GCA_050118555.1 Lysobacterales bacterium
CCTTGCAGGCGGCTGTTGGGTTGGCCGTGCTGGACGAAATCGAACGCCTCCATCTCCTCGAGAATGCGCGCGACGTCGGCGGCCGGCTGGCGAATGAGCTCCGGCAGCGCATGGACCGGTACGAGGCTATTGGCGACGTGCGCGGTTGTGGCCTTTTCCTCAGCGTGGAACTGGTCAGGGACCGCGACAGCAAAGAGCCCGATATGGAATCGACCCTTGCCCTGGCCGACCGTCTGAAAGACAAGGGCTTCCTGGTCTCGTATTCGGGCAAGTTCGAAAACTGTCTGAAAATCAGGCCACCGCTCGTGTTTTCCCACCAGAACGCGGATGATTTCCTGGTCGCCTTCGATGAATGCATGGTCTCTGCAGATTTTCGGTGCTGAATAGAACCAATCCGGCATTTGCCGACGGGTCGTGAGGCGATGTACCACGAAGTGACATCGAAACTGAGCAAGCACGTGGACAAGGATCTGATCGCATCCACGTACACCGATGCTGCATGGGAAGCCGTGCAACACTTTCCGGTTCAGGCGGAAGACATAAAGCTCGTCGCCTATTCCGAGAATGTGACCTTTCGTGTCGCGAACCGCGATTCGGAGACGGACTTTGTCCTCAGATTACACCGACCGGGCTACAGTTCGCTGGACGAACTCGAATCGGAGCGGGTCTGGACCCGTGCGCTAAGGGAAACCGGCGTGGCTGTTCCGGACTCGCTGAAGACGCACGACGGTGGTCATTACGCGCTGGTCGACATACCGGACGCCGGGGAGCAGCGTTACGCGGGGATGACGACCTGGTCCGAAGGAACACCCCTCAGCGACCACCTGCAAAGCCACCCGGACGGGGCGGAGCGGCTGCGCATATTCCGCAGATTCGGCGAAATTGCCGCCACTTTTCACAACCAGTCGGCCGGCTGGAAGCCGCCGCCGGGTTTCGTTCGCCGGCGCCTCGGTGTAGAGGAACTCTTGGGAGACACACCGTTCTGGGGCCGGTTCTGGGAACATCCTGCGTTGACTGAAGCGGAGAAGGCGTGCCTGGTTCAGACGAGGGACAGCTTACGCAGCGTGCTCAGTGAGTACGGCGAAAGCCCGGACCATTTCAGTCTGATTCACGCCGATTTCACTCCCGACAACATCATTTACGATGGGGATGACCTGGCCATCATCGATTTCGATGATGCAGCCTATGGGTGGCACGCCTACGATCTCGCCTCAGTGCTGATCGAATGCCGTCATGCCCGGGACCTCGACGCGCTGCGAGATGCACTACTCGACGGCTATCGTGAGCACCGGCCGTTGGCGAAGCGGGAGATCGAAATGTTACCGGTGTTCCTGCTGATTCGGGGAATGGCGGTCATCGGCTGGTACCATCAGCGCCCGGAGCATGCCCATTTCGGTGATTTCGAAGACTTGAAAAACTGGGTTCTGGAAGCAGCGGATTGCAGGAGACCGTGAAATCACGGTTGCGGCCGCGGTCCGTCCGAATGGCGCAGCAGTTCCTTGACGCACATGTAAGCGGGAGTTCCGGCCACTGAGCCGCACGGATAGGTGCTCGAGCCGCAAATCGACACATTCTCGAATTCGCCGAACTGGTAGAAACGCCTGTTCGGATCGCTCGCATAATTCCGTTCGTCGTAGCATTGCCCGCTGGCCAGCATCGTGTGTTCGATGTTGCCGCCTGGAAAGCCGAAAGTCTGCTGAAGGTCGCGTGGCGTGAGCAGCCGGCTCCAGACGCAATCGTCGGGGTTGGCGATATGGCTCAGAATGAGTTCTTTGACTTCCGCCTCCACAGCTGCCAGCTGCTCGCCCGTTCGGCCCAGCGCGAGATTCTTGAAGAACACCGCCAGCCGTTCAAAGGGCTCGTCAAGGCCCATGCGGCGCATGGCCGCACCTTCGCAGTAGATCTGGAAATAACCCGGGACGAAATCCTTGCCATCGGTGACCGCCATGGTCGCAGCCTCCATGTCCGTCAGGGTATCCGTTGCAAAGATGTAGCGAAACGCGGAGTCGGATTCCGGGGCTGCCGGGCCGTGCTTCCAACGCACCGGATTGCGGAACATCAGGTTGAGTTTGCCGGAGGTGCCCAGCACGCGTTCCGCGTTCGTATGCTCGATGAGCGACGGGTCGGCCGTCAGGCGCGCGGCAGTCTGGGGATCGGTCCCGAAAACCAGGTGGTCAAAGTGAAGAATCCGCCCGCCGGCCGACGTTTCGTAACGAATGAGACCGCTGTTGGCGTCGGCTTCCTGCACGGAGCATCCCAACTGGAGGTCCACTCCGAGTTCCTGGTTGATTCGGCCGAGCTCACTCGTGATTTTCCAGATGCCGCCCTTCACATAGCCATAATCGCCGCCAAACACCGAGCCGGAGGACATCATCGGCATGATGAAGGCGGAGTACGGTTCGGACACGGAGACCGGACCGCTCTCCGAAACATCCATGGCGACGTGTACCTTCGTACGTTCAGCAGTGAAGTAGTGGTCCACAAGGTCCGTCGCGCTGCCGGTGATCCAAAGTGAGGCCAGGTCCGCACCCAGTTCGGTGACTGCGTCTTCGACGGTCGGCGGCCGACCGGCGCGGTAGCCGGATTGAAGGAAGCGCACCACCCGATCTTCGTCCGCAAAGAATGCCTTCACATCACCCCGCTCACCCCACTTTTGCGAGAATTCCCGGGCCAGGTCGGAGGCCTCTGCGAAGATTCGGGCAGGCTCCTCCTCACGCTGGAAAAATACCAGGTCGGGATGACTCGGCGCCCAGATCTGAAGACGGTTCGCCAGGCCGGTCTCGCGCCAGACGAAGTCCTGCATCAATCCGAGCGTCGATGCGCCGAGCGCGTAGTCCTGCCGAATACCATCGACCATGGCGGTCTCCGACACACAGGCGCCACCCACGCGGTCGCTGCGCTCGAGCACCGTGACCTGGTGTCCCGCGCGCTGCAGGTAGTTGGCCGCGACCAGGCCATTGATTCCGGCGCCTATGACGGCGATTTTCCGGGGGGCTTCCGACACTTCGAAGACTCAAGCGAAACTTGGACAAGCGTATCATGCGGACTTCGAGGTATCACGCGCGGGGGTCCCGCATCACAGTCTCGTGCGCCTCGGTGCGGTAAATCTGCGCCTGGGCCGGGGCTTCGCCACCCCTGCGGAAAAGGGACAAGTTAGGGCCCAACTCTCGTACCGGCCGATGCCCTGAACTATCCGCGGACGCCACCACGAGCCGGCGCTTCTCTTTCACGCGCACCCGGCAACATCGCCGACCGTGTGAAATAATCAGCTTATGAAGAAGCGAGCCGCTGTCGCTGTTCTGTTGATGCTCGGTACGGCGCTGAGCTTCGGAGCGCCTGCGGCGGGTTCGGCGGCCATCGAGGCACCGCCCGTCGCCATGGATGGCAGATTCTCGGGTTTCGACGCCATCGGCGACATTCGACGCAATCACCCACGCCTCGCGCCGTGGGCGGAGAGCGTGAGCCACTGGGCGGGCTATTACAGCGTCAACCCCCTGCTGCTGGCGCTCGTGCTCGAGGAGCGCATCGGGCAACAGCCGTTGACACTTGATTCGATACGGAAGGCGGCGCTCGGGCTGGCCGCGCTGCCCGAACAACGAACTTCCGCGCAGCTTGCCTCGTTGATCGGCAGCACCTACGGTCTGGCCGCGGACACCTCCTCCAAGCTGGTCGAAACCGCCCGCCAGGAATCTGCCGCGACCAGGCTCATGCAACCACTCGCGGTCGTGAGCGACACGCCGCCCGCGCTGGACCTGCCGTTCTCCCGTCCGCAAAACTGGCAATTCAACGGCGTGCACACATGGACTGGCGACGACGACGGTTCGGCGATGTCCTCGATCGATTTCGTTCGCGGCTGGTCGATCGAGTGGGGGGACGATACCTCCGAGGACTGGGTTTCAGCCGCGCACGACGGCGAGGTGACGGTGTTCTCGAGCTGCTTCGTGCAGATCCAACACGACAACGGCTGGGCCACGCGTTATTACCACATGGACAATTTGCAGGTGGAGACCGGCCAGCGGGTGCGGGCCGGCGATCTCCTGGGCAACTACGCCAACGATCAGGACCAGGCCTTGTGTTCCGGAGGCCATTCGTCCGGCCCGCACGTTCATTTCGCGCTGCAAAAGGACGGTCTGTATTTCAGCCTGAGCGACAAAGCGCTGAGCGGCTACCTCGTGCACCCCGGTGAAAATTCCTATGATGCGTCCCACGAGCACATGTGGCTGGAAAAGCGCGACGAACGTTACTACGCCTATGGTCCGGGCATTGGCCAGCAGGAGGGCGACAACACCATAGACTACCGTTACAACGGCATGTGGTACTCGCCGGAGCACAATGGCCACGGCCTGAACGTAGAGGTCACGGAGTTCGCCGGGGAAGACGAGCCGCGCAAGACGGTATTCGTGGTGATGTACACCTACGACGATGCAGGTGAGGCAAATTTCTACGTGGGCAACCGGGACTACGATCGCTGGCGCTCCGACGAGAGCATGGTCATCGACATGCTGCAGACTTCGGGCGGGAATTTTTCCGATCTTTCCCCGGTGGATTTCGAAAACCCGGCGGAAGTCACGCCGGCGGGTCAACTTGAAATCCGATTCTTCGACTGCATGAGCGCCGAGGTGAACCTCGACCTGGACGAACGGGTGACGGGCCAGCCGAGCCTGCACTCCATCAGCCTGGTCAAGCTGATCGGCGTACCGGACCATGTTTGCGCGGAGGCCAGCCTGCCGTTGCCGGACTGATTCCTTCCGGCATGTGACATTTCTTCGGACTCAATGCGAAAAAACGGCGGCGCTGTGCGCGCCGCCATTTTGGCTTTGATTAAGCGCCGGGATCAGATATCGAAGCGATCGAGCGTCATCACCTTGGTCCAGGCATAGAGCAAGTCCTGCAGGGGTCATTAAGGGTGGGTTATTGAGAGCTGGGCCACCAAAATCGGGTGCAAGTTATTGAAGTTTAATTTCCTAGTACCAGCTCACTCGCCAAATTCAAGCTCAGGCGCAGATAGTCACCGCAAAAATGTGGTTTCCAGAACCGATGGTTGATCTGGCGTGCCGACAAGGCAGCCATTCCAGCGCCAAAAAGGCATTCTAAGCACCAGAACCTTTCGGATTCCCGGTCTATCCCTTTGAAAAATGGACAAGTCGCGTGGCCCGACCCCGCGCAACCTACAAGTCGCGTGGCCCGACCCCGCGCAACCCCGACCCCGCGCAACTCAAACCATTTCTCTTGAAAGCAAAAGAGGGCTGCTTTCTGCACAGCGCCTTGCGGCCCGGGAGGAAGAGAACTGGTTTACGGACAAGGGCCGGAGCCCTTCTCTGCCTTCCAATAGACTCAGACACAACAGACCGACAGAAACAGGGCTCATACCTTCGGTTATTGGTCCGCCAATCGGTGGCTCTCGAAGAAGTCCAGCATGATGCGGGTTGCATTCACCGAGTCCGTGGCGAGACCGAATCTCTCCTGAGGCAGCTCGAGGGAACTGCCGGGCCAGATGTGTCCCGCGCCAACGAGGCGGTAAAGCATGACCTCCGAATTGGCGGCACAATCCATGGTCGACCACCGTTCGGCGTCTGGTCCGAGGTGTTCCTGCACAAGTTCCGTCTGGCAGCCGTTCTGCGTTGCCCACCCCATCAACGCCTCCGGGATGCTGTGTTGCCAGTAATCAGGACCCCCACCGAAGTAAGGATTGATGGGATCGGCCGTGCCGTGGAAGGCCAGCACGGGAACCGGGCGTTCGCAATGATCCGGTTTTCTCAAGCCCCCAACCGCCGCCAGCGCCGCGACGTGACTGGACAGTCGGCAAGCTGCGGCGCTAGCCAGCCTGGCCCCTCCCGAGAACCCCGTGATGTAGATCCGGTGGCGATCGATGCACAGGTGATCGGGAACGTCGTCAAGCACGTCTGAGAGGAACTCGATGTCGTCGGGGAATCGTTGGTCCATCGGAACATTCCATGTCTGACCACCTTTGGGCATCGGTCTGAGCGCAACCGGCAGGACCACGGCGAATCCTCGCCGCTCGGCGGCTGTAGCAAGACCGTCGAGTTCCAACTCCTGACCGGGATTGCTGCCTGAACCGTGCAGATCCAACACGAGCGGCATCGCGCTCTTCGGCGTGTAGGCGCGGGGCACGTAAAGCACGTACTCCCGTTCGACCCCCTCGCTCTCCAGTGTATGTCGGCTCCTGCCTCGCGGAAGGTTTCCGGCATGGCAATCGGTGAGCGATGCACCCTGCGGTCGACTCCCGCCGCCGTTCGAGTGAACAGGGTCGGGCAGGTGCGTCGCGAGTCCGTCAGCACATGCAATGACGGGTGCAAGTGAGACGGCGAGCAGGACTGCGGCATGGCGAATCCATTGATAAAAAGTCATGGAGTGTCTCCCTACTTCACACACATGGCGGCGATTTGCGGCCGAACAGGAAGGAACACGCTGCGCCAGGTGAATGGTTCCACATTCACCTTCGAGAAGCCGGCCCTCTGGAGTATTGAGCCGGTGTCACGATGCGTGTGGCAACCTTCGAAGAACCAGCGCCAGGGCTTCGACACGGCGCGTTGCAGACGGCCGATAAAGCTGCCGGGAGCGGCAGCCACGTGCTCGAGGCATATGAATTGGCCACCCGGGCGCAGAACGCGCAGTATTTCCTGCACTGCGGACTGCGGATCCTCCACAGTGCATAGCACGAGGCTTGCAAGAACAGCGTCAACGCTGTCGTCGGCAAACGGCAATGATTCGGCGCCGTCCGCGCGGATCTCAATCTGGACCCCATGCCGATGCGCTCGCGCAGCGAGCAGCGGGTGCATGTGCGGGTTGGGCTCGACAGCCAGAAGTCGCGTACCCGGTGCGAGGTATCGAATGTTGGCACCGGTGCCGGCGCCAATTTCCACGACCTCGCCGGGGAGGTTGGAGAAGAGCCGGGTTTTCCTTTCCGCATATTTCCAGTGCATGTAGCCGTCCATTACATGGAAAAAGACCGCATTCACACGGCTCCGCACGGGGTGGTAGGGTGGCGCGCCGTTCATTCCGCAATCGGCCGTCCGGACACTCTCTGTCACGAATTGCTCCTTCGCCCAGGAGGGCGGTCAAGTCTGGGTTGGAGAGTGTCGTTCAGCGCGTGCGTTATGTAGTGAGGCACCTGTCCCGAATTCGGGATCTATTGACGTGAGCGAGTGGGCTATTTGTCCCTGCGGCGAATCAGCAAATAGGGGAGAGGGTCAGGATTCAGTTGGTGGAACGCCGCCCAAAGCCGGCTTCCCGAGCGCGCACGATGGCCTGCGGACGGTCGTTGACGCCCAGTTTGTCGAACAGGCGGGTCACGTAATTGCGGATGGTCTTCTCGCTCAGGTGCAGGTGGTCGGCGATGGTGCGATTGTTGTGACCGCCCGCCACCCATTCCAGCACCTCGCGTTCCCGCGGCGTCATCTCCTCCAGCCACGTGGCCGTTCCCGAGGTTGGAGGTGGGGCGGGCTCGCTGCCCAGGAACTCCCCAATCACCTCCTGCAACTGCTCCCAGGCAGGTTCCGTGTGTAGTATGGCGTGATTCCGGCTGTCCAGGGGAACGAAGTGTGCGCCGGGAATGAGTCCGGCCAGCAGTCGGCCCTCCTCGAACGGGATGCGGGCATCCTCGCGCGCATGGAGAACCAACGTCGGAACATGTACCCGGCTGGCCAGTGCCCGGACATCCACTCCATCGCAAATGGAGAGGATTCTGGAGGCCATTTCGGGGGTTGCGGACAGGCGCTGCAGGTCATTGAACCATTGGTAGTGTTCCGGGCCGCCTTCGGGGATGAAGAACGAAGTGAAGACCTGGCGAAACGCGGGATTTTCCTTGCCCCAGCCGATTTCGATCAGTTTGTGGAGCAATGCCGCTTCTTCACGCTCCGAGGGTGTCGAATCGCGATTGACGCGCCCGCGGGCATAAGCGCCGTAGAGGACGAGATGGGTTACGCGATCCGGATAAAGCGCGGCGTAGGCAATAGCCACGGCACCACCCTGGGAGAGACCCAGCAACGCAAAGCGGTCGAGTCCGGTGGCATTGACGACCGATTCGAGGTCGGCCACCCAGTCATCGAAATCTGCATCCGGAACGTCCCGGTCCGACAGTCCGCAGCCCCTTTCATCGTATCGAATCACGGTATGGGAGCGCCCCAGGCGTTCCAGCCACGGCCGCCATACGGGACTGACGAGATCGTGTTCCAGGTGGGTCAGCCAGTTGGCGGTCTTGACCAGCGGCGGGCCACTGCCGAGCGTTGCATAGGCAATGCGCTTTCCGTCATGTGTCGTGCAGAAGCGTATGTCTTGAGTCAGTTCGGCCATACGGATCAATGAAGGATAACGGTTCGCCCATCGTGCGGGGCCATATTAGCCTATCAAACGGACGGTTCCGAAAAGCCAGGTTCCCCGGACCTTGCCAAGCGCTGCCTCCTTTCCCCGATTCAGCGCCTGACGGGCAGCCGGATCTGCGAGGGGTATTCCTTCGAGTGCCAGAGCGTGTTGCGGGCGACAACGCTTTCCGTCTCGTCGTAGTTGTTGCCGCCCGTGTTCAGGTTGCGCATGTACTGGGGAAACTTGCTGGATGAAATCTCCACGCGAATGCGGTGGCCGGCCTGGAATTCGTAACTGGTCGACATGGGCGTGGGATTCAGTTCATAGACCTGGCCCTCCGCCATGAATACTTCCCGGTCGTAGCCTTCGCGGTAGCGCGCACGGAGGATGGTGTCGTCGACGTTGTAAGCCGTGCCGTCCGGGTAGACGTCGACCAGTTTGACCGTGAAGTCCGTGTCCCTCGCATCCGACGAGACAAAGAGTTTCGGCCGGATGGATCCGGTGACTTCGAGGTCCTGCTCCAGGGGGGCGCTGGTGTACACGAGGACGTCGGCGCGCGCCTCGATGCCGCGCTGGTCGTAACTGCCACCCAGGGTGGCCTCGCTGTTGCAGCACACCCCGCCGCCCAGCGACGGCACGGGGTTCATCGGGTCGTAGGTAAACGAGTCGCTGGCGGCGCCGGCGGGCAATGCCCAGGCGATCGAGCCGTCTCCGAACACGCTGTTGGCTTGCCCTCCGCTGTCGAGGTACATCGTTGTCATTTGCACGTCGCGCGGCGGCCAGGAATCGGCAGATTCCCACTGGTTGCGCCCCATAGTGTAGAACCGCACCCGCGGCGTGTGCTCGCGAAAGCCGTTCTTCTCGCCTTTCACGTAGTTGTCGAAAAACGCAAAGATGGTTTCGAAGTACGGGAAGTTGGCATCACCGACGTTCAGATCGCCAACGACGAGATCCTCGTATTTCGGCGTCTTGTAATACCCGCAATGCAGAGTGGGCGCGATTACGACGTACTGGCCGTCCCGCACGGCTTTGTCGCTGGCCTTTTTTCTGATGTGGTTGAACAGAGCCAGGTTGGGCCCCTGGCTGACATCGAACCAGCTGTCGAACCACAGGGCCGGGACGCCGAAATCCTCGTCGTCGTGGTACAGCCCGCCCTCGTACCAGGCAGGATCGTTGGGTTTGCGCGCCATCAGTTCCGCTCCCGGTCCCGCGTTGGCGCCGGCTTCCTTCAGCCAGTCCACCGAGGGCAGGGTACGCAGCACCCTGGCCCAGTCGACCTCGGGCATGTCGGCCCTCAGGTCCCAGGACTTGCGCAGACGTTGCAGTTGCTCCTGGCTGAGTCCTTCCGGAAACTGCGGGCGGATATTCTGCTGCACGCTGTAAAGCCAGATCGTGAACAGGGTTTGATGAACGCCGCCCTTGTACCAGTTGCCCTGCTCATAGAACTCGCCCACGCGGCCGATGCCCGCGCCGGGCGACATGGGCACCATGGCCACGTGCGCGGGATGATTCTGGGCGGCGAGCGCCAACTGCCATTCCGCCGTCGAGGAACAGCCCAGGGTGGCGACTTTACCGTCGGACCAGTCCTGAGCCGCGATCCAGCTCAGGGCGTCGTAGCCGTCGGTGCGGGGCAGCCCGAGGATCTCCCAGTCACCTTCGGAGTAGTAGCGGCCCCGTTCGTTCTGCACGACCAGGGCGTAGCCATGCTCGACGGTCTGTATAGCGAATTCCAGCAGCGTGCTGGAGATCTTGTTGAAGTCGTACGGGGTCTTCACGAACACGGCCGGGAACGGGCCGTCACCCTTGGGACGGTACACGTCCGTGGCCAGGTGAACGCCATCGCGCATGGGGACCATGATCATGGTGTCGGATTCGGAGATCGCAGCGAACTTCGCGGCGTCCCCATTGGTGTCCTCCGCCCATGCGGAGAGCGCGGACAGGCCCAGGAGGCAGCCCAGCATCACGCTCCGCAACAGGACGAGTATGCGTGGCTTGTTGTTTCTGTATGGCTGACAAGTGCGGTTCATGCGGTGTGCGCCTCTGACATCCGAAGGAGCCACACGGCCGCGCAACCTAAAAAAGGGGTCAGAGCCCTTTTCTGCGGCACTTGGTTTGCCCGCGTGACCCCAAATCCGAAAAGGGCTCTGACCCCTTTTTCCACGGCAGGAGTATAGGTGCTGGCTGACGTGAACGGAACTTGCGCCGGCTAAATCGCTCCAACTTCATCGATTGTCCGACTTGGCGCAGCCGAGCTCGAGGCATACGCCTGTCGGCCCGTTCCAGCCATTGCCAATAGCTGGAACAACAGACCAAGGAGAGCACTCATGGCGTATGCAGTTGTACATTTTTTCCCCAACGGAACGAAAGAGCAGTACGAAAACACAATCGACGTTATGCACCCCGACCACGGCACGCTCCCTCCGGGCCAGATCTATCACGCCGCCGGCGCGTCCGACGGCGGATGGACGGTGGTGGCGGTCCACAAAACCAGGGCGGACTGGGAGCGGTTTCGCGACGGGACGCTCATGCCCAAACTGCAAGCCGGGATTCCCGGCGGGTTCACGTCTGCACCAGAAGAACAGGCCTTCGAGGTATATAACCTGAACGTTCAGGGTTAGGATCGCATCCTCGAGGCGGTGCCGTTTGGGGGTCGCCTGATCAGATCAGGCGGGTCCCAACCGCACCAGTCGCTCAGAAACACGGGCGCCGGGCAGGGCCGACCCGGCGCAAGGCGCCCGCATCGTCGCTGCAAGCACCAGGACGCGAGCGGTGAAACATCCGAACGTACGATTGATCCGGTCCGTTCCTCGCGGTCGTTGCACAGCGCGCACCTCTGGATTGGCGAACTTCAGTTTGGTTTACCTCCTATTGGGCTGACCCCGGCCTGACGTACTTCAATGCTAAGCTAGTGCAAATATATAGGCGTGCGGGCCACTGTCCGCACTAGTCCTTTGGTGAGGGAGCCAAACCATGATCTCGTTACGTGTTGCCAAGCACATGTGGTGCTATTTGGTTTTGATGTGCGGGCTGACCGCTGCCGCTCCGTTGGCGGCACAGGTTGCTTACTGGAACGTGTTCAATGAGGAAGGCGAGTCGGCTGCGTCGGCCGTTATCGTTACCTACGAGACTTTGGCCGACATGAGTGCGGACACGAACCGGGCAGGGTTTGGAGTGCCGGACTCCGTAGGCTTTGGCCATAATATTGTGGGCAGCGGTTCGGACGGAAAGACCTACTGGAACGTCTTCAACGAGGAAGGCGAGTCGGCTGCGTCGGCCGTTATCGTTACCTACGAGACTTTGGCTGACATGCTGGCGGACACGAACCGGGCGGGTTTTGGAGTGCCGGACTCCGTGGGCTTTGGCCATAATGTTGTGGGCAGCGGTTCGGACGGAAAGATCTACTGGAACGTCTTCAACGAGGAAGGCGAGTCGGCTGCGTCGGCCGTTATCGTCACCTACGAGACTTTGGCTGACATGCTGGCGGACACGAACCGGGCAGGGTTTGGAGTCCCGGACTCCGTCGGGTTCGGTCAAAATGTCGTGGGCAGCGGTTCCGAGGTCAGCCGCGTCGAATTCCAGGTGAGCAAGGACTTCACTGACGACAACTCCTCGGAGGTCACTGTTTCATTGGAGTGCAGTTCGGGCCTGGTATCGGAGCCGGTGCAGGTATCGGAGGGCAATCCGCAAACCCTGTCGGTGCTGGCATTCGACAGCGGTGAATACGGCACCACCGGTTGCACCGTTACGGAAAGCAACATGCCGGAAGGCTACTACCAGATGTCGGCATCGGAAGGTTGCGAGGTCGCCGATCTCACGCCTGGCGCCCAATACGATTGTGAATTTGTCAATGCGCCCAACCTCGCGTCGTTCAAAGTATCCAAGGACTTCAGCGACAACAACGCAGCCGAGGTGGAAGTCACGCTGACCTGCAACAGCGGCCAGCCGCTGGAACAGAGCTTTATGATCTCCGAGGGCAAGCCGGTGAACTTCGTGGTGACCGACTTCCAAAACGGCGAGATGGACTGCACGGTCAGCGAGACGGTCGCGGCCGAAGGCTACACTCCCAGCTACTACAACGGTTCGGAAAGCTCCAACACCGATTGCTCCTACACCGACGTGGTTTCAGGCGAGCACCTCTGCGAGATCAGCAATGCGGCCAATCCGGCGACATATACCGTGACCAAGGAATGGCTTATCGAGGGTTCTGGCGCGGATGGCATCGATCTGACCGCGGACGTGCACGTCAACTGCGACAGCCCGATCCTGGATGTTGAGGGGGGCACACAAGCGTTGCTGAAGCTCGTGCCCGTCACCCTGGACGCCTGGGTGACACTGAAAGGTGAGTCCGATGCCGCTACGCTGACGGTGGACACCACCGACGGCACGGCACGCTGTTCGGCCGTGGAAGACATCACGCAGAGCGGCGTCGAAAGCGAAAGCGACACGGGCTGCAGCGGCGCCAGCCTGCGTGCGGGCGGCAGTGCCTCGTGCACGATCACCAATACAGTGTTCTTCGAAGGTATTCCGACACTGAACCGGTGGGCCCTGGGGACCCTGGCAGTGCTGATGCTGGGCATCGGTTTGACGGCCTTTCGG
>JASFKQ010000102.1:0-12837 GCA_050118555.1 Lysobacterales bacterium
TCTCAGCGATATAGGACATCGCCTCCTCGGACCGTTTGCCGTAGCTCGGCGCATCGAACTCACGGAGATTCCAGGTCGCCAGGCGAAGGACCTTGGTGGGGTCTTTGGGTGGCTCCGTATTCGCAGCAGCCGCTTGCTGGGCCAGATGGGTCTCAAAGGCTGAGCGCAATGCGCGAATCTTGTCCGCCGCGCGCTTCTTGGTTTGAAGGCGTCGCTTGCTGTCACCTTCGTGGGGTCGAAGCCAAGTATAGAAGGGCATGAAAATTTCTCCTGGGTTCGGCAGCGCTATTGTTCGCCACCGTACAGATTAACACTCTCGAACCTAACCCTGTCCTGCAGCCACATATCACGGTCTTTGTTGCTGCTCGTTGCAGATTGAATCTGCATCCTCACAATCCCCCGGTGCACGAAACTCATGAAATCTCGCATGTCGTCTTCTCAAGGCAGACTTCGTCGCGCCCGCTGGCTGCAGGGAACAGCAAGGTGTCGGACGCAGTTTTTGAAGATCTGCGGGCTCTTCCCACATTGCCCGCGCCTGCTCTGTCCCTCTACTTTGAACCCGTGACGTTACCCTGGAAATTCACCGGCGAAGAGAAGGGTGCTGTCCGCGATCGGCTGAGAGAATTCAGCTTGTTCTCCCACCTATCAAGTGGCGGCTTTGTCGCACCGGGAGAAATTTGAGCCCTGTGCTGGCCAGGAGCCGCCCAAGGCGGCCGCGCGCCGCCCACCAGAGGAGAGATAATTGCACGTCGTTTCCTGCATGTTCGTTGCGGGCTGCAAGGCTGCTGCACTTGCTTTGTGTGCGTTGGCATTCAATGCACAGGCCTGCCCGGGCGCGCAGACGCAGCCGGGCCGGAATGAGGCGTCAATCGGCCAGCCCTGGCCGGATTCCCGCTTCGTTTACGCCTTCAGCCCCGAAGTCGCCGCAGATTCTGCCAGGGTGTCGGCATTTGAGCACGCCTGTAGTCGCTTGCTGGAAACCACGGCCCTGCGGTGTACGCCCCGGTCGCGAGTGCCTGAGGCGCCCGACTACGTCTACGTCATTGACGGCGGCCACGACTTCTCCTGGGTTGGCCGCCAGGGCGGCTGCCAGGTCCTCAGCATCCTGACCTGGAACAACCCGATGGTCATCGCGCACGAAATCAAGCACGCACTCGGTTGGGCGCACGAACAGCAGCACCCCGAGCGTGACCAATACATTACGGTGGACCTCGCCGCGGTGCCGGAACCATACCGGGCGGAATTCCAGGTGCGGGACCTCGGCAACGAAGGGCCGTACGATTTCGATTCGATCATGCATTTCTACCCCTCGGATTTCGCCAGGCCGGGCACGGTGGCGTTCCGGCCCAGGCCGGAATTCGCGGGCGAAGCCGGGCATGTGGGCCAGCGCGACCACCTCTCGCAGACCGATCTGCTGGAGATTCGCGCAGTCTACGGTGCGGCGGAAGGGGAGTGAGCCAGGCAGACGATACATGCCGGGAACAGGACAAGAGCATTCGCCCAGGGCACCCGCCGCTGTCGACAGATGGGCTGCAGTCGCCGCGGTCCGGGTGCCTGTGGGCGCATTTACAGGGGTGGAGGGCAATCAACGCAGGCGCGCGGGGGAGCGATCTTGCCGGGAGGATTTTCGATGATTCGATCGTGTATGAAACGAGTAGTGAGTGTTGTTCTGTTGACGGCCTCTGCGTCTGCCTGGGCCGAGTGCAATGAGTCTGCCCTCGAGGGCGACTGGACAGTGTTCTACCGGGACAACGCCTTTCCGACCAGTGTGCTGGCGCCGGATGAGACCCTCGGCATCAGCCGGAACCCGCGGAATGGCGCGTTCTCGGTCGCGCTGAGCGACCCCGAATGGCGCAGCTGGAACGCTGAGTGGGAAGCGGCATGCGTGAACGACCAGACGGTCTTGCTGGGCGCGATCCAGCGGCGTCAGGGTACCACGACGTTGGTCATTGAGCTAAGCCGAGTGGTCACGGCGGGCGACCTGCTGCGCAATTCGGCGGGCGTCGTAAGGGAGCGGCAGATTAGCATCCGTTTCCCCCAGCCGTTTTCGATTGCGGAGCAAAGCGGGACGCTTGCCGAGCTGGCAAAGCAGGGCTTGTTGGCGTCGCACCCCGGCCACGCCCACGGCTGGGACTAAGGGACGGAGCCGGGGCCGATCTCTGGCGCATTACCCGTGCTAGTGGCTGTACAGCTGGAAAGCCGCCCAGTTCCAGTCTTCCTGGGGTGACTTCTGGCGATAGCGCAGCTTGGCGCTTCGCAGCGCCGCCGGGACGTCGCCGGTAGCCGCGAGTTCCCGGTAAAAGGCCGCCATGAGGTCGCCGGTGGCGCGGTCGGCCACCGGCCACAGACTGGCGACAACCAGCGCATCGGACTGTCGCAGCAGCCCGGTTACGAAGCCCAGCCGGTTGTCGAAATCGAAACGGTTCACACCGACGGTTTCGCAGGCGCTTAGCACGATGAGCCGGGCGGCCAGTGCTGTGCCCTCGATATCCGCCGGCGTCAGGTAAGCAGGTTCGGTCCCGTCAGCTCCGGACAGCACCAGCCGGGAGAGTTCCGGATAGTCCCGGTCGATGAGTGCGTGACTGGCGAGATGGATCAGGTCGGCCGAACGGAATGCGTCCCCACGGAAGGCGTCGAGGGTCAGGTCCTGTTGCATGAATACCCCGGGGTCGCTCCCTGCAAAAGACACCCGCAGCATTTCGAGTTCGCGCTCCGAACCAGGTAGGGCGGGGTCCGGCGAGACGGGATTTCCGGCGAGGAACAGGCGCCGCGGCGCCAGCGGCGACGTGGCCCGGCGCACGGCTTCCGCCAACCCCTGCACCGACTGAATTTGCAGAACCTGGTGTGTTTCCAGCAGCGGTTGGCCGTCCAGCGGCAGCGCATCGAGGGGAAGGGCGTTCAGCGCTCCGCCGGCAGCCACCATCACCTTGAAGTGCAGCTGCGTCCGGACCGGTCCAAGCAGCATTTCTCCCAGCGCTGCGAGGTCGCTTTCAAGTGTCGGGTCGTTGTAAACGTGGATGTTCGAGCGGACCCGGTCCACCCGTTCCAGGATGGGAGCTGAAGGTCCGAGTTCGACCAGCCGCAGGCCGTCGCGGTCGCCCACCCAGGCCAGCGCCATAGGCCCACCCAGGTAAAACGCGAGCAGGCTCCATTCGGGAGGCAGCTGATCGAGTTGTTGCGCGATGTCGGCGCCATCCGTTCCTGTGGCCCTGGTATATGGCTCGGCGCGTTCAGCGAGTTCGCGGTCGATCAGTCGTTGTGCCTCGACGCGCTCCACAACCGTACTGGCCTTGTCGCGCCGCGCGAGAAGTGCGCGAAGCGGCGCTGCATTGAGCGCCCGTGAAGCCGCGGATCGCGCCCGGGGGGCGCCCTGGGAATCCGCATTCCGCAGTTCGTCCAGGGCCAGCAGGACGTCCGGCCGGCCGTCCGGGCGGTCACGGGAAGCCCCAATCAGCATCTCGAGGTAGCCGGCAAACAGCACCTGCCGTGAATCCCAGTACCAGGCGCCCAGCACGCCCGGCAGAGTGTTCCGGTAGTACTGGATCTCATCAACCAGCCGCCGGGCCAGGCGAAGTGCCTGGTCCGGCTTGCCGTCCGAGGCGAGCAGGCGGACCCAGGCCCAGTGCCCCTGCAGAGCCCGCGCCGAGGCCTGGATGGCCTCGACCCGGTCGTATGCCGGTTGCAACCGCTCGATCGAACAATCGTCCGTTGGCCGGCTGCCGATCTGCGCGGCGCACGCGTTCAGCAGCGCGAGATCGGACTGGCTGGAAAATCCAGTGTGGGCGAATAGCGCAGCGCTCTGGCGAAAGTGGCTCGCGGCTTCCGTCAGAACGTGCTGTGCCGCCTCATCTTCGGCGCGACTGAACAGCCAGTCGGCGCGGTCCGGTTCGGTCTCCAAGAGTTTCTGCTCGAGCTTGCGCTCCCGCTCCATGCCGTCGAAGTCGCCTTGCAGCCGATGAAGGTCGGCCAGCAGCCGGTGCGTTTGCCTCAACCCGCGCGAATCGTCCACCGCTACGAGATCCGGCACGGCCAGTTCGGCGAACAACTGTACTTTCTCAGGCTGCCCCATCTCGCGGTAAGCGCGGCCCAGCATCACGCGATTGCGGCCGCGGCTCTCGGCGGACTCCAGGTCCTCGGAAAGGTCCAGTGCCTCGTGAAGCGAATCGAGTGCCTCGGGAAAGCGGTACAACTTCAAGTAGTAGTTGCCCAGGAGACTGAGCACATTTTCATGTTCCATCGGGCTGTCCCGCACGGCGGATTCGCGCTCGATGTGTTCGAGAGTCCGGACGGCTTCGTTGATGTGGCCTGCGCGCTCCAGGGCCACCGCCACGTTGCTGCCGATCAGCGCGACAAGGTAGCTGTCCTGCGCCGCTTCCGCCTCCCGCAGGGCCTTCGTGTACAGCGCAAGCGCCCGTTCCAGTTCGTCGTCGTAGAAATAGCTGATGCCGAGGTTATTGGTCGCCCAGGTTTCTTCGAAACGAAGGCCGTCGACCGCTGCCAGGTCCCGGGCAGCTGTGAAATGCGTGCGAGCGGCCGCCAGAGGCGATTCGCCAGCCCCGTCATCCGCGGCAGGGCCGCGCTCCAGCAGGATCTGCCCGGCCAGTTGGTGAGCGAGGACCTCGATCGTGGACAGTTCAGCTTCACGGCTTGCCGACCGCTTCATGGCATCGATAATAGCGAGCACCTGCCGGGCGCCAGCAGCCGCATCGTCGTAGCGGTACAGGGGGAAGTACTGCAGGTAGGCGCTCAGGTAGGCTGCCCACAGTGTGGGGATTTGCTTTCCCAGCCGCTCGAACCGGGATCGGGCCGACTGCAGGGCGGCCAGGTTCTGGCTCCATTTTTCGGGCTCGAGGTTGCCGATCCGCCGCTGGCCACGGGCGAAATCCCGCCAGGCTTCGGCCAGCCGAGTTCCGGGAAGCCGGTAGAAATTCACGGTCACCCTGGCATCTGCCGACGCTTGCACAGCGGTGATCTCCAGGCCGGCGCCGTTGGCGCTGCCGGCGGCATCCAGGTAAAGGTAGAGCGGCGCCGAGCGCAGGTAGTCGAGATGCGTCCGGCTGAGCTCGAGGCCGTCCGTGGAGAACAGCCGGGTGTCGAGGTTGGCGTCGCTACCGAGAATTTCCACCAGCTTCGGGCCGGGGGCCGCCGGGAGCGACAAGTGGATGGGCTCCTGGCTGGTGATCGCCAGAGCATGGCGGGACAGCAAGAGGACGGCCTCAGGCTCGCGTGGGGTGCAGGCAGTGAGGCAGGTGAGGCAGGTGAGGAGAACCCCGCCGACCAGGTGCAGCATGCTTTGGCTCTGGCGGAATGCTCTGCCATCCTGTGACGGTCGTTCGGTTGTCCCGGTGGGATTCAATCCGGACCCTCCATGCGGCTCGTTCGGTTGTTTTTCGAACGTAATTAACCTATTAGTCTAGTTGATGGGTGCCACAACGAGGGAGCAGACTTTGCGCACTGCACAGGAACGGCTCGAAATGCCACTGGGCATCGTCGAGCGAATCGAGCACGGCGATCGGCGGGCGGAGACTGAACTCGTGTCGAGCTACGCGCGCGGCGTGCGTCTGATCCTGCTCAAGCGAACGGGCGACCCGCAGATCGCCGGCGACCTCTGCCAGGACACCTTCATGGTCGTTATCCGTAAGCTGCGGGCGCATGAGTTGCGCGACGCTTCCAGGCTGAGCGCGTTCATTGCACAGGTCGCCGTGAACCTTTCCATCGAGTATTTTCGCCGGGAGCGCCGCTTTGTTCGCTCGCCGGGTGGGATAGTTGGCCTCGATGCGCCACATAAAGAGAGACACGGAAGGCAGGTGGATTATGAGGCCGCATGCATGCAACTGCAGGGCGTGTTGAGAAAACTGGCCATCGATCGCGACCGCGAGATCCTGCGGCGTTTCTATCTCAGCGATGACGACAAGGGCGTCATCTGTCAGGATTTCGACCTGTCGCCGGCGCATTTCGATCGCGTCCTGTATCGGGCCAAGCAGCGCATGCGCGCGTTGATCGAGCAGAACGCGGAACTCAAGGCGCTGCTGTTTGGAGGATTGCTGGATGACTGACGCCAGGGCCATTACCGATCGCGTCGACCGTTACGTCCGTGGCGAATTCGACGGCGTTGAAACCGCGGCTTTCGAGGCCGAGTTGCTGGAATCGCCGCGCTTGCAGGATGCCCTCGAGGTTTCTTTGGGCCTGCAGCGTCTGGTGGAAGGCGGGCTCGATGAGCCGGCGGCGGAGGCGAACCTGCCACGGGCGCCAGGCGACGCGGCGGGCGGGTCGGCGCCACACTGGACCGCCTGGGCCATTGCTGCGTCGATTGTCCTGGCGGCTACGATGGGAACCTTCCTGTGGCGCTCCGAGTTGGAGAACACTCGCCTCCAGTCCCGCCTCGCCGAGCTCGACCAGCCGGTGCAGGCCGTTCTGACGGTGCCGCTTGATGTGATGCGTTCGGCAAGCACGCGGACACCGGATGTCCGTATCCGCAAGCCAGCCGGTGGGGCGCTGCTTATCCTCGACGTCGAGGTCGCAGCGCAACTACTGGATGCCGGGGCACTAAGGCTCGAACTGCGCGAAAGCAGTGGCGCCGTGCTGCGGGACTGGTCAGGCGCGCCGGGTGAGAACGGCCGCATCGAGCTCGCCCTGCGTACCGACCAATTGCCCGACGGCGTGCTGGAGCTGCGCATGAGCGATCCCGCCTCCGCCGCATCGGACTCGCGCCTGGTTGAATTGCTGCCAGCTCCGTAGGCCCTGTTAGACGTCCCCTGGCAGGGCCGCTTCATCATGGAAGAGAAAGATCAGCAGTTTGCGAGCGTGGGGGTGCTGATGCACCGGTAGAAGGTAGCGCACGAAAGGATGAATGCCTTCGATGCACTCATTGGGCGGGGAGGGCGCGTGCTGGGAAGTTTGTGGCGCGCGCTTTATGATGTGGTAAGAAACCGCCGCTATATCTGAAAACCCATGCGATCTCCGCGAATTCGTACCCGCTGCGTCGAGCGATTCCTCGACTACGTCACGATTGACACGCAATCCTGCGAAGACACGGACCAATACCCGAGCACTCCCGGGCAACTGGAGTTTCTCGCCAGATTGCGCGATGAACTGCAGGAACTGGGATTGTCCGATGTGGAAATGGACTCGCACGGCTATGTCTTCGCCAGCATTCCCGGCAACAGTCCAAAGCCGGACGTGCCTGTGGTGGGCTTCATCGCGCACGTCGACACATCGCCGGAGGTGAGCGGCAAAGGGGTCAGGCCGATCGTCCACCGCGACTACGACGGTGGCGACATCGTGTTGCCGGATGACGCAGGGACCGTGATCTCGGCAGCGGACAACCCTGCCTTGCGGGAGCAGGTCGGCAACGACATCATCACGGCTTCCGGAACGACGCTGCTGGGCGCCGACAACAAGGCCGGCGTTGCGGAAATCGTGGGCGCGGCGGAGTACCTGCTGGCCCATCCCGAGATCCCGCACGGCACAATCCGTATCGGGTTCACGCCGGACGAGGAAGTCGGCCGCGGGACGGAGCACTTCAGCGTGGCGCGCTTCGGCGCAGATTGCGCCTACACCGTGGACGGCGAAACCCTGGGTGAAATTCAGGTGGAGACTTTCTCCGCCGACGCTATCACCGTGACCTTTCACGGTTCCAATACCCATCCCGGGTTCGCCAAAGGCAAGATGGTCAATGCCATCAAGGTTGCGGCGGATTTTATTTCCCGCCTTCCCCAGGACAGATTGTCGCCGGAAACCACCTCAGGATACGAGGGTTTCGTCCATCCTTACGTCTTGGATGCGGCGGTCGACCGCACCTCCGTCAAGCTGCTGGTGCGGGATTTCGAGGCAGCGAAGCTCCAGGAGTACGAATCCCTGGTGGACCGGCTTGCGCGGGAAACAGCGGCGGAACACCCCGGCGCCCGCGTGACCTGCACGGTCGAAGAATCCTACCGAAACATGAAAGAGGCACTGGACGGCTGCCCGGAAGTCGCGGAAAACGCGCTAGAGGCGATCCGGCGCGCCGGACTCGAACCCCGTGTGAAGCCGATCCGGGGCGGTACCGATGGTTCGCGCCTGAGTTTCATGGGCCTGCCGACGCCCAACCTGTTCGCCGGCGAGCATAATTTCCATTCGCGTTTCGAGTGGATTTCGACCCACGACATGCACAAGGCTGTCGAAGTCATCATCGAGCTGTGCCGGGTTTGGGAGGAGCGGACGCCCGCCTGACCCACAGTCGGCCAGTCAGGAAAAATGTGATCCCAAACTTTCCGAAGACTGTTTTGTGCTCTTTGCGCTGATCCTGGACAGCGCGGGATCGACTTCGTTTGTGCCGCCCCCGCCGAGCTTTTGCGTCAGCTCAGCGCCGTGGCAGCCAGTTTCTGGCGCATGCGATCTTCCGACAGGTCGAAAGCGATGGAGAGTTCCTCCGCCAGGTACTGCTCGGACTGGCTCAAATGCCGCCGGTCTGCAGTGCTGAGCTTGTCCTTCTCACTGCGCTGGCTGAGGGCTTTGTACACTTCCGCCAGGGCAAAGGGGTCGCCGTCGTCCAGTTTGGCCTGGTGGCTGTTGGCCCGTGTTTTCCACTGTTCGCTGACCTTGCCTTTCCATTCGCCGATATAGGCCAGTACCTTGAGGGCCTTTTGCTTGGCGATGGTTTTTCGAACGAGACCGTCGAGGTCTTTCTCGCGAACCAACATGGTCATGTCGTCGCGGGGGAAGAGCACCTTCGCGAAGCGGTGTTCGCCGGAACCGGAGAAGCTGCGCTTGCGGATAGATTGCACGGTACCGACACCGTGCTGGGGGTGGTGAATGGTTTCGCCTTTGGAAATCGTAATGGCTCTGCTCCTTTCGAGTATGGGTTGGCACAAAACGTAAAAGAATTCAACAGTTTACACTAATTTAAACTGAATGGCAAGGATCACGGAAAAAAAGGGTCAGAGCCTTATCAAAGCACCGTGACTTTTGGGACTTTCTTCTCGGCGTGGACGATAGAACTATAAAGAAAGAGGCGCGACTTGAAGCGCCGAAGTATGCCGCAAGCACCAATCCGCCCCATGGCGGATGGCCAGGCACATCTGAAATCGTGTCGGTGACACCGTCCGCTGCCTGGCGAACGGGTCCTTGAAGCAGGAGGGGTTCCTGGCCGATTGGATTGAATTCCGGTTGCCGAGCCGCGGTTCGTAACCATTTGCCTGAAAGGTGCGTCATTAGAGCAAGGACGATGTTTTGTTGGGAGAACGGTAAAGCCAGTGCATCGTGAGTAATCGTAGGAGGCAATCGATGAATCCGGCAATTTTGGCAGTCGCAGCAATAGTCTTGGCAGCGAATGGCACAGCGTTCGCTAAATCAGATCAACTTGCACCCTTTGAACTCGAGAGAATCGTGGTTACGCCTGACAACGGCGGAACCGTCATCACCACCCTGGACAGCAACGACCTGGCGATCGGCGAATCGCAAACGGTGGTCACTGCGAGCGGGGCGGTGGTCAGTCTGCTGAAGCAAGATTACGGCGTTGAAATCTATGTCGACGGAGACTTGCTCGGCATCAGTGAACATCTCGCCATACCCTGATGGCGGGATTGCTGGACGATCAGTTCAAAATTTATTGGGTCATGGTAAAGGCCCGAAACGATAAAGGGCTCTGACCGCTTTTTTGAAAAAGCGGTCAGAGCCCTTTGGCACGATCCCTGTATCAGCCTGTCTGGATCACTGCGCGGGCAGAGGCTGGTTGGAGTTCCAGATGTCGCACTGGGTCAGCCAGGAGCCATCGTCACTCCGGCTGGACACGCTCATCCACTTGCCCTGGTCCACGACCGCACCATCCGGACCCATGATCGCGTATGTGCCTGTGCCCCAGGCAAATCCGTCGTTGTTGTCGGAACGTGTGAGGCCGAGCTTGACCTGCGGGCCGACAGCCTGGCTTGCCTGGAGTTGCGCCAGGATCGCCGCCCGGCCGTTGGCCGTTTCCTGGTTTGGCGGCATCCGGCACCCATCCTCGGCGTACATGGCCGCGACGGCCTCCAGGTCACCGGCATTGTAGGCGTTCTGCCACTGCGTGACCCTGTGCATCATGTCTGATTCCTCGCCGGCCCAGGCCGTGCCCAACATGAGCACGAGTCCGAGAGCCGCCAGCCCGCGGAGCCTCAAGTTGTATTCAAGCATCGTTCTCTCCTCGTTGATGGGGTGTGCAAACGGTGTAATTTCACTATAGTCCCTGTCGGCAAATTTTGCCGGAAGGTAAATCGGGGGACGAGTATCGCCGAAAACTGTGGCTACTGTTCATCTTTTCCGCACGCTGCAGGTGCTCAGTCCGTCGCAATTTGCGGTGCCTTCGTCTATTGGGCGGGCGGCCGCTCCTTCAAAGCAGGCACAGTTGCGTTACATTCCGGTGTATGTGGACAACAGACGCATCGCCCTCGAACATGATTCACGTCCTTGCCCGATACTGCCTGCTCGAAAAGCGGTTATTGCTCACGATGTCACTGGCAATCCTCTTTTTCTCGACCTCGCCGCTGTCGGGATGGGCGCAGGTGACAGCGGACGATGCCGGACCCAAGAAGCTCACCCGCGTAAGGTACGCCTATCCTTCGCTCTCGAGCGACGATACGGCCTTCGTCCTCGAGGCAAGCGTGAACGGCAACTGGGAAATCTACAAACTGCGTCGCCAGGGCATGGCGGACGGCGGCGAAGGCCTGACACAGCTGACGCACAACAACGATCTCGACCGGATGCCTTCGTGGAGCCCGGACGGCAGGTATATTGCTTTCATCTCGGATCGGGCTGGAAACTTCGATGTGTTTCGGATGGAAGCCGACGGAAGCAACGTCGTGCAGATCACGCATACGCCGGAACCGGAAATCCACCCGTACTGGTCACCAGATTCGGCCACCATCATCTACAACCGGCAAGTGGCCGGTGAGCGCTTGTATTCGATCTGGACCACCGACATCGACGGCCGGCAGCATACGGAATTGCTGCGCGACAACGAGCTGAACAGCTATGCAAAGATTTCACCGGACGGAAAGTGGATCGTCTTCGACAAGTGGTGGGAAAACGACGAAACGAACGGCGAAATCATGATCATGGATCGCCACGGAGGCGAACTTAAGCGATTGACGCACAATACCGTCTATGACGGCTATCCCGCGTGGTTTCCCGATAGCCAACGAATTCTCTATTCATCGGAAGTCGACGGCATTTTCAAGCTGTTCTGCATCCGCATCGATGGGGGAGAACCGGCACAGCTCACGTTTGGTGCCGGTGGCGATCAGCGGGCCGGGATTTCCCCGGACGGACGATCGATATATTTCAATCGCAACCTCGACGATACGATCGAGCTGTACGAGATGGCCATGCCTGAGTCGCTCATGTCCGGAGAGTGCCGGTCGCCCGACGCCTGATTCACGCCAGCTGCAATCGCGAAATGATCGATACGTGAGCCGATGCGCGCCCGCCGGCAGGCTGGCGCTCGTTCCCTCCAGAGCTGGATTTACGATCGGTATCATGCAGCGGGCATCGACTTGAACCGGGACTGCCCCGCACCAAGGTCTATCCGGTCTCGAACTTCAAGAAAATACCAGTGAACACCCATAGACAAGTGAATACAGACAATCCCCGCGCCGCCGCCGAACTTCTCGATCGCGACGGTTTCGTCCTGTTGCCCGAACTGGCCAGCACCGGGTTTCTGCAACGGCTGACGGACGTCTCCCGGCAACGCATCCGCGAGGTGACCGCGGCGCTGGGCGACCGCGATATCGGCATTGGCAGCGCCGACGGCTACGACGAGATCGTGCAGCGCTCGCCGGGCCGATGGGATCTGCCGATCACGCCCGAGCAGTTCGGCACGGACGTCAAGGCCTTGCCCTGGTGGCCGGTGGTCGCGGCGGCGCTGGGCGAGGATGCCGAGCACATGTTCAGCGGCGTCGTTTACTCCGAGCCCGGCAGCCCGGCACAGCAGTGGCATATCGATTCCCCGCACGAAGAGGCGGAACATCGTGGTGCGCACGCGCTCAACGCCCTGGTGCCGTTGCACGATATCCCGCTGGAGATGGGCCCGACTGAGATCGCCCGCGGGTCCCACACACTGACCAACCACCTGGGCAACACCGCGTTGGATCACGATGAGCTGGTCTACCAGCATTCGGGCACTTCGCCCGCGGCGCTCGCCGAGGCAGCAGAGGGCGAGGCCCCGGAGCCCTGGGTGAGTCCGCTCGAGGCCGGATCGTGCCTGTTGTTCGACGACCGCGTGATGCACCGGGGGCTGGGCAATCGTTCGGACCGTACGCGTTACGTGGCCTATTTCTCGTACCGCATGAAAGGCTACGTCGAGACCACGTATTTCGAAGCGCGGCGTAGCGTGTTCGACGGGCGCCCGGAGTGAAACGCCCGCCGGTCGGTGGAGACGCGGGCCGTCAGGTGCGCGCGCCGACGATGGCCGGATCGAACGCTTCGCGGGCGAAGATTCGGCGCACCAGGGGCTCGAAATGTTCCAGCGGCTGAGTAGGGTAGTCGGGATCGAAGGAGGCCTGGTCCCAGTCCTCGCAGAAGCGTGCGCAGGCGTCGAACCACTCATGGCCACGATAGGCCTCGCGGGCGTCGCGATCGCCGCCTGAGTGATGCGCGTAGTAGTACATCTGAAACACGCCGTGGTGCTCCACGATCCACGTAACCTCTTCGCGCACGTAAGGGCGGATGATGCTCGCAGCGAGCTGGGAGTGGTTCTCGGGGGCCAGCACGTCGCCGATGTCGTGTAGCAGCGCGGCGAACACCAGTTCCTCGTCGGCGCCGTCATTCTCCGCACGGGTGGCGGTTTGCAGCGAATGTTCGAGCCGGCTGACGCGGTAGCCATCCAGA
>JASFKQ010000103.1:0-12828 GCA_050118555.1 Lysobacterales bacterium
GCGGGATGTCGGCCGCCTGGCGCACTCGCACGAATGCGTCAGGGTGGTTGTCGATCTCACCTTCCCAACGCGCGATATCCCGCACGATTTTTTCGAAGGCTTCCAGCGACGGCATGGTGCCGACGGCGCCGACGGTCATGTTGATGGCGCTGAGCCCGGAGGCGCGCACGTCGTCCACCTCGGCGGCGGTCAGCGGGGCGCCCTGCTCGGACTCGATGCCCCCGGGTCCGCCGCAGCCGTCGATCGCAATGCTGCGGGCGTAAAGCTTCTCGGCGGGCGTGGCCGCGAACAGCCCCGGCGTTGCCGCAGCCGCCAGCCCGGACGTGGCGGTCATGGACAGAAAATGTCGGCGGGTGAACGGCATCGGGTGGTTCCTCGGGATGGAAGCAGCCATTGTGCCACAAACCGGGTAGGCGTCCGCTCTGCGGGCGATGGACAGGAGCTTTGCAGGGGCTCCGGCTCCCCGCTTGACTCGGGTTTTGAAGGTGCAACAGCGCCCGAAGGGCCAACCAATGCCCTGCGAGCGCTGTTGCGAAGGCGGGTCAGATCTCGTCCACGCCGTCCGTGCTGATGCCGCCGCTGATCGCGGAGCCGCGCACCTTGAGCGTGCCGCTTCCATCATCGGACTGTTCGACCTTTAGCCCTTTCTTGTCGTTGTCCTCGGAAACGGTGCTGTTCACGGTCACGTGAAGGTCTCCTTCGTCTTCTTCCTCGATCTGGGCGCCGTCGTCGCCGTTTTCGAACAGCGTCAGCGAACGCAGGCGTGCAATCAGGTCCCCGCCGTCCTCCTCGGAGATCTTGACGCCTTCGTCACCGTTCATCCAGGCGTCGATGCCAACCAGCTCGAGGTCAAATCCGCCCTCGCCTTCCTCGTCGTAATCGAGGCCCTCGTCCAGGTTTCCGATGATCCGGACATTGCGAACCATGCCGACCACCGAGCCGTCACCGGCCTCGTCGACGTCGAAGCCGTCGTCCAGATCGAGTTCGCCATCGTCGTAACAGATCTCCTCTTCGAGATTCGGATCAGCATCGACCGGCAGGCAATAGCCACCGTTGTCGTTGAACGAACTGTTGCGCACGTAGACGATGACGTCGCCGGCATCGCCTTCGTCGAGTTCGACCCCGTCCGCGCCTACCCCGGTAAAGCTGGAGTCAGTGGCCTCGAACAGGATGTCACCATCACCACGTTCGTCCACCCGGGTGCCGTCCGCGTCGAATTTTCCGTAACCGACGCCATCGACGACGACTCCGGCCAGAATCGCGTGGACCGATGCCGGCGAGCCGTCGCCTCCCCCACCACCGCCGGAGCCGCAGTCGTCACCGATGTTGCAGTCGGAGACGTGGATGCCGTGATTGGCCACGTCAAGCACAGATACGTTGGTCAGTTTCAACGCGACTGTGCCTTCCCGATCGGTGGGAACATGGACGAAGATTCCCTTGCCCGTACCCTGGTAATAAGCGCTGAAACCGCCAATGCCCTGGAAAGCGAGATCGGTTACGGTGAGGTCGGCGCCTTCACCGATTTCCAGCAGCGTGTAATCGCCGTCGGCCTCCACCACCTGGCCTGAGCCGACGATTTTGAGCGGATCGGTGCCGCCGTAATACAGCGTGCTCTGGATGCCGATGACCGTCACCGAGTCGTCAACCACAATGACGCCGGCCCCGCTGTTCAGGGCGTCGCGCAGCGAGCCGGGGCCACTGTCGGCGCCGTTGGTCACTTCGGCGGCGGGTGCGGCCACTGCAGCGGTCGCCTGGAATACGAGTGCGGAAAGTACCGCGGCGACGCCTGCGGCGAGCCTGTTCTTCTTGACTGGATTCATGGAAGTCCCTCCTTCTGCTGGTCGTTCGGGTGGTGTATCGGGAACCGAAGATGCTGCCAGCCCAGTGTTCCGGTTTGATGACATGCAGCGTGGCTCGGAGGCCGGGACCTCGAATGCGCAGAGCCCGGTTGCCCTCCTGCAGGACCCGTTCTATCCTGATCGCGTTTCAAGCCGCGCACGGCATCACGAGATGAACAACCTGGATAACGACTACGACGGCAATGACTGGCTGGAAGCCGAGCTGCAGGACAACCTGGACGAGGACTATGAGCTCGAAATGTCCGAGCCCGCTTTGTCGCTGGAACTGCGCCGCATTTACCGCAAGAAGCATCCCGAAACGCTCGACCGCGCCATTTATTTCCGTTCCCTGATCACCCTGCAGGCCGAGCTGATCAAGCTGCAGGACTGGGTGGAACACACCGGCGCCAAGATCGCCGTGATCTTCGAGGGACGGGATGCGGCAGGCAAGGGGGGTGTGATCAAGCGGATCACACAACGGCTCAACCCGCGCGTGTGCCGCGTGGTGGCGCTGCAGAAGCCCAGCGAGAAGGAGCGCACCCAGTGGTATTTCCAGCGCTACGTGCCGCACCTGCCATCGGGCGGCGAAATCGTGTTGTTCGACCGCTCCTGGTATAACCGCTCGGGCGTCGAGCGTGTGATGGGTTTTGCCACGCCGGACGAGGTCGAGCAGTTCTTCCAGGATGTGCCCGAGTTCGAAAAGATGCTGGTGCGCTCGGGGGTCCGCCTGATCAAGTACTGGTTCTCGATCACCGACGAGGAACAGCAGCTGCGGTTCCTGATGCGCATCCACGATCCGCTCAAGCAATGGAAGCTGAGCCCGATGGACCTGCAGTCCCGCGTGCGCTGGGAGCAGTACACCAAGGCCAAGGAGGAAACCTTCCGACGCACCAATTTCCCCGAGTCGCCGTGGTTCATCGTCGAGGCCAACGACAAGAAGCGGGCGCGCCTCAATTGCATCCATCACCTGCTGGACCAGATTCCCTACGAGGAAGTGCCGGGCGATGACGCGACCCTGCCCGAACGGGTCTTCAATGAGAACTACGAGCGCGCAGTACTGCCCCCGGAGCTTTACGTTCCCAGGCGTTATTGAGGCTGTGGCCGTCGCGCCGCGAAGTCTTCCACGAGCTTGCGCATGCCCTGCATGAAGTGTTCCTCCGTAAACAGCCCGGCCTGCTCCTCGAGTACTGCGGACAACCGTGACTGCTCTGCGGGGTCCGAGAGCACCCGACAAATTCTTTCGACCGCATCGTCGTCGGAGGAATAGCACAGGTTCGGTTCCCGGCCGACGATCTCGACCTGTCCGCCGCTGTCGGGTACGAAGACCACGCAACCGGCCCGTACCAGCTCGCCGACCCCGATGCCGAAATGCTCATCGTGCAGCCCGTGGATGCCGTAGCGGCAGTTCGAGACGATGGTTTCCAACTCGTCCCGGTTGACACCTACGTGCAGCCGCACCCAGTCGCCGGCGGCCGCTGCGCGTTCCCGGACTTTCCGGACGAACGGCTTGCCCGCAACCGCGTCTTCGCTGCCGACGATATCCAGGTGGATGGCGTGGCCGCGCGCTCGCACCCGTTGCAGGATGTCGATGATCTCGATAGGCCGCTTGTCCGGGCTGATGCGGCCAATCATCGCGAAGCCTGGTTGTCGCAGCGACCATTCCGGCCCGGGCCGGCTCCAACGGACGGGTGGGTAGAGCACCGCGGCCTCGACCTGGTAGGCTTCGCGAATGCGGCTCGCCGTCCAGTGGGAATTGGTGATCGTCCGGTTTTGCCGCACCCGGGAAAGCTGGATTCCGGAGCTGACCAGCCAGGGTCGCACCCTGCCTTTCAGCATTTCCCGGAAGCGCTTCGCCCTGTTCATGCCTTCCACCCGTTGGAAAGTGGAAAGGTGTATCCGCATGTAGGGAAAATGGATGTACTGGATACCGGTTCGACCGAAGTCGAACTCGTCCACCGTGGCAACGGCGACATCGTAATCCCGTGAAATCTTCTGGGTAAGGCGCATCAGCCAGGCCAGATCCTGGATGCTGAACGGGTCAGGGTCCAAAAGCGACAGGTAGCTCAAGGGAAATGGCAGGGTGCGGACGGTGATGTCCGAATCGATCAGGCGCGTTCCGAAAGATGCGTCGACCCCGCCAAAGTCGGGGTGCACCGCGCTGGCCAGTGTGATGTCCCAGTTCTCTGCCAGCGCCTGAAGCGACCAGGCCGCAACACAGGCGGCTCCGCTCAACGTGTTCAAGCGTGTGGTTGCGAACAGTAATTTACGTTTTCGGCTCGGGGTTTCCACGGCTTAGTTCCCGGATTCACGGCGGCAGATCGCCCACTCGGTGCTGGGCCCCTCCCTCAGAAGGCCGGTCAGTAATTGCTCGATAGGGTAAAGCGACGCCCCGGCCAGCCAGCCGGCCCGCTCGCCTGCCATTGCAATCCGCGAAACGCCTCGCCACCAGTTGCCCAAAAGTCGGCTGCCGGAGTCGTCCGGGGCATTCATCAGCACGAACATGGGGCGCCGCTCGATCAGTCGCAGTCCGTTGGCTTGCAGCTGGTGCTCAATGGTCTTCAGCGGGCGACTGTAATGGTACCAGCTCGCCCTGGGTCGTTCGCGGTGCGTGAAATTCTCCGACAGCAGCAGGAATCCGCCCGGTTTCAGAAGATTCGACACATTGGCGATGGCCCTGGCGTAGGCGGCGTCCTCCACCAGGTGGAACAGCACATCGAAAGCGCTGATCAGGTCGTATTGCCCCGATTCCAGCGGCAGGGAGGGCGCGGAGAGGTCCGCGTGATGTACAGCCATCGAGGGAAATCGCCCACGGAGGTGCCTGACCGCCGACTGGCTGAAGTCCAGCGCCTCGATCCGCGTCGCGCCCATCGCTCGCCACTGCTCGATGTAGAAACCGGTTCCGGAGCCGACATCGAGTACGCGGCAATTCGCGGGCGACACCGACAATCGGCGCACAAGCCGTCGAAAGCCGCTTCGTCGCACCCGGTACAGCCAGTCGTTGTACCGCCGGCCGAACCCGGCGCAGCCGACCGACGATGCGTCCGGCCGATCGCCCAACCGCTGGTCCCAGAAGTCCCTGGGCGATTGGAGCGGGGTACCGGGCGGCCAGGTGCTCAAGTTTCTTCCCCGTCGGCTTCGAACCGCGAGGGCCGCGGGAAGCGGGCCTTCAGAAACGCCCGCATCATCCAGCCGACGGCCGCGCCGCGGAAGTCCGGGGCCAGTTCGTCATTCAGGCAGAAGAATTTCGGCCGTGTCCGGTACAGGTGAAAAAATTCCCGGGCCCGCTGCAGCGGTTGCGGTTCCAGCCGCACCAGCGAATAGTCTCCGCCACTGGGCGGCAGCAAGCGATTCGGCTGGTCAAGGTGCGCAGCCAGCGCTGCGTAAGCGATGCGCAGCACGAAGTCACGCGCCGAGCGGAATCGTTGCCCGCGCGTGCGGACAAATTCCTCCGGGAACAGGCCTTCGAGTTCTTCGATGCGTTCGCGGTCATAGAGCTGCGGTGTGTGTGCCGGCATCCACGTTAACGGCTCTCCCCCGAAGGCGCGGGTTACGAATTTCAAGGTGTCGGCGCAGGCCCGGTCGCCCGGATCCGTCGGATCGAGGTCGCGATCCAACCGGATGCGTTCGAAGTAGGTGATGTCGCCCAATTCGTCCAGGAAATCCGTCACCTGGCAGGCGCGGCCCAGAAACAGGTCGTCGTTCAGGTACAGGAATTTCCGCGATAGCCCTGGAATCCGGTGCAGGTTCATCTCGATGGCGTTGGAGTTGAAGGTCGGCAGGTCCCCGGCATCGGGAAAAATTTCCTCGTGCCGGACCACGGTCAGCCCGGCGGGGGCTTCGGCCAGCCACCACGGGCGCTGGCCATTGGTGACCAGGTAAACGTGGTGTATCCAGGGGGCGTGGGCCTGCAGCGCACGCAGTGAATAGCGCAACTCCTCGCCGTCGCAAAAGCGCCGGTAGCGGCAGTCGATGGCGCTCTTGCCCTGGCGCGCCTGCTCCACGGCCTGCTCCATCGCCCGCTCCATCTGCCAGCTCCAGTCCGTATCGGCGCCGTTGACCCAGGTGTAAACAGCGTCAATCCGGGGTGGTGCGTGCGGGTGGTCCGTCATGCGTCCCGCACCCTTTTCCCGCCCCGCAGGCGTCGCCGCAAGGCGATACCGGAAACGAAGCGCAGGCCCAGCGCATGGCGTATCGTCTGCGTGCGGTCGAGCAGCCACTGCAGCGCGTAACTGCGGCGGCTGTTATAGGTATAAAGGACTTCGTCGATTTTCGCTTCGTCGCGGAGGGCGCCGTCCCTGCTGATGCGAAGGGTCCAGTCCATGTCCTCTCCGTAATCGATTTCCGGGAACGGGTAGCGCAGCGCGATTTCGCGCCGAATGGGCATCAGATGGCAGGGCGGGCGCAGGTAGCGGCCGTCCTCGTGGCGCCAGTCATGGTAGGCGATGGAATGCTCGAGCCTGCGCGGATGGCGGCCGCGGAACCGGATTTCGGCCGGAAAGCACACGCAGTCGACGTTGGGGTTGGTGCGGATCGCCGAAAGCAGGCGATCGAGATAATGGTCGCTGAGCGTGTCGTCGTCATCGACGAACGCCACGAACCGCCCGGCCGCCCGCGCCACCAGGGTGTTGCGCTTGGCCCCCACTCGCGCCTTGCCGTCATCCGGCAGGGTCAGTATTTCCACTGCGTGCGTGGCGCCTGCTTGCTCGGCCTGCCGTTCCAGTTCACTGCATAGCCGCGCGCATTGGTCCCGCCGCGCTTCGAGCGTGGGAATCAGCACGCTGAGAAGGGGCTTGCCGGACGAGCTCATTTGCCGTCTCTCCGACCGGACCACCGCCGGGTCAGGTGCGCCAGCACCCCGAACACCAGGCCGACGCCGCTGTAGATATACTGGAACCAGAGCATCGGAATGCACCGCAGGCCGAACCAAAAACCCCGCATGTGGATCGCGTAGGCCAGGAAGCGTCCATTGAGGATCACCAGGGCCGACAGCAGCCCGGCTTCCAGCCACGCCAGGAGCAGCGGCCGCCCGAACAGCAGTAACGGCAACAACAGCATCAGACCGGTGAGCGCGACGCTGGCGACGGCGTTGCTGCGGGTGTTGAGGTCGTTCTGTATCACTTTCCGTTCCAGCATGATCCGGGTCCACGGCACCGCGCGCTGGAACACGTCGGCCCGCACCAGGCTGGCCAGCGTGTACCGCTTCATGTGCGTAAGCTGGATCCACGGACAGAGACGAATGCGGTGGCCTGACCGGTGCAGCCGGTAGCCCAGGTCGACATCTTCCATCGCTCGCCGCTGCTCGTCGAAGCCGCCCACTTCTTCGAACACAGCCTTGCGAATGGCCCCGAAGCCGCCGCAGAAGGTGACCGCCTCCCGGTTCGAGATCTTGTGGGTGAAGTGATGCAGCAGGTTCTTGTAGCGCGAAACGAAGTCTGTTTCGGTGGTGTCGTACTGGTACGAGCAGAACATCGCGCTGATGTCGGGATTTCCCTCGAGCACCTCGCAGACCCGTTCCAGGGTATCCGGCCGCACCAAAACGTCGGCATCCAGGAAAAACACCAGCTCGGCCCGAGCCAGGCCTGCCCCCAGGTTTCGCGCCGCCGCCTGGCCCCGGTTCTCTTCCAGCCGGACAAAGCGGTCGCAGCGGTTTTGCAGGTCGTCAGTGCTTTCGTCGGTGGACGCGTCATCCACCAAAATCAGCTCGAAGTCCGGGAGCGTGGACGTCTCGAGGGCATCCAGGCACCTGCGCAGGTCACGTTGCATGTTGAATACCGGCACCACCACCGACAGCCTGGGCGGGGTGACGCTGTCCGCAGGCGCCCGCTTGGTGCGCCCGCCGCCGCCGGTCCGGCGCTCACGAAGTTCTCGATACAGGGCTTCCTGACGACCCGCAATATGGTTCCAGTCGTAGTCGGCCTGCACCCGGCGGCGTGCAGCCGCAGCGGTTTCGCACCACAGGGATTCGTTCTCCAGCAGATCCAGCACCCCGCCCGCGAAGGCGGCGGGCTCGTCGGCGACCCGGATTTCGGCCGGCGCCTCGAGCCGCAGGCCTTCCCGGCCGAGGCTCGTGGAGACGACTGGACGCCCCAACGCCATGGCCTCCAGGACTTTCAGCCGGGATCCGCCGCCACTGCGTAATGGGACCACCGCGACACTGGCCCGTGCATACAGACCCGTCAGGTCTTCCACGCGGCCTGTCACCTCCACCACGCCGGGCTCGGTGAGGTCGGCGAGGTGCCGCTCGCCGCCCGAACCGGCGACGATGAAACGGCACTTCGGGCGTCCGGCCCGGATGCGCGGAAAGATCTCTGCGTGAAAATAGCGAACCGCGTCACGATTCGGCGGGTAGCCGAAAGTCCCGACGAACAGGATTTCCGGATCGGGGCCGGTCGGGGGTGGCAGCGGACGCAACAGGTCGCAGTCGACACCGTTTTCGATCACCTGAACCGGACAGGCGGCGCCCATTTCCAGGAGCCGGGTGCGGTCTTCGCCCGATACCACGATTGCCTGGTCGAAGCGGCTGGCTTCAGCCGCCTCCCAGTCGCGCATCAGCCACCATTTCAACGCGGCGGGGATGCGTCCGGTCCCGGAGGTGGTGTCCAGCATGCTGCGGTATTGCTGCACGCCGATGTTGTGCAGGGACAAAACGGTGGAACCTGTAAAGCCGGGGCCCAGTGCACGCCGGTAGGGCGCGAAGAACGAATGCTCGAACTGGACGATGTCGTAACCGCCCGTGCGGGTCATTTCGGCAATCCGGCGCGCCAGCTCCGGATGATAGTAGGGCCCCGTCGCCAGCGGTCGTCCCCGAAACCAGCCGGCCAGGGCGCCGGCGGCCGAGCCGACGGCCCCACGTGCGGGTACCCCATCTATTCGGGCGCAGCACTCCGCCAGGCGCGGGGCACGCTCGAGTTCCTGGGGAAATTCCAGCAGTGAGAGCACCGAGACCTCGTGCCGGTCGGCGAGTCGTGTGACCAGGTTGAAATCACGCAGGCGGGCGCCGCTTTGGGGTGGCTCCGGCAAACCATAGGTGACGAACAGGATTTTCAAATCGTATACGCCCCGCCCGGAACGCTGCTGGAACGGGGAAAACTCAATGAATACAAGCGCACGGATGCTCACCCTCCCTGGAGACTCGCAGTGGCTGGCAAAAGTAACACACAAGAGCCAGCGGCACGCATATTACAGGGCCCGTCAGCGTAAGCGACAGGGCAAATTTCCGAGTTTGTCCTATGCTACGGGTCACAAGTACCAGACTTTGAGGGAGCGCACACCATGAAACGTCGTCAATTCTGTTCAACCACCGCTGCTGCGGGTTTGCTCGCAGCTTATCCTTTCAGGCTCATCGACGCCGCCTCCGCCGGATCCAGCATCGCCGCCGTGTCGCTCGATGGCCAGGCGATCGAGCTCGAGGGTGCAGCGGTCAGGGAGTTGGCGGGCGCCGTGAAGGGCCCCGTGCTGCTGGCCGATTCGCCGGGCTACGACGCTGCACGCAGGGTCTGGAACGGCATGCACGACAAGCATCCGGCCCTCATCGTGCGTTGCGCCGATACCTCAGACATCCAGCAGGCGGTTACGTTCGCCCGCGATCACAGCCTGCTCACGGCCGTGCGGGGCGGTGGCCACAGTTGGCCGGGCAAGTCCGTTTGCGAAGGCGGCATCATGATCGATCTCGCCGAGATGACGGCGGCCACGGTCGATCCGATCCGCAAGCGTGCCTCGGTGGGCGGCGGGGCGCTGCTCAGCCATCTGGACGCAGCGACGCTGGAGAAGGGCTTCGTCACCACGGCCGGCGTGGTCTCGCACACCGGCGTCGGTGGTTTCACCCTGGGCGGCGGCTTCGGCCGGCTGAACCGCAAGCACGGTCTGGCGGTTGACAACCTGGTCGGTGCGGAAATCGTCACCGCGGACGGCACGATCCGCAACGTGAGCGCGGAACAGGAGCCGGACCTGTTCTGGGCGATTCGCGGCGGCGGCGGCAATTTCGGCGTGGCCTCGCGCTTCGACTTCCGTGTGCATCGCTTCAACCGCTCCGTGCTCTCCGGCATGGTCGTCTGGCCCATCGCACAGGCGAAGGAAGTGCTGGACTTCTACGGCGACTGGTATTCCACCCTGTCCGATGATCTCTACGTGGCACCCGCGATGATGACGATGCCGGACGGCGTCGGCGTGATCGCGATGGAGGTGGTTTACGCGACCGACCCGGCCGCCGGAGAAGCCGAAGTGGCGCCCCTGCGCCGTGTCGGCAAACCGATGGACGACACCATCAAGGTGCAGGATTACCTCGTCATGCAGACCGCGGAGGATGGCCTGTTCGCGCCCGGCATCCGTTCGTACATCAAGAACGGCATGGTCAAGGAGATTACCCCTGAGTTGCTCGAAGCCATGATCGGGGCCTACACCCCCGATCCGCGGGTGGTGATGGCGACCCACACCGCCGGCGGCGCGGTGAAGCGGGTGGGTGAGACGCACACGGCATTTCCCCACCGCAACGTGGAAACGATGGTGCTGGTCGGCTCCGTCTGGTCCGATCCAGCCCAGGACGAGGAAGTCATCGCCAAGACGCGGAATTGGTTCAAGCAGCTGGAGCCCTTCACCGGCGGCTACTACACGAACATCGAATTTGATACGGACAAATCGGAGGCGGGCAATTACGGACCGGTCTACGAGCGACTGGCGCAGGTCAAGGCCAAGTACGACCCGGGTAACCAGTTCCGGCTGAACCGTAACATCAAGCCGGCCTGAGCGATCGCCCGGCCCGGCGTGACGGCGCGATCGGCGCAGCCAACAGGAGCACGGCTCAAAACCGTGCTCCTTACGCTGGTCACGATGGTCGCTTTCGCCGCCAATTCGGTCCTCTGTCGGCTGGCGTTGGGGGAAGGCCATATCGATGCAGCCAGCTTCGCGTCCGTGCGGGTTGCGTCCGGGGCGTTGACGCTCTTGCTCATCGTACTGCCCAGATGGCGGCGGGCTGGTCGCAGGCCCGTCGATTGGCGTGCGGCGGCCATGCTGTTCACCTACGTGGCCTTCTTCTCGTTCGCCTATCTTTCGTTGAGCGCAGGCGCCGGCGCGCTGCTGCTTTTCGGGGCCGTGCAGCTAACGATGTTCATTACCGCCCTGCGAGCGGGGGAGCATTTCCCGGCCCTGTCCTGGTTGGGACTGGCGCTGGCGGTGGGCGGCATCGTGTACCTGGTTTCGCCGGGCGTCACCGCACCGAACCCGCTGGGCGCAACGCTGATGGTGGTCGCCGGCATCGCCTGGGGTGTCTACTCGCTTCTCGGCAGGGGCGTGCAGGATCCGCTCGAAGCCACGGCCAACAACTTCCTGTTTTGCGTGCCGCTGGTGCTCCTGGTCAGCCTGGTGTTCGCGACGCACGCCGAGATCACGCTGCGTGGCCTGCTGCTGGCCATCGCGTCGGGGTCGATCGCATCGGGACTGGGCTACGTGCTCTGGTACGCCGCCCTCCGCGGCCTGACCGCCACCAGTGCTGCGACCGTGCAGCTGTCGGTGCCGGTAATCGCCGCGATCGGTGGCGTGTTGCTGTTGTCCGAGCCCGTCACCCTGCGCCTGGTGGTGGCCTCGGCCGCTACCCTGGGCGGCATCGCCATCGTATTGGCGGAGCGGACTCGCCCGCGGCGGCGGTAGGATCGGGCCTTGCCCGGGAAAGGATCCCGCGACCCCGTGGCTTATTCGCGGCCAACGGCCGCTCCTACGGGCGCCTGGGCGAACCCTTGTAGGACCGGGCCTTGCCCGGGATAAGGTCCCGCAGCCCCGTGGCAGGAATCGCGGGCAGGGTTCCCGGGCTTGCCCCGCCGCTGACGATGACTCAGGATGACAGGCTGGAACAGAGCGCAAAGATGAACGACCCAGCTGAAATCAGACACGCCTACCGCCAATGCCCCTCTTGGGGTGCCGCCGGGAAGCCGCCCGGGTGCTGAGGGCGTTCGGCAGGTTCCGTTTGAAACTCATCGAGGAGGGCGCAACGGTGCGTTATCTCAGGTATGCCGCCGGCGAGATCCTGCTGGTGGTGATCGGCATCCTGATCGCGCTGCAGATCGACAGCTGGAACGACGACCGGCTGGACCGGCTCAGGGAGCGGGAATACATGGCCTCGATGCGGGTGGATCTGGCCAGCGACCTGCGGGCCATGAACCGGGCGATCGAGGGAAACAAGGTGCTGCTGGGTCATCTTGCCCACCTGCTGGACCTGCTGGGCGACCCCGTCGACGACCCGGCCTGGCAGCGGGCATTCTTCATCCACTCGGTCGCCTACACCTATTGGTACCTGAATGTGGAGTTTTCCGATCTGACCCTGTCCCAGCTTCGGTACAGCGGCGACATGGCCCTCATCCGGGACGGCCAGGTCCGCGACGCCATGCTGAATTATCAAACGGGAATGGAAGCCTGCCAGCGGATGTACAGCGAGCTGGCAGGCTATTTCCACGTGCATGAGGCGCGGCAGAAGGAATTAATCGACCTCACACTCGCGCGCAGGATGCTGCAGCGGTTTGAAGCCGACTACATGGACATCCTGCTGCCGCCGGGGTCATTCGAAGCCGATGTTCCCGAAGGCCGGTACCTGCTGGACGAGCGGCCGGAAACACGGGCGGCCTACTTCGGCGACGTCGCCTTCTACCGCACGGCCATGAATAACGCCGTCGGGTTCCTCGAGGAGCAGAAACGGATGGCCGAAGCCCTGGATCGCCAGATCGTCGAACGCTATTCCATCTCCGCCACGGAATAACCCCGCGGACCCACAGGACCGAGCCTTGCTCGGGATGGGATTCCGCGGCCCGGTGGCCTGATCGCGGCCAACGGCCGCTCCTACGGGGGTCGGCGGTGGGTTCGGCTCAATCGGTGGCGTTGGCGACGGATTCCGATCCGCCGTCCAGCGCCCCCGCGATGGACCGGAACAGCTCCGACTCCAGCTTCCAGTCTTCTTCCTTGCTGGCATCCGGGCGCGCGCTCTGCAGCGCGATGACCAGGTTCTTCT
>JASFKQ010000104.1:0-12802 GCA_050118555.1 Lysobacterales bacterium
CGTCGACAACCGCGTCCCGCACGCGGACCACCGCCAGGTTGCTGGCGCATATCTCTTTCCAGTGCAGGTTTACCGGCGTTACATAAAATCTCTCCGCGTCGCTCGCCAGGCGAACGGAAAAGTGATTGGACAAGCCGTCGTTCAGGCCAAGCCGAAGCGCCAGGCGGTGCGCCGCCGCGAGTTGGATCCTCCGCTCGTTGTCGTTCATACCGATCGCTCTGGAGCCAGGATCAGTCCGTGTAGAGCTCGATGACGTCCTCGATCGCCCGTTGGCATACGCGGCAGAATTCGTCATGACGGGTGAACATCGTGCAGTTCATCGCGGGGCGATAGTAACCGGTGGCGGCATAGTTGGCGCCCTCGAACGCGCCGATCACCGAGTTCGTATCCGGATACCGGGCGAACAGGTCGTCGACCCACTTCTGTTCGTTCCGGAACAACTCGTTCATTTCCGATTCCGGGCGCTGCTCGGCCCTGAGTTGAGCGCGCCGGGCCTGGTTCTCTTTCTGGAAGGCCTCGAACTGCTCCTTCGGCCAGGGTGTCGGGATCGGCGTGCTTCCCTCGACCAGGTCGCCCCACTTGAGGTGCGCGGGGTCGTGCAGGGCTGTCACGTTGGGTTCCCAGGGTTCGGGACGTTGTTCGCTGGGCTCGTAAACGGCGGCCGAGGTGTAGTATTCGTCGGCCAGCGCCGCGAAGTGGTGGCCGAATTCGTGCACGAACAGGTACTCGGACCAGTCGCTGCCGGCGGCCACCGTGCTGTACAAACCGTAGATTCCTCCGCCGCCATAAGTTTCGGAATTTCCGAGAATTACAATAAACTCATAAGGTAAACTCTGAAGTAAATTCCGCATGCCGACGTTGTCGAAGGCGAGGATGTAGCGCTCGGCGCGGAAGGCGTCGTAGGTCGTGCCCGAGGGGCTGAACCGGAAGGTGCCGTTGGATGGCCGGTTGACGCCGGATGCGACGGCCGGCGGGTTGAGACCCCAAACGTTGAAGTCGTCCGCGTGTTGGGTGTACGGAGCGTAGGTGAACAGGGCTTCGGTCAGGCGCCGGGCATCCGCTTCGAACTTGTCGGCTTCGGCGGCGGTGTAGCCGTCCCCGAGGATCGCGATATCCACTTTCTCCGGCGCCGGGCCCGAATAGTGGAGTTTCAGCACCTCCGCGGGGGGCGGCGCGTGGGCGCGCCGGACCAGCATGTCGTCCGTATCGATGTCCACGGCCCACGCACTCTCGAACGCCTGCTCCGCGTTGCGCTCGAGTATCCGCAGGCGCACGGGCCTGTCCGGCTTGGGAAACCGCACGGATTCGCTGAAGGTCCGGTTGCGCTCCTTCGCCTCCGCAGTCGACTGCCATTCCTGGAAGATCGAGGAGAAGCCCCTGGAGTAAAGCACTTGCCCGGTTTCGGGGTCCTCGACCCGGAACAGGAAGTGGCCGCGCCTGAGCGTGTCGATCGGCTTGTCCGGGTTGCCCGGCCAGGGCAGCGGCTCGATGACCACATCGCCCATGCTGTACAGTTCGGTCTCGGCGTTGCCGCTGTGATAGTAATCCACCCTGACGGTTTGCGGCGGATCGGTGGCGAGCGCCGCGGTCGGGATGGCGATAAATAACAACAACAGGTGGCTTTTCATGCGTGCGGTCTTTCCGGCTGGTGGGTGCGGTCGTTCGAGGGCGACCCTGGAACTCCGGAGATGATTGTATGCGATCAGGAGCCCCCGTCCAATTTGCGGTGCCGGGCGTCGCTGGCGGGTCGAAGCCAATTGACGTACTGTCACGTTTTCACGGGACGAGGACATGAGCGGAACATCGGCGGAAAATGCGAGCGGCAGCGGCAGGCCGCTGCTGTTCGGCCACCCGAAGGGCCTGTTTTTTCTCGCCTTTACAGAGGCCTGGGAGCGGTTTTCGTTCTACGGCATGACGGCGCTGCTCGTGCTCTACATGGTAGATCAGCTATTGCTGCCGGGGCATGTCGAGAACATCGCCGGCTTCGATGCATTTCGGGGCGCGCTCGAGTCGGTGACGGGGCCGCTTTCGGATCTCGCGTTGGCCTCGGCGACTTTTGGCCTGTACTCGGGCTTCGTGTATTTCACACCGGTATTCGGTGGTCTGATCGCCGACCGCTGGATCGGCCAGCGCAATGCGGTGGTGATCGGCGCCCTGTCGATGACCGGCGGGCACATCGCGATGTCGTTCGACCGCAGCTTCCTGCTGGCCCTGGCGCTACTCGTCGTGGGCTCGGGATTTCTCAAGGGCAACATCTCTTCCCAGGTGGGGGCGCTGTATCCGGGCGAAGAAGAGGCGCGCCGGACCCACGGCTTCGCGATATTCAGCGTGGCGATCAATATCGGTGCGGTCTGCGGACCTTTGCTCTGCGGATTCCTGGCGCAGCGCTTCGGCTGGCACTACGGTTTCGGCGTGGCAGCGGTGTTCATGATCGCCGGGCTGGTGACGTATCTGGCGGGCTACCGCCACCTGCCGGCGCGCGTTGGTCGGCGCCGGGACACCGACGGGCGGGAACGGCTGGACGCATCGGATTGGCGCGTGCTGGGGTCCCTGACGGCGGTCATCGGCATTACCATTTTCCAGTCCGCCAGCTACTACCAGCTTTACAACGTGTTCAAGATCTGGATTCAGGACAGCGTGGATCTGGAGGTGGGCGGTTTCCTGATCCCGGTGCCCTGGTACCAGTCCGTGGACGCGTTCGTTTGCATCGTCTCCGCACCGTTCCTGTTCGCGCTTTGGCGCGCCCAGTCCAAGCGGCGCGGCGAGCCGGGGGACATCGCGAAAATTGGTATCGGCGCCTGGCTGACTGCGTCCGGGTACCTTTTACTCGTGCTTGGAATCTGGCTTGCCGGGGATGATCTCGTGAATCCGCTCTGGCCGGCTGTGTGCGCTGCCGTCATCGGCGTCGCCTTCCTCTATTACTGGCCCACGCTGCTGGCGCTTGTCTCTCGCGCCGCGCCGGCCCGGGTCAATGCGACCATGATGGGGATTGCCTTCCTGTCCCTGTTTGTGTCCAACAACCTCGTAGGCTGGCTCGGCGGACTCTACGAGCGGATGACGCCCACGCAGTTCTGGCTGCTGCATGCCGCCATCGCCGCGGCCGGCGGCATCTGCGTCCTGCTCTTCGGCGGTGTTCTGCGAAAGCGCCTGAGCGCTGGCGCGGAGCAGCCGATGCGGCCTTCCGCGATGACCCTGGAAACCGAAACCTGACTGGAGTCCAACCTTCATGTACCGACTATTCATAGCCAACAAGAACTACTCGTCCTGGTCCCTACGGCCCTGGGTGCTGATGCGCGCGCTGGATATCGCCTTCGAGGAGGTGATGAACCCCTTCAGGCAGGGCTCGAATTTCGAAAATTTCCGGCGTTTCTCGCCCAACGGGCGCGTGCCGTGCCTTCACGATGGTTCCACGGTGGTGTGGGATTCACTCGCCATCGTCGAGTATCTTGCAGAGCGCCACGACGGCGTGTGGCCGGCGGATACACTGGCGCGGGCCTGGGCGCGCTGCGCCGCCTGCGATATGCACTCGGGTTTTGCGGCGCTGCGCAACGCCTGCTCCATGTCCTGCGGACAGCGGGTCGAGCTGGCGTCTGTCGACGCGCCGCTGCAGGCCGATGTCGAGCGGCTGGACGAGCTTTGGAGCGAAGGGCTTGATCGGTTTGAAGGCCCCTGGCTGGCCGGCAAAGGCTTCACGGCGGCCGATGCGTTCTATGCCCCGGTGGCGTTTCGGTTGCAGACGTATGGTCTGCAATTGAGCGAACCGGCGCGGGCTTACGCCGAACGCCTTCTCAGCCACCCGGCGATGCTCGAATGGTACGAGGCCGCGCTGGCCGAACCGTGGCGCGACGAAGGTCACGAGCAGGAGGTGGCTGCCGCCGGCACCGTTCTGGCGGACGCAAGGGCACGCCCCTGATCAGGGGCGTGAGGAGTCGCCGCCGTCTGCTCGGCTGCCAGGCTCCGCTCATTCGGGCCGCATACGCCAGACTTCGCCGTTGTCGCTGCCCAGGTAAACCAGGCCGTCCTGATCGACGGCGATGGAGCGGATGCGTCCCAGCTTGCCGTTGACGAGCCGCTCCTCCAGCACCACCGCGCCGTCGCGGACCACCAGGCGGTTCAGGTGCGCCCCCGCCAGGGAGCCGATCAGCATACTGCCACGCCAGTCTGGAAAGGCTTCGCCCCGGTACACGACCAGGTCGCTGGGCGCGATCGAAGGCACGTACACCCAGAGCGGCTGCTGCAGGCCTTCCTGGTAGACGATGCCCTTGCCGATGGGTCCGCCGTCGTACTCGAATCCGAAGGACACCACGGGCCAGCCGTAATTCGCGCCTCGGACGATGCGATTCAGTTCGTCTCCGCCGCGCGGCCCGTGCTCGTGCTCCCAGAGAATGCCGGTTTCCGCGTCGGCGAAGAAGCCTTGCGGATTCCGATGGCCGTAGCTCCAGATCTCGGGTCGCGGCGGCGCGTCCCCGTCTCCGTTTCCGTCTCCGTCGCCGGCGGCGAACGGGTTGCCTTCCGGCACGCTGCCGTCGTCGTTGAGCCGAACGATGGAGCCCGCGTGATCCGAACGGTCCTGGGCCCGGTCGCGGTGGTGCCGGTCCCCAACCGTGAGGAAGACGAAGCCGTCGAGAAACTGTATTCGTCCCCCGTAGTGATAGGCGTCTTCACTGTAGGCGTCCGCGGTGAAAATACGCTCGCGTTCGGCGACGCGTGCGCCGTCCAGCCGAATCCGGTCCAGCGCCAGGGTGCTGTGGAATGCCGGACCCTCGGAATAGGCGATGTAAATCCAGCCGTTTTCCGGATAGTCCGGATGCAATTCCACGTCGTGGAGGCCGGCGTCGTCGACCGTCAGCATTTCCGGCATTCCTTCGATGTCGGTTCGGGAGCCGCTGACGAAGTCCGCCAGGGTCAGCACGCCCGGATTGCGTTGGGCTACCAGCGCGCGGCCGTCCGGGAGAAACTGGATGGCTGCCGGCACGGAGAGGCCGTCCGTGACTTTTTCCGCCACGAAGGACTTCCCGGCGCCCACGGACACTATGCTATCCGCCGCTGCTAATGATACTGATGAGAACAACATCAGGATCCAGGCTATGACGCGTATTACCACCTTTCGTTACCCCGCAGTACCGGCCTCGAGGGAAAGTAGATGAGCCTGTGCGTAGCCTGAAGGATGCTTCGGCAGGGCGTTCGGGATTTGCGATGGATTGCCTGCCCCTGCGCAAATATCTGATTTGGCTATACTTGAAGGTGAGCGGCGCCCGTGGAGGATGCCCGGACTCCCTCATGTTGAAGAACCGACCGGAGGAGTGGCTGAGATGAAACATATGCTTCATGGAGTGCTCGGCGGCGCGCTGCTGGCCGCCTTGCTGTCCATCACGAACGTCCACGCCCAGAGCCGGACTGCCACCGCGAACGAGGCGGCGTCCCGTCCGGCTGCCATGAAGATGCGCGCCGCCGAGCCCTGTGGTGCGGAGTGCGAGGACTCCGGCGCCCGGTTGGCGGCACCCACGGTCGCGCCAAGGGACTACGAATGCAGAGGCGGCAATTGCTCCTGCGCGGGCGCCGAGGATTGCGTGGCCATGAAGAAAATCTGCGCGCCGGGCACGCTCGGCTGCAACGACTATGGTTGCACCTGTGCGGAAGGCGAGGAGCCTGAAGGCGACGGCGGTTGAGTCCGTCGCCACGATCAGATTTCGTTATCCCACCTCGAGGTAGCTGAACATGAACAATACCCGGTTTGTCATCACGGCCTTTCTGGTCGTCACGGTGTCCGGCCTGATTGCCTACGGATCGTCGCTTCAGGCGCAGCAGAAGACCGCCCGGATTCAACGTGCGGCGGTCGCGGCGCCTGCCTCTCAAGAGTTGCCGGTAAGCATGCAGCGACAACTCGAGGGCGAGAATGCACGGCTGGCCAACCCCGGCTGTGGCAGCCACTGCGGGCCCGGGCCCGGAGCGGTCCTGAAAAACCCGTCGGCCGGCGGCGGCACCCGGTACACCTGCAACGGAAGTAACTGCGCCTGTTCCGGGGCCTGCGAATGCGTGGCGATGGAGGAAATCTGCATGCCGGACACGGTGGGTTGCAGCGACTACGGCTGTACCTGCAAGAAGAAGTCCGGTGCGGAGCCCGTGGAACCGAACTGCTGAAACGGAGTAGCGTCAGGCCCGGCCGGACCGTCAAGCCGGTTTTGGGAAATCCGGGGATCGCATGGCGGCAGACTTGGATTTGCCCACAGCTTGGCTATCATGAGCATTGCCGTCCCACTCCTGGAGCCGATCATGAAAGTCCACGCGATTCGGGTGCACGAATTCGGAAGTCCCGATGTGCTGAAATTCGAGGAAGTCGACTTGCCCGAACCGGGTCCGGGCCAGGCCTGCATCCGTCACACCGCGATCGGCGTCAATTTCATAGATACGTACCACCGAACGGGGCTCTACCCGATGGATTTGCCCACTGGACTGGGCAGCGAGGCGGCCGGAGTCGTGGAAGCGGTCGGAGACGGTGTCACCGAAGTCACGCCGGGGGACCGGGTCGTGTACACGGGTCAACCCACCGACGCGTATTCGCAGCGCCGCAATTTCGCGGCGGACCGGCTGGTGCCCATACCCGACGGCATCAGCGACGAGCAGGCGGCGGCCATGTTGCTCAAGGGCCTGACCGCCTGGTATCTGCTGAAACGCAGCTACCGCGTGCGCCCCGGCGACCCGGTACTGCTGCACGCGGCGGCAGGCGGCGTGGGATCGTTGGCCAGCCAGTGGGCGCGGCACCTCGGCGCGACCGTAATCGGTGTGGTCAGCACTTGGCAGAAGGCCGAGCTCGCGCGCTCCCAGGGCTGCCAACATGTGCTCATGACGGACCACGAAGACCTGGCGGGCGCTGTACGTGAATTGACGGGTGGTGAGGGCGTCGCAGCGGTTTACGATTCTGTCGGCAAGGCCACTTTTGTCGACTCGCTGGATTGCCTGCGCCCGCACGGAACGATGGTGAGCTTCGGCAACGCGTCCGGGCCGGTCGATCCCTTCTCGCCCCTGGAGCTCGCGAAACGGCACTCCCTGTACCTGACGCGCCCGGTGTTGTTCGATTTCATCGATACCCGCGAACGCCTTCTTGCGGCCTGCCGGGAACTGTTCGAAATGGTGTCGTCGGGTGCGGTCCGGGTACAGGTCAACCAGCGCTACCCGCTAACGGAAGCTGCGCAGGCACACCGGGATCTGGAAGCGCGCAGGACAACCGGGTCGACAGTACTGCTGCCCTGAACCAGGCCGGAGGGAATCCGGTGCGGGTGACAGGCAAACGTATGCGCAGAAGTCGTGTCGCGTGAAACCGGCGAGTCAATGCGGGAATCGAACGGGTCCTGCCGAACGGGGAACACCGCCGGGAGTCGTTCAGTCCCCAAAGGTTGCCGTGTCGCTGCCCCTGGGTCGTTGAAAAAGGGCCTCGTCCAGTGTCGGATTGACCCTGACCGATTTGACCAGAACTGTCTGTACCACTTCACGGGTTGCCAGATTGCGTTTCTCTGACTTGCGGACAAAGAGCACGCCGGCGGTCGGCCGGTAGTCCAGGCGCATTGTCTCGAAACGCTCCTTGGCAGGATTCAGATCCGGATGCAGCGCGCTCGTATCCACTTCACGCACGTCGAGGTTGCTGCTCTTGTCCAGGAACACGGTTTCCGAGAATCCGTCGGGCGCTCTCTTCTCGATGACCCAGTAGTCCTTCCCGGCAATGGTCCGTGCGCCTTCGAAGGTCAGGGTGTAGCCGAGCCCGGCCAGTTCGTGAAGTCCGTACAGGTTGCCGACGATGCCGCGCCGCAGAATTGCGGCGCCCGCTTCGGTTTCGGGCGTGCCGACGGTTTCGTCTTTTCGCATCTGCCATGCGCCGTCCGGTCCCACCGCCTCCGTGTAGACGCGTTCACCGCCGGCGAAGATGTCGATGCGCATGAACCCTTCGCGGGTCGCCCGGTAATGGCCAGCGACCGTGAAGCCGGGCTCCGTGATTTCGAGTTCAAATTCCACCGCATGCACATTCTCGATGGCTTCGGCTCCGCCACGGGCTTCCGTGTTGGCTGCTACCAGGCGTTTCAGTGTCATCGGTGCACCGCTGGCGGAGCAGCCGGCAAGGCACACGGCAAGCAGGGCATAGGCAAGGCGGGTGTTTTTCATATTCGCTCTCCAGTCAGTCATGGTAATGACGCGACAGGCAGGTAGAGCGTCGCGAGAGGTTCAGCGTAGCAGGCCCTTGAGCCGGGCGGTGAACAAGCCGCCCTGGTCGTCGTAAATCCGTCCTTCACCCATGGCGGCCAACGACTCACCCAGCCGCTTCAGCCCAAAGATGTTGACTTCGGCCCGGATGTTCTCATGGTCCCGGATCGCCCGGCGGCTGGTGATCGAGCATTCCCGCATCCAGGTTTCGCTGGTTTTTGTCTCGTAGCCTTTTGCCAACTGGAGGTAAATATTCGCAAGTTGCGCGAGTATTTCCTGGGTTGAAAAAATGGTCAGGTGAAAGCCTCCCGAATCGGTCGGAGACACATAGAACGAGGTCATGCGCACTCTCGCCCTGATCCACGGCCCGGAGACCTGAGCCTCCAGTATTTCCCACGCATCCCTTTTGACCCCTTCGTCAATGTACGCCGAAGACAGGGCGGCGATTTCCTTAGGCCCCAGATTCCGTTCCAATGGCTTGGTCATTTTACCGATTCCCCTCTTCGATGAAGTCGTCGAGACCTCCACTCAACCATTCCATGTTTTTCCTGACCATTTCCGGCTCGTTGTTGCTGCGGGGAAAACCGGGCGTGCGGTTGACATCGTACAGAACGGCCTTGCCGTCGTAGAGGCAGAAATCGAATTTTCCGTAATCGAAACCCAGGCTGGCGCGGGTCTCGCGCACGGATTGCGGGATGTCCGAAGGATCCAGAGGCTCCCTGCGAATGGTGTTATGACTCTTGATCACGGGTTCGTTGGAAACGCACTGGTAGTAGATTTCTCGGTTGCCGAGAAAAACCCAAACGCGAAGTAGATACTCGCCATTTGCATTGCGCTCCGGAAAGAACCTTTCCACTACCAGGGCGGGGTTCTTCCAGACTCCGAGGGGCACCTCGGCCGGCGTTCTGAATACCGGGTATTGCTCCAGGCTCTTGACTCTCCGCCACGGTCGCTGGACCTCGATCATCTCCGAAGTAGCGCCGCTTTCCAGCTGTTCGATCACTTCCCGGGATCCGCCGTAGTTGTTGTCGGTCTTGACGATGACGGGGCCGGGATAGCGGTCCTCGCGGTTGACGATCAGCGCGCTGAACGACGTCTTGGTCGTGGTTCGCACCCGGCCATTGATGACCCTCGCGTAATGGTCGACGATACGGCCGTAGTCGTCACCGACCGTGGTGATGTCCGTATGCAGCACGGCCACGTCCGCTTCGGGAAGCGGTCCCTCGGTACCCCTGATGACGGCCAGTCTGATTCCTTGCTGCGCCCATTCCTCGGCAAGGCGATTCAGCAGGTAGCCGCTGTTTTCGAAGGTGTCGATTTCATGCGAAATGACCGCAATGGTCTTATTCCGGGTGATCAAAATGTCTTGCTTCCCTCATTAATCCGTTCGGCAAAAAACCGGCGGCACCTGTAATGGCGTTTTGGAAGCGTTTCTCAGACTTCGTCGAAATCGGACCTCTTCCATCGCCTGCCGTTTGCTGAATGTACCCTACCGGTGCAGCGGGTCGTGTACAACTTTGACAGAGCCACGCTGCACGGATCAAGGTCAGAATCTATAATGCCTGCTTCGTTACCGTGTGCGAGTCTATGAATTTGCCCCCAACCATCGACATGAACTGCAGGGAATTCACGCGGAATCCCTATCCGACGTACCAGACGCTGCGAGAGTCGAAGGAGCCATTCTGGCTCGCCGGCGGCGACCGGGTGGGCAAAGGCGGAATCTGGCTATTCACGCGCTACCGTGCCGTCGCCGAAATTCTGCGTAATACCAAGAGCATTTCAAAAGACCTCAGTCGTGTTGTTCGGGCGGAGAGCGTGACACTTTTCGACCGCACGCTGATCAACGCAGATCCTCCGGACCATACGCGTTTGAGGGCGTTGATCGCGCCGCAGTTCGGTGTCAGGCGAACCGCCGCACGGGAACGCCATATCGAAGCGCTGGTGGACAGTCTGCTCGCGGGCCTCGAAGCCAAAGGCCAGGCAGACTACATGGCGGATTTTGCCAGCCAGCTGCCCGTGCTGGTCGTCGGGGAGATTATTGGCGTGCCGAGGCAAGACGCGAAGTTACTGAAGCCGTGGACAGACGCCGTCTTTTCCGGCCTGGATTCTGCACGGTCGACGCCGAAGCAGATGCGAAAGGCAGGAGACAGCCTCGGCGAATTGGCAGCCTACCTCGAGTCCCTGATGAAGCGCACCGATCACCACCCGGAATCCGTTATCGGGCAACTGCTGCGGCTGCAATCGGATTCCGGTGAGCCCACGGCTGATGAGCTCCTCGGGACCTGTCTCGCGCTGGTGTTGGCGGGCTACGAGACCACGGCCAACCTGCTGGGCAATGGGCTGCTCGCCCTGTTCAGGCATCCGGAGCAGATGGAATCATTGCGCCGGGAGCCGGAGCTGATACCCAGCGCCGTCGACGAAATGCTCCGCTATGAAAGCCCCATTCAGCGCAGCACGTTCAGAATCACGACTGCACCCTGCACCATAGACGGGCATACGCTCGAACCCGGGCAGCAGGTGTCTGCGGTGCTTGGCGCCGCCAACCACGATCCGGAGCAATTTGACTCGCCGGACGAATTCGATATCCGGCGCTCGCCAAATCGACACGTTGCTTTCGGCGCGGGAATCCACAAGTGCGTTGGAGAACGGCTGGCCCGCACCGAGGCGAGGATCGCATTCCGCCGTCTGCTTGGGCGTTTTCCGCGCCTTCGGATGGTGGACGACGAACCCGACTGGCTTGACGGGACCATTGTCCGTGGACTGGCAACGCTGAGGGTGGAGCTTACCTGATGGGAGTCACGGCACCGACCTGGGTATTCGGCTACGGCTCCCTGATCTGGAAACAGGACTTTCCGTTCATCGAGACCCGGCCCGGTCACATCGTCGGCTGGCAGCGGCGGTTCTGGCAGGGCTCGCACGACCACCGAGGCGTTCCGGATGCGCCTGGCCGCGTGGTCACCCTGGTGGAAGCGCCGGGCGAGGTCTGCGAGGGCCGCGCCTTCCTGGTAGAGCCTGAGGTATTCAGTCACCTGGACCACCGGGAAAAGAACGGCTACGAGCGGGTGCCATTGGAGATCGTCTTCGACACGGAATCGGTCAGCGGAGTGACTTACAGGGCACCGGAGGGCAATCCGGCGTTCCTTGGCCCGGCACCAGCCGAAGACATTGCAGAGCAGGTGTACCGAAGTCACGGGCCGAGTGGTTCGAATGCGGAGTATGTCATCGAGCTGGCCCGATCGCTACGCCAACTGGGCGTGGGGGACCGGCACGTGTTCCAGATCGAAGCGCTGTTGCGCCAGCTCGATTAACCCCCGGCGATCGCGCCCACCACCAGGAACGGCTTTTCGCCCCGCGCCACGGCGCCGGACAAAGGCTCGTCAGATGGCAGATGTGTGACGTCCTCCTCGTTGGCGAAGAAACGGACCATCGGCCGACGCTTGCCGGTGACATGATCGCGAATGGTCCCGCAGAGCATCGGGTAACGCGCCTCCAGCGCGTCCAGGATCGCGCGCGGACAAACGGGCGGAATGACCGACAGCGAAATCTCGCCATCCAGCCCGGCGAGGGTGCGCAGATGCTGGGGCAGGGCGACCCGGATGGTGGCCGGCGCCGCGCTCACGGCAGGGTCTGGACCTCCACCGACAGGACTGCCGGCAGGTCCCGCACAATCGGGTTCCAGTGATCGCCGTCGTCGGCCGAGGCGTACACCTGTCCGCCCGTCGTTCCGAAGTAGACTCCGCACGGCTTCAGTTCGTCGACAGCCATTGCGTCGCGCAACACGTTCACGTAACAGTGCTCCTGCGGCAGTCCCTCGGTCAGCGCTTCCCAGTCGTTGCCCCCGGAACGGCTCCGGTAGACGCGCAGCTTGCCTTCCGGCGGGAAGTGCTCGGCGTCGCTCTTGATCGGCACCACGTAGATCGTCTCCGGTTCGTGGGCGTGCACCGCGATCGGGAAGCCGAAATCGCTGGGCAGGTCGCCGCTGACTTCATACCAGGAATCGCCCCCGTCGTCGCTGCGCATGACGTCCCAGTGCTTCTGCATGAACAGGACCTCCGGCCGCCGCGGGTGGATGGCGATACGGTGCACGCAGTGGCCGACCTCAGCGGTCGGGTCGGGGATGTATTGCGAGTGCAGGCCCTGGTTGATCGGTCGCCAACTCTCACCGCCGTCGTCAGTGCGAAAGGTCCCGGCCGCTGAGATAGCCGTGTACATGCGGCCCGGATGATTGGGGTCCAGAACAATGGTGTGCAGGCACAGCCCGCCGGCGCCGGGCTGCCAGCGCGGACCCGACTCGTGGCCGCGCAGCGCCGCCAGTTCGTGCCAGGTTCGTCCGCCGTCAGTGGTGCGGAACAGGGCGGCATCCTCCACGCCTGCATACACCGTGTCGGGATCGTCGAGCGACGGCTCGAGGTGCCAGACGCGCTTGAAGACCCAGGGTTGCTGGGAGCCGTCGTAGAACTGGTGTGTGGTGAGTGGCCGGCCTGTCTCCCCGGAGCTGTCGTAAACGAACTTGTTGCTCTCACCCCTGGGCATGCCGCCGGGTCCTTCCTCGACGGGTGGGTCATCTACCGACCCCGGCTGGAACCAGGACTGGCCACCATCGTCCGAG
>JASFKQ010000105.1:0-12772 GCA_050118555.1 Lysobacterales bacterium
CTCCACCAGGTTCCGGTTGAATGTTGCATCCGGCATATCCGGCTGCAGGGCCAGCGCCTCGTCGTAAGCCTGGATCGCGGCGTCGTATTCGCCCATCTGCGCCAGTGCATTGCCCTGGTTGTAGTAACCATCCGCCGTCGCGTCGCCGGCCCAGGCCTGCTGTGCGTTGGAGAATTCCTGGCTGCGATACCAGGCTTCGCCGGACAGGGCCGGATCCCGGGCCAGTGCGGCGGCTGCCGGCGCATCGTCCCGCTGCAACGCCTCCCACGCCTGCTGGTCGCCACGTTGCCAGAGGTTCTCCCACCAGCCGGCCTCGGCGGTGCCGGGCGCCAGCAGACCGTTCAGCGCGAGCAGGGGGAGCACGAAGAACAGACCCCGCCGGAAACCGGCCAGCGCAAGCGGCAGCAGCAGCAACACCAGCCACGGCCCTGCGTCTATCCAGTGCTCGCCGAGCGCGTCATCGCGGCGCGCAAACTCGCTGCCGTCGTGTTCCTTCCAGGGCTCCGCCTCCGGTCCGCCGGCGCCCAGATCGGTGAAACGGCCGCCTCCCGCCTCGGCGACCGACTGCAACACCGAACGATCCATGTGGGCGATCACCACGTTGCCGGCGCGATCGCTGACAAAGCCGCCTCCGCTCGGTATGGGCGCTCCTTTCGGTGTTCCCACCGCCAGAACGGAGGTCACGATGCCGTGGTCGCGGAGTTCACGCGCCTTGGCGGCGTCACGCGAGGTGGCGGAGTCCGTCACCAGCAGGATTTCACCGTGGCTCAATCCCGAGCGCTCGAGCAGCGAGGCCGCCATGTCCATCGCCCGGTCCGCGCGGCTGCCGGATACCGGCATGATGTCCGGCTGCAGGGCGGGCAGCAGGTTGGCGATCGTGTTCATGTCGCTGGTCAGGGGCGAGACGACATAGGCGTCACCGGCGTACGAGACGAGGCCGACCTGCCCTTCCTTCGTCGCGTCGAGGAGGTCCGCCAGCCGGAATCGGGCCCGGGTCAGGCGGTTGGGCCGAAGGTCCTCCGCCAGCATCGACTTCGACAGATCCAGCGCGATAACCCGCGCGTCCCGCGCCGAGTAGGACGTATCCGGCAGCTTCCGCCAGGATGGCCCGGCCAACGCCACGAGGGTGATCAGCAGGGCCAGGCCCGCCAGCCACGAACCGCCGCCACGGCGCTCCCGTTCCGCTTGACGAACACTCAGCCATTGCAGCAGATGCGGGTCGCACACGCGCTCCCAGTCACCGGCCGGTTTTCGCGAACGCCTCCACCACCACGGCAGCAGGACCGCGAGCGGCAGCGCAAGCAGCCAGGCCGGACGGATGAAGTGCAGCATCTCCAGTCCGCTCATGCCGGGGAAGCCTCCCTGTGAATTCCGGGCCGGGTGGCAAGCAATGCCGCGCCGACCCCCAGCACGAAGGCCAGTGAAAGCGGCCAGAAAAACAACTCATCCACCGGCCGGACCGACTCTTCGTCGCTTTCCACCGGTTCGAGTTCGTCCAACTTCTCGTAAATCCGCGCCAGGTCTTCGGCATCGCGGGCGCGGAAGTACTCGCCGCCGGTCCGCTTTGCGATGGCCTTCAGGGTATCCTCGTCGAGGTCCGCCGAGGGATTGACCATGCGACTGCCGAAGAAATCCTGGACCATCATCTCGTCCGCGCCTACGCCCACGGTGTAAATCTTGAGTCCCTCGCGGGCTGCGAACTCGGTCGCCTGCATGGGCTGCACTTCGCCCGAAGTATTGGCGCCATCGGTGAGCAGGATCAGCACCCGTTCGCTGGCCGCGTCATCACGCAACCGCTTGACGGCCAGCCCGATGGCATCGCCGATGGCCGTCTCCCGACCCGCGAGGCCGATTTCTGCCTCGTCCAGCAGGATCGCAGTCGTCTTCGTGTCGAAGGTCAAAGGCGTCTGCAGGTACGCCCGGCTACCGAACAGCACCAGCCCGACGCGATCACCCTTGCGGCGCTCGATGAATTCTCCGGCTACCTTCTTCACCACCGCGAGGCGGTTCACCGCATGTCCGTTCAACACCATGTCCTGCGTGTCCATGCTGCCGGAGATGTCCACGGCCAACAGCAGGTCGCGGCCGGTAACGGGCAGGGTTAACACGTCGCCCACCCACTGTGGTCGGGACGCCGCCATCACCAGCAGGGCCCACGTGGCGACCGCCAGCGCCGCCAGGACAGGCTTTTTCATGAAGGCCTCACCGGCAGAGGTGATCATGGAAAACCAGGGCACCCTCAGTGCGCTCAGTCCGGCCCGCGCCGCCGCCGGCAGCAGGCGCCTGGCCAGCCAGGGTAACGGCAACAACAACAGCAGCCACGGCCAGGCAAGGGTAAAACCTGTGGTCACTTGCTCAGCCATAGCGGGATATCCACAGCCTGGCAAGTTCCCGCAGCGCGGCTGCGTCGAAGGTCGGCGCCGCTTCGTATGGCCCCTTCGCCAGCGCGGCCAGGCCCACCGGATCCGTATTTTCCGGCAGCAGCGATCGGATGAATGCGACCCACTCCTCCCCCTGCAGGCGGGCGCAGGCCGCATCCGGAAAGGCCCGCAGGGCGACGGCGCGGAACAGGCGGTTGACGCGCGCCAGGTACTCACCCGGCACCGCCTCGGGGCTGCTGTCCCGTTCGATCCGATCGAGCGCCCGCAGCCACCTTCGCCGGCGCCGTCTCAGGGCGAGACGCGCCAGGCCCCAGCGCACCAGGAAGAACACACCCACCAGCAGCAAGGCGGCAAGGAGCCACCATCCGGGCGCGGGCGGCCACCACCCGGGTGCCGAGGCGCCGTGGATATCCTTCAGCTGATCCAGGAGTTGGGCGCTGCCGTCATTCACCGTCAGGTCCGTCCCTGCACGAGAATGCGAAGTTCGCGCCCCAACACATCGACCGGATCGTCGTCCGTGTTGAGGACCATCCAACCGCACTGGTGTTTCCGGAACAAGCCCCGGGCTTCGTTCAAATGGCGCAGACTCATCGACTCGTAGTGCGATCGGGAATCCGGGTGGGCCATGTCCAGCACCGCTGCCTGCTCACCGTCGGTGATCGGGTAACACCCCGCCGGCAGCACGTGCTCAGCCGCGTCCAGCACCTGGCAACCCAGCACATCGTTGTGTTGGCGTAGTCGTGACAGGTGTCGGCTGGCTTCACCGTCCAGGCTGAAGAAATCGCTGATGACGATGACCAGGCTGCCCGGTCGAACCGTGTGGCGGACACGCTCCAGAGACGCGGAAAGCGGCTGCGTGCCATCCGCAGCGGCGCCCCTTCCCGGGTCGAGCCAATCAACCAGGCCCTGGATGATCTTCATGGCGCCCCTGCGGCCACCGGCCGGTCTCAGTTCACGGTGCCCGCCGGGTGAAAACAGGAAACCGCCAATGCGGTCTCCGCGGCGCACGGCCGCCCAGGCGATCGCGGCCGCGAACTGTCCCGCGGCCACCGATTTGAGCCGCCGGCGCGTGCCGAAAAACAGTGTGGGCGACGCATCCAGCACGACCAGAACGGGCCGTTCGCGCTCTTCCTGGAACACCTTGGTATGCGGGCGGCCCGTGCGCGCGGTAACACGCCAATCCATGTTCCGGATGTCGTCACCCGGCTGGTAGTTCCTCGATTCCAGAAAATCGACACCGCGTCCACGAAAGCGCGAACGATAAGCGCCTGCGAGCGCCGAGGCGGCGGCCTGCCGCATCGGCAACCTCAGCGCGTGGCAACGAGGCCGGAGGGAGATAAGCTCCGCCGCCGTCAGGTGGATGCCGTCGCCGGCCTGCACAGACCGCCCCCGTTCGTGCCGGGGATGGCTCATGGCACGGGAACCCGGTCCAGCAGGCGATCCACCAGGTGGTCCACCGTCACCCCGTCCGCTTCAGCCTCGTAGGACAGCAGTACGCGATGCCGCATCACATCGTGGATCATCGCCTGGATGTCATCGGGCGAAACGTAATCCCGCTCGTCCAGCCAGGCGCGGGCGCGGGCGCAGCGGTCCAGCGCGATAGTGGCGCGCGGGCTGGCGCCGTAACTGACCAGCCGCGTGAGCTCGGGATCCCAGCTGCCGGGATCGCGCGTGGCCAGCACGAGCTGCACGATGTATTGCTCCAGGGCAGGCGCCATGTACTGATTCAGAACGCCGCGCTGAGCCAGGAACACCTGCTCCTGACTGACCAGAATCGGGGCGCCCTCGCGTTCGCCCAGTTCGGCCATGGCCTGCCGGCGGGCCAGGTCCAGAATCTCCTGCTCGGCGGCGGCGTCGGGGTAACCGATGGACACATGCATCAGGAAACGGTCCAGCTGTGCCTCCGGAAGCGGGTACGTGCCTTCCTGCTCGATCGGGTTCTGCGTCGCCATGACCAGGAAAAGCTGGGGCAGCCGGTAGGTGATGCGCCCGACAGTCACCTGGTGCTCACCCATGGCCTCCAGCAGCGCGGACTGCACCTTCGCCGGCGCACGATTGACCTCGTCCGCCAGGATCAGGTTGTGGAAGATCGGGCCCTGCTGGAATTCGAAAGTTCCTTCCTGGGGACGGTAGATCTCGGTGCCTGTCAGGTCCGCCGGCAGCAGGTCGGGTGTGAACTGGATGCGGTGGAAATCGCCCTCGATGCGATCGGCAATCACCTTGATCGCCGTCGTCTTGGCCAGGCCAGGCGCTCCCTCGACGAGGAGGTGTCCGTTGCTCAGCAGCGCGATCAAAAGCCGCTCCATGAGCGTGTGCTGCCCGATGATCAGTTCATTGGCAGCGGCGTCGAGCGACTTGAAGGCCTGGTGGGCTGCCCGTTCTGCGGGGGACACCGGAGACGGCGATTGTTCTGCATTGTCCATCTGAAAAATCCTGCTTTCGTTGCCCCGGAACCCGGGAATGTAATGCCCAACTGCACTTTGTAACCACATGGAGCCGAAAACGGCAGTGTCAATGGTCACATGGACCGGCTGGCACGCCGCTTGCATCCCAATAACCGGGACGATAGACCGAAGCGCCATCTGTTTTCTGAAAATCTATCCGGAGCAAAACGCATGAACGACAGCAAGCGACTGAAACTGGACCACCTGATCGCGAATTTCGACACCGCGATGCTGGTAACGTTCTCTCTGGACGGTGCGCCGCGGGCGCGGCCAATGGCGATCGCGGGCTCCGGCGATCAAGGGGAACTTTACTTCACAACACGTTCCGAAGACGAAAAACTCCGGGAGATTCTTCAATCACCGAACGTCGCGGTGACAATGCAGGCCCCCGGGCAATACATATCACTCTCGGGAGAGGCCCGGATCGAGACCGATCTGCTGCTGGCCGAATCACTCTGGTCCCCCGCGATGCGGGTCTGGTTCCCGGAAGGGTTTCGCAGTGACTCATTCACCGTGATTCACTTCGATCCGCGCTACGCGGAGTACTGGGACCGTACGGGGATCCGCAAGATCGAGTACCTGTGGGAGGCGGGCAAGGCCATTGCCAGCGGCCGAAAAAGCGATGACACCGGGCTCAGCGGGCACGACAAGCTGCATCTCGGGGGACGGCGCGAGAGAGACTGACCGTGCGATCAACCCGGTGCTGGCGGCTGCAGATCGGCTTTCAGGGGCAGGTGGTCGGAACTGATCCTCGCCAGCGGCGAGCGGTGCGTCTCCAGGCGAAGCGGTGATTCGGGGCGCACCCAGATCCGGTCGAGTGCGAACAACGGCGCGGTGGCAGGCCAGGTGCGTGGCTGTGGAGACGGCGGGAAGTGCCCGCGCAGCCAGCGCAGGGGGCGGCCCCACAGGAGCCATTCGTTGAGGTCGCCCATCAGCACGACGACATCCGCTTGCCTCGTTTCCACCCGGGCGAGCAGGTGGCGCACCTGCCGGCGTCTCTCGATCGGACTGAGCCCGAGGTGCGTCGCGATCACCTGAAGGCGCCGGCCTTGCCAGCCCAGCAGGACGTCCAGCGCGCCGCGGGGCTCGCGTCCCTCGATACTGAGATCTACGCGGACCAGGTCGAGCACCGGCATGCGGGTTAGCACGGCATTCCCATAATGCCGCGATCCGCGCCGCAGGGTCGGGCCGGCGATTCCTGTCAGGCCGGTGCGGCTGGAGAAATAGTCCAGCAGGTCGAGTCCGTCGACAGAATGGTGTTCCACCTCCTGCAGGGCCAACACGTCTCCGGCCAGTTCGCACAGCACCCGGGCGGTGCGTTGTGGCCTGAACACGCCCCCACGGCCGACGCAGGCGTGGATGTTCCAGGTGGCAAGCCGCAGCGGTGCTTCCGGATCATGACGGCTCATTGCGGTACCCCCTGACCCGGCGCCGCAGCCACCAAAGCGCGAGGCCGACCAGGAGCACTGCGGCCGCGAGTGTGGCCAGCGGCGCCCAACCCGCGTCGCGATTTGCGTTGATCACCTGGTCGGATAGAAGAAGCGGCGCGGCCAGCGTCATCAGGCCCCGGCGGGCTGACTTCCGGTCCTCTTCGGGAATGAAGCGCGACGCGAAGCAGTGGGCATCGATCGGGCATTCGGGGTCGGCAATTTGCGTGCCGGGCACGAGGTAACGCACCCGGTCCGCGTTTTACAGCCTCCAGCACGTTTCGCCCGTTATCAGGATGGATCGATCGCCGATGGTTCAGTCTCCGGTCGCATACTCGTGAAGCGTGTGCTTCCAGTCCAATCATGCAAGATACATTCCAGAAACGCGAGTCTGCGTCTTCTGTTCTCCGCGAAAGTCGACTGCCCATCGCCCGAACGGCGCTTATTCGCTACCATTCGACAATGGCACGCGCATTGATCATCGACGATCAGCCGGAATCCCTGCTGAAGCTCAGCGAGGCCGTCGCCGAGTGCGCCTTCGAGGTCGACACCGCACGCGACGTGAAGGCCGCCCGCGCCATGATGGCCCGGCAGTTGCCCGACGTCGTCGTTCTGAACATCCGGATCGGAGACAAGGGCGATGAGGACGCCGCGTTCGGCCTGTTCACACGTTCCGGCCTGGGAAACGTCATGGAGGTCTACCTGGTCACCGATGAACCCAGCATCGAATCGGCGCAGCGCGGCATGCAGGTCGGCGCTTCCGACTATTTCCAGCGCCCGGTGGACCTCGAACGGCTGCGAGCCAACCTGGAAAGGCTGCGCGAAGAACTGGAGCCGTCTCGCGGCGCCCAGGCGGGCATGCGGGACGGCGGTGGATTATTGACTGGCGAATCCCCGGCCATGTCCCGTGTCTACCGCATGATCCGCAAGGTCGCGCCTACCGAGGCCACGGTCCTGCTGGTCGGAGAGAGCGGCAGCGGGAAGGAACTGATCGCGCAGACGATCCACAACCTCAGCGACCGGGCAGGCGGCCCGTTCGTCGCGATGAACTGCGGGGCCATCCCTGGCGAGCTGATCGAGAGCCAGATGTTCGGCCACCGAAAGGGCGCTTTCACCGGGGCCCACACCAGCCACAAGGGGTTTTTTGAACGCGCCAGGGGTGGAACACTGCTGCTGGATGAAATTACCGAGATGGATGCAGACCTGCAGGTGAAGTTGTTGCGCGTGCTGGAAACGCGTCTCATGACGCCGGTGGGAGGAGAGCGCGAAATAGAAGTCGACGTCCGAATCCTCGCCTCGACCAACCGCGACCCGGACGAGGCCGTTGCGCATGGTGTGCTGCGCGAAGACCTCTATTACCGGTTGGCGGAATTCCCGATGCGCGTCCCGCCGTTGCGGGAGCGCGGCGAGGACATCGTTCTGCTGGCCCGGGAGTTCCTCGCCGAGAACAACCAGCGGGAGGACAGCCGCAAGGCGTTATCGCCGGAAGCCATCGAGCTTCTGCTACTGCACGACTGGCCGGGTAACGTGCGGGAACTGAAAAATGCCATTTCCCGCGCACACATCCTGGCAGATGGTGAAGTCCGTCCGGACGACCTGCCCGAGAACATACCTTCACGCGGCGCGCCAACCGGGGACTATCTGCGCGTGCCCGTGGGCTACAGCCTGAAGGAAGTCGAGCGGCGCATGATCCTGGCAACCCTCGACCACTTCGACGGCGACAAGCCGAAAGCCGCGGAAACGCTCGGGGTCAGTCTCAAAACACTGTATAACCGCCTGAAAACCTACTCCGGCGGCAAGTGACCCCGGTCCTGTAGGGTTTTCAATACTTTTGTAAAAGTGTCCCCGGCCGGGAACCCGGCCTGACACCATCCGCCCGGGATCCTTCCGGAATTCCCATACCCGTATGATTTACAGACGTTGGTCTGCTTATTGCATAAATGGTCAAGGCGCGGAATTGCCGGGGCTGAGTCCTGACGCACATGGCCCGGCCAGAGAAATGACCTTCAGGCAAGGGGAGCATTGCGCATGTCGACAAATATCAAGCAAGTAGACCTCATGACCGTCGCCGGGAACCCGGTGCTCGAAACCACCGGAGAATCCCTCGGTGACCTGCAGAGGATTGTTGCCAACCTGGGTGACGGGCGTATCGAGTACGCCACCCTGCGCCTGGCCGGCGATTCCCCGGACCCTCCGAAGTTCATCGCCATTCCCTGGAGCCAGTTCAGCCTGTCCCCCGACGGACGCCATCTCCAACTCGACTTCAGCCTGGCTGTGCTGCGCACGGTCGGCACCGGCCAAGCGGGTTGAACACCGCGCGGCCTCAAGGCCGCGTCGAACCGGAGAATCGTCCAATGGCACGAAACGTGCAGGTTATGCCGTTGCGGATGAACCGGTGCGCGTCGTTCACCATCGATCGTTGCCCGGACTACCCGCTTACGTCATAGCAATTGGAGGTACGAACGATGAAACACGTCAAACGTCATTTCGCCAGCCGTCCCGCAACCGCGGCCTGCAGCGCCCTGCTGCTCGCAGCCGTTGCTTCGACACCGGCACTTGCCGGCGACGACTCGATGAGGGGGCAATCCTGGGAAGGCGCCGCCCACGACGCGTGGGTGGACGGAAAAATCGAAGCGTCCTTCACGATCAATCGGTACCTGAACCCGTTCACGATCGATACCCGGGTCGATGACGGCGTCGTCATCCTCAGCGGCAAGGTGGAGTCCCAGATCGACAAGGACCTGGCGGGCCAGATAGCCCGCGGCACGGAGGGCGTCAAGGAAGTTCGCAACGAGCTCGAGGTGGTGCCCGGAAGCCGGGATGCCGGCAAGGATTCACGCGACTTCGGCGACTATGTAGCCGACGCGACGCTCACGGCGCGGGTGAAATACGCCCTGATCGCCAACGACACGACCAAGGGCCTCAGCATCGACGTCGACACGGCCAAGGGCCGGGTTACGCTCAAGGGCGACGTGGATTCCGACGAGGAGAAGCAGTTGGCCGGCCGGATCGCGCAAAACGTCAGCGGCGTCGAGGCCGTGGACAACCAGCTGAAGGTACAATCCTGAACAGCACCGGACAGCGGGTCAGATACCCGCTGCCCGGATCTTCGACCACTTAACGGGAGAACCCATGAACGCAGAACGGAAAGAAGCTCATATCGAGAAATTCAGCGCCCGGCTGGACCAGGTTCAGGCTAAAATCGACCTGCTGAAAGCCAGGGCCAGGGAAGCGGACGCCGACACCCGTATTCGCCTCAAGAAGGAGATCGACGACATCAAGGAACGCCGGGCCGATCTGGAGAAGCGCGTCGACGAACTGAAGACCGCCGGCAGCGATGCCTGGGAAGATATCCGGAACGGCCTCGATGCCGGCTGGCAGGCGCTCTCCCGGGCGCTCGACAAGGCAACATCGCGCTTCGATACCTGATCCCGCTCGGCATGTTCCTGTTTAGCCCCGGTTAGCAAAGGAGAAATCTGAAAATGTTGAAGAAAACCATTGCACTGATCGTTTCCATGACATTGTTGCTGGGTGGTATGACCACGACCGCGACGGCTGCGGTCATCGGCACGCAGCAGGCCATCGACGGGCCGTCCAGTCAGCAGCAGATTGCCCGCGTGACACAGGCGCTGGACCGGCAGGAGGTGCAGCAGGCCATGATCAGGATGGGCGTTGACCCGGAGCAGGCCAAGTTGCGTGTCTCATCGCTGAGCCCCCAGGAACTGGCGCAGCTGGACCAGCAGCTCGATAGCCTGCCGGCCGGTGGCAGCGTCCTCGCGCTGATCGGCGCCGTCTTCGTCGTGCTCCTGATTCTCGAGTTCACCGGAGTCATCAACGTCTTCAAGGGTGTCTGAGCCATGGCTCGGCAGCACCCGCCGCGCGCCGCGGACGGTCTTCTCCGTTCCGCCCGGCGCGTGGCGGCGCTGCTCACGCTGGCAGGAGCCCTGAGCGCCTGCGCAATCAACCCCCCTCTGGACCTTTCCGAAGAAGTCACGTCCGGCGCGACTCACGTCGTGCTGGACGTGCCGTTCTTTCCCCAGGAGGAAAACCAGTGCGGTCCGGCCGCACTCGCGACTGTTCTCGGCGCTTCCGGGGTAGACGTCTCGCCTGAGCAACTGGCGCCCGAGGTTTACCTGCCGGAACGTCAGGGCAGTTTGCAGGCGGAACTGATGGCGGCCACGCGGCGTGCCGGCCGCATCCCCTATCGCTTGCTGCCTGACCCAGGCGCCATCATCGCGGAGATCCAGGCCGGCCGCCCCGTGCTGGTTCTGCAGAACCTGCGCGTTCGCAGCTGGCCCGCTTGGCACTACGCGGTGGTGACCGGCATCGATTCCGGCCGAAATGCACTGATGCTCAACAGCGGGGCCTCAGAGACCCTTGCGATGTCCGCCCCGCATTTTCTGAGAACCTGGAACTGGGGCGGCAATTGGGCAATGGTTGCCCTTCGGCCGGGCCAGTTGCCGGCGCAGCCGGAGCCAGAGCGCTACTTCAGGTCCGTGTCGGATTTCGAATCCGTGGCCGGGCCTCGAATCGCCGTGGCAGCCTGGAAGGCCGGCGCCGCGCGGTGGCCGCAGCACCCGCTGCCGGACCTGGCGCTCGGCAACACCGCCTATGCCCGGGGCGATCTCCATGATGCGGCCAGCCGCTATGCCGAAGGCCTCTCCAAGAGCCCGCACGATCCCGTATTGGCGAACAACCTGGCCACGGTGCTGGGTGAAATGGGGTGCCCGAGGGCCGGCGAACGCATCCTGGCCCCTTTTACCGCCGACGGCAGCGAGGATCCGGCCTGGTCGGACGCCCTGGAAAAGACTTCGCATGAACTCGAAGCGAGGCGCGGTGAAGATCCCCCATCCTGTGCCGGCATGGTCCCGGGTCAACACGGGTTCCCAGCCCGGGACTGACCGCGCCGGGATGCGGCGGCCAAAAAAACCCCGCCGGCCGGCGGGGTTCAGTTTCATCTGCATCTTCCTTTACTGTGGTTTTTCCCGGGAACAGGTTTTACGAGGGACTGTCGCGCAGCTCGATGACGGTGTCGGCATCCAGTTCGCGATTCATGAAGAGGCCCGTGTCGATCTGGCCGATGACCTTGACGCGGTCACCCACGTCAATTTTCAGGTAGCCCTCGTCGTCCAGGGGATCGAATCCCATGTCCCCGACATCGACGCGCAGCAGCCTGGGGCCGGTGTCCAGTACGAATTCGCGGTCATTGACCTGGCTGACCGTACCGCGTACGACGGTCCGTGCAACATGGATCGGTGGAATCATCACCGGATCGACGCCGGTGTAGGTTTCGTCGTCGAACGGGCTGGCGTAAAACGTCGTGCCGAGGTTCTCTACGTAGACGCTGCCGGCTTCGATCTTTGTCGTCTCGAAGAAGTCGTCGTCTATGGTGCCCGACACGGTGACCTTGTCACCGGGCATCAGCTTGTAAGCATCGGCGTCCCGGTCGCCGTCGTCCATTTCGACCTTGACCAGGCCGTCACCGTAGTCCAGTACGAAACTGTCGGGATGAACCATGTCGACCGTGCCACTGATGCTGATCCACGTGTCGTCCGCCCGGGCATACGGATTTGGCTCGTCAGCGCGTGCGTTGGATGTCACGCTCGCCAAGAAGGCGACGGCCACGATAAAGGCAGTAAGTCCGACCGCTCGGGTCAGGATAGAGCGCATGCGTCGCATGCATAAACCTCCTTTGGGTTTGGGTTCCCTCTAAACGATGCAAGGACCGTTCCATCCGGCCCAGGCGCGCCCACACGCTGCGCGCGCGCCGGCGAGTGCAGCCTTTTCAACTTTCCTTGCACCTTTTACAAGGAATGTCCCGGCACGGTGAGCGGGCATGTATGGGTCCGCGGGGCCGCGGATGTGGCACAGACATTGCATCCTGTATGGGTGAGTCGAAACAGGAGATTTGTCGACATGATGCGTTCAGACCATGACAAGAGCCCCATCCGGCGCGTCCTGGTTCTGTTACACCCGGACGACGCTCTTCCCGCGCAGCCGGGACAGTCCGAGGTTCTGCAACGGGCGACCTGGCTGGCGCGTGCTACGGGCTGCAAACTGGAACTGTTCTATCCCTGCCATGACCCGTCCCTCGAATTGAAACTGTTTTCGAACCGCGAAGAAGTGAGCCGCGAAAAGGAGCGGGTGGCCAACGAAGCAGCGACGCACATGGCCGAACTCGCGCTCCACCTTCAGCGCCAGAAAATCGAGGTTGACCACGAGGTCCGCTGGGATCACCCCGAACCCGATGCGATTCTGAGAAAGATCGCGGACTCCTCGCCTGACATCGTGATGAAACAGTCGCGTGGTCCGAACTTCGTGCTCGGCCTGTCTGACAACACGGATTGGGAACTTCTGCGCAGATCGCCGGCTCATCTCTGGTTCGTGAAACCGGGTAATCCCTCGCTCGACACCGTCATCACCGCAATCGGCGGCGGCACTGCTGACGAGGGTATCGTCTCCGAGTCGGATTACGATCTGTTTGATTTCTCGGGCGCGGTCGCCAGGTCCCTCGGGGCGG
>JASFKQ010000106.1:0-12680 GCA_050118555.1 Lysobacterales bacterium
GATCCACAGCACCCAGGCCACGGTCGTCAGGAAGCCTCCGAGCATCCCGGCGATCGCCCCCCGCAGGTTGGTCGCAGGATACCAGAGCGCGCACAGCAACACCGGTCCGAACGCTGCACCCAGACCGGACCAGGCGAAAAGGACGAACCAGAAGATCAGCGGAGTCTGACTCAGGGCGAAGGCGATGCCGATCAGTCCGATCAGCAGCGTGACGATCTTGCCGCGGGAGGCCAATGCCGAATCAGCCAGCCGTGTACCGCGGATCTGCTGCCAGTAGTCACGGACCACCGCCGACGAGGCCAGAATCAGAAGACTGTCCACGGTCGACATGATGGCCGCCAGTACCACGACCATCATCACACCGCCAAGCAGCGGTGGCAGCAGCGAGGTCGAGAGCAACGGAAGAATGCCCTCGGGATCGTCCAGGCCCGGGTACAGTGCGCGGCCCGCCATTCCCGTGAGCACCGCCCCCAGATCGAACAGCAGGATAACCGTAACGGATATCGCCATTGCCGGAATCAGGCTCCGTTCGGAACGGGCCGACATGAACCGCACCATCAACTGGGGCACGCCCAGGAAAGGCAGCCCGACCGCCAGAAAGCTGAAGATCCCGACCAACGCGGAGAGACTGCGGCCTTCAGGGCCCCAGGGCGAGAGCAGCCCGGGATCCTGGCTTTGCAGGGCGGTGGTCACCTCGCCCCAGCCGCCGGCCGTCATTATGGCCACCGTGGGAAGCAGCAGCAGACCGAGCAACATCAAAACGCCCTGCACCAGATCGGTCCAGGCGACTGCCTTGTAGCCGCCCACCAGCGTATACAGGATGATGACGCCGGCCCCGACCCAGACGCCGGTCGTGTAGTCGAGGGATGTGAACCCGTCGAAGGCCTTGCCCGTCGCGACCATTTGAGCGGCGACGTAGGCGCCCACCATGGTCAGAATGATGAGCACGCTGAGCCGACGTAGAACATGGCGGCTGTCCCCGAAACGGGCGGCCAGCACGTCCGGGACGGTAATGGAGTCCGTTTCGTCCGAGAGCCGCTTGAGGCGCCTCGACATCACGGTCCAGGCGAGCGCCACGCCGACGACTTCACCGGCCACGACCCAGAGCGCCTGCGCCCCGACCGCGTAGCCCATACCCGTCAGGCCCAGCAGCAGCCAACCGCTCTCGCCGGTGGCGTTGGTGCTGAACGCAACCACCCAGGGCGGCAGTTTCTTGCCTGCGATGAAATAACCGCTCACGGTTCGGGATTCCGTCCGGCTCCAGACCGCGACGCCGGCCAGCAAGGCGAGATAGACGAGAAAAACGGTGGTGATTGTATCCATGCCGGTACGACCTGCGGCCTCGGGTTCATTGGTTCCGGCCCGCGCAGGCACCGGGCCGCAGGCTGGAATGGCACACTATACAACATGGCTTTCGGTCTGCCCCCGGCCCCGGCTTGCGGCAGGCCGCTACCGGGTTCACCATGGGATGACAGCCTGTTTTTCAGCCATCGGGAGCGAAACCATGATCGAAACGAACCCGGAAATCAGCTGCCTCGCCGAAACACACGTTGTGGAGAACGTTCCTCCACCCCTGGAAGGTTATGATTCGTATGCCCGCGATCTCGCCCTGCGCGAAGCCGTCCAGCGGTTCGGCGGGGACTGGGCGGAGCCGGGACTGACCCGGTTCGGCCTGCAATGCGGTTCCGCAGAATGGATACAGGCCGGCCGCCTGGCCAACGAGAATCGGCCCCGTCTGCACACCCACGACCGCTATGGACACCGGGTGGAGGAAATCGAATACCACCCGGCCTATCACCGGTTGATGGAGCGAAGCATCGCCCACGGGCTGCATGCGTTGCCATGGAACCGGCAGGAGCCAGGCTCGCACGTGGCGCGGGCAGCGTTCTGTTACCTGCAGACCCAGGTGGAGGCGGGTCATCTCTGCCCAATCACGATGACCTTCGCCTGCCTGCCCACCCTCAACATGCAGCCGGAACTCGCTGAAAAGTGGCGCCCCGGGGTGACGGCCGGCACCTACGATCCCCGCAACGTCCCTTACACCGACAAGCAGGGCCTCACCCTGGGCATGGGAATGACCGAGAAGCAGGGTGGCAGCGACGTCCGGAGCAACTCCACCAGGGCGGCGCCGGTCGCCGCCGGCGGCCCCGGCGGGGAGTACGAGTTGACCGGCCACAAGTTTTTCCTGTCCGCGCCGATGAGCGACGCTTTTCTCATGCTTGCCCAAAGCGAGGCTGGACTCAGCTGTTTCCTGGTGCCGCGCTGGCGCCCCGACGGCAGCCGGAACGGCATTTTCATCAACCAGCTGAAGGACAAGATGGGCAACGTCTCCAACGCTTCCTGCGAAACGGACCTGCGGGGCGCTACGGGATGGATGATCGGCGAAGAGGGGCGGGGCGTGGCCAACATCATTGAAATGGTGGCGCTGACCCGATTCGACTGCACGGTCGCCTCTGCGGCGGGCATGCGTCAGGCCCTGGTTCAGGCGGCCCACCACTGCCGCCACCGCAGGGCTTTCGGGGAGTTGCTCGAATGCCAGCCGCTGATGCAGAACGTGCTCGCGGACCTCGCGCTTGAGGCGGAGGCGGCCACTTGGCTGGGGATGCGACTGGCGGCTGCCCTCGACCGTGCGCCGGAAGACGAATCGGAGACACTGCTGGTTCGTATCGGCACGGCCGTCGGCAAATACTGGAATTGCAAGCGGGCCCCCGGGCACGCCTTCGAAGCCATGGAATGCGTCGGCGGCAGCGGCGTGATGGAAACCACGATGATGCCGCGGTTGTACCGCGAGGCGCCGGTGAATGCCATCTGGGAGGGCAGCGGCAATATCCAGTGCCTGGACGTCCTGCGGGCGATTCGCAAGACGCCGACCAGCCTGGAGGCCCTGCTGCGGGAGATCGAGCCGGCCAGGGGGGAAGATCGGCGCTTCGACCGGTTCGCCGCCGCGCTCCGGACCGATCTTGCGGGGCTGACGGGCGAACCCGGTCGGGCCCGTGAGTTGGTCGAGCGGCTTGCGCTCGCCTGGCAGGGCGCGTTGCTGATCCGGGCGGGCAATGAAGTGGTCAGTGACGCCTTCTGCGCGACCCGGCTGGACGGCGCCAGGGGCCGCCTTTATGGGGCGCTGCCCGGAGGCATCGATAGTCCCGCACTGATCGAGCGCGCATGGCCGGCCGCTTGAGACTGTGTTCGGGCAGACTCCAGCCGGTCATGCAAACATGAGGGAAAGCCCTTTATACTGATTGCCCGAGAGCATGGCATGGTGAAGTGGAATGGCGGCAGGCACCGGCAGCAAGGTAAGTCCGCTGGGTCGGCACGGGAAGGTGCCCGGGCGTAATCCGGGCGTGGACTACGATCCCGACCTGTTCGGGCGCATCCGGATCAACCGTAGCGCCGTGGAACGCCGCGCCCAGACTATGGCTGCGCGCCGGTCAATCAAGCGCGCCCATCAGGCGGCCTGGCTGCTGAAGGCGGTCAGCTGTATCGACCTGACGACGCTGGCCGGCGACGATACCCCGGGCAAGGTTCGCCGGCTATGCCAGAAGGCGCGGCGCCCCGTGCGCGCCGACCTGCTGGCCGCCCTCGGCGTGGAAGATCTCGGCATCACGACCGCGGCCGTCTGCGTCTATCACAACCTGGTCGCAACCGCGGTCGAGGAACTGGAAGGCACCGGGATTCCGGTGGCCGCCGTCTCGACCGGGTTTCCGGCGGGGCAGATCCCCCATGCGCTGAAGCTGGAGCAGATACGCGAGTCCGTGCGGGCCGGCGCTTCGGAGATCGACATCGTGATCAGCCGCGCCCGGGTGCTGACGGGCGACTGGCGCGGATTGTACGCCGAGGTTCGCGACTATCGGGATGCTTGTGGGGAGGCGCACCTGAAGTCCATCCTGGCCACCGGCGAACTGGCCACGCTGAGCAACGTGGCCAGGGCGAGCTGGGTGTGCATGATGGGCGGCGCGGATTTCATCAAGACCAGCACCGGCAAGGAGTCGGTCAACGCGACGTTGCCCATCAGCCTGGTCATGGTTCGAGCCATACGGGATTACGAAGAGCTGACCGGCTGCCGGGTCGGCTACAAGCCCGCCGGCGGCATCAGCAAGGCGAAGGACGCTCTCAATTATCTGGTATTGATGAAGGAGGAACTCGGCAGGCCGTGGCTGGAGCCCGCGCTGTTCCGTTTTGGAGCCAGCAGTCTGCTCGGGGACATCGAACGTCAGCTGGAACACTTCGTTACCGGCAGTTACTCAGCCCGATACAGGCACGCGGCGGGGTAGGCACAAACCCACGCCCCACGGAGGAATCGCGCATGGAAGTCAGAGATCTCTTCGAATCAATGGAGTACGGGCCCGCACCGGAGAGTGCGGATGTCGCCACCGCATGGCTGGATGCGCGCGAACGCCGTCTGGACCATTTCATCGGCGGAGACTGGGCAGGGCCCGCTTCGGGTGAGTATTTCGCCTCGATCAATCCAGCCAACGGACAGGAACTGGCGAGGGTTGCCGACGGCGATGAGGCCGACGTCAACCGTGCGGTGGCAGCCGCGGCCGACGCGCTGGAAGGCTGGGTGGCGATGGGTGGCCACGGCCGGGCGCGGTACCTGTACGCGATGGCTCGGCAGGTGCAGAAGAACAGCCGCCTGCTCGCAGTGCTCGAAAGCCTGGACAACGGCAAGCCCATTCGTGAATCGCGGGACGTCGACGTCCCGCTGGTGGCGCGCCATTTCTATCACCACGCAGGCTGGGCGCAGGTCATGCACAGCGAACTCGCCGGTTACCGGCCGATCGGCGTGGTCGGCCAGATCATTCCGTGGAACTTTCCGCTGCTGATGCTGGCCTGGAAAGTCGCGCCGGCCCTCGCCATGGGCAACACGGTGGTTCTGAAACCGGCGGAATTCACCTCGGCAACCGCGGTGCTGTTCGCGGAGATGTGCAGGGATATTGGTTTGCCGCGCGGCGTGTTCAATCTGGTCCTGGGCGACCACAAAGCGGGACAGGCCCTGGCCCAACACCCCGAAATCGGCAAGCTGGCCTTCACCGGGTCGACCGAGGTCGGGCGGATCCTGCGTCGGGTCACTGCGGGCACCGGCAAGAAACTGACACTGGAACTGGGCGGTAAGTCGCCGTTCATCGTGTTCGAGGATTCCGACCTGGACAGCGCGGTGGAGGGCCTCGTCGACGCGATCTGGTTCAACCAGGGCCAGGTCTGCTGTGCCGGTTCACGTCTGCTGGCGCAGGAATCCGTGGCCGAGCGACTGCACGAGAAAATCCGGCGGCGCATGTCGAAACTGGTTGTCGGGGACTCTCTGGACAAGGGTATCGACATCGGGGCGATGGTCGACCGGGCGCAGCTTGAAAAAGTCCGCGGGCTGGTAGCCCAGGGCGTGGACGAGGGTGGGCGGATGTGGCAGCCGTCCTGCACGCTTCCCGACGACGGCTACTATTATCCGCCGACGCTTCTGACCGATGTGCAACCGTCGGCGACGCTGGCGCAGGAGGAAATCTTCGGGCCCGTGCTGGTCTCGATGACCTTCCGCACGCCGACCGAGGCCGTGGAGCTTGCGAACAACAGCCGCTACGGGCTTGCTGCGAGCGTCTGGACCGATAACATCAATCTGGCCCTCGACATCGCGCCGAAGCTCAAGGCGGGCACGGTCTGGGTGAACTGTACCAACCAGTTCGACGCCGCTTCGGGATTTGGCGGCTACCGGGAGTCGGGTTTCGGGCGCGAAGGCGGCAAGGAAGGGCTTTACGAATACGTCAAGCCGTTCTGGGAATCGCGCCTGAGCAAGGAACCGATCCAACAGCTGCCGCGCTTCGCGCCGGCGGAGGCGGACGCCGGGCAGGAGGGCTCTCCCGGGATCGACCGGACCGCGAAACTCTACATCGGCGGCCGGCAGGTCCGGCCCGACGGGGGCTACAGCAATGCCGCCTGCGACGCCACCGGGCGCGTCATTGGCCAGGTTCCGGCCGGCAACCGCAAGGATATCCGCAACGCGGTCGAAGCGGCACGTGCCGCCGGCAGCTGGAGTGCCGCGACCGCCTACAACCGCTCACAGGTGTTGTACTACCTGGCCGAGAACCTGACCGCTCGCGCGGGCGAGTTCGCCCAGCGTATTTCGACGCTGAGCGGCAAGGACGACATTTCCGCCCGCAAGGAACTGGACCTGTGCATCCGGCGCATCTTTGCCTACGCGGCCATGGCCGACAAGTACGACAGCCGCGTGCATGCCACGCCGATGCGAAACGTGACGCTGGCGATGCGGGAACCGCTGGGCGTGATCGGCATCGTGGCCCCGGAAGAAGCGGGCCTGCTTGGCCTCGTCTCCACCGTCATGCCCGCGATTGCGATGGGCAATCGGGTGGTGGTGGTGCCGTCCCAGCACTACGCCTTGCTGGCGACGGACTTCTACCAGGTGCTCGACACTTCGGACGTGCCGCCGGGTGTCGTCAACATCGTGACCGGTGACCAGGACGTGCTGGCCGACGTGCTGGCGAAACATTACGACATCGAAGGGCTCTGGTACTGGGGCAGCCGCCGTGGCAGCCGCATGGTCGAGGAACAAGCCGCCGCCACGATGAAACGCACCTGGGTGAATTACGGCCTGTTCCACGACTGGGAAGACGAGGAACAGGGTCAGGGCGAGGCCTTCCTGCGCCGCGCAGTCGAAATCAAGAACATCTGGATCCCCTACGGGGAGTAGCGTCGGGGCTTCGTCAGGCGGGAACCCCCAAAACCTACTGGGCGATGCCGAGTTCCATGTCGACCCACTCGCCGTCTTCGGATTCGGTTTCGGTCGGTGCTGACATCTGGATGCGGCTCGCATCGAGGGTTCCGTCCGCTAGGAAAGCACTGCGCAGCGCCTCGGCGCGCGCGGTGGCGAGGGCCTTCAGGGCCGCGTCGGCGACCTTCTCCGAGGCCAGCAGGCGGTCGCGGAGGTCCGTTGCGTAGGCCAGGCCGTCCAGAACCGGTTTGCCATCGGGCTTGTCGGCCGGTGGCGCCGTGTGTTCCGCCCTGACCGAGTCCAGCGAAACATCAGGGAAGCGCTCATTGAACAGGGCTTCGAGGATGGTCCTTACATGATCGTCGAGCATTCCAGCCTCGTCGAGGTCTGCGGGCTGCTTCTCCCCTAGCCGCTGGATGATCGCGTCCTTCAGCTGCTGGAACTGCAGTGCAGGCCGGTCGACGTCCGGCACGTAGGGACCGCTGATCTCGATGGAGAGTTCCGGCCGCTGGGCCAGGGCCTCCTGGAGTTTCACGATCTTTTCGAGTTCCGGCGGCGTCAGGTCGGAGCGGCCGGCGAGGAACTGGAACTGTCCGAAGTCCTCTGACTCGACGCCGACGAGAGCGCCGAGCAGACGAAACGGGGCGGTGACGACTTTCGTAATCAGTCCGACGAAGGCTTGCCAGATGACGCCGCCGATCCGGAATTCCGGGTCGTTGACGTCGCCTTCCACCGGCAGGTCGATGTCGATCACTCCGTTCGCGTCCTTCAGGAGCGCCACGGCCAGGCCCAGCGGGAGGTCGGCTGCGTCCGGGCTTTCGATCTTGTCGCCGAGAACGAGATCGCTCATCACGATGTTGTTCTTACCCAGCATCTTTCCTTTTTCGATACGGTACTGCAGGTCCAGGTCGAGCTTGCCCTCGGCGATTTCGCGCCCGGCGAACTCGGCCGTGTAAGGCGAAAGGCCGGACATCAGCAGGTTTCGAAATTCCATTTTCACGTCCGTCTCGTCCAGTGCGTCCAGCAGGTTCATGTCGCCGTTGATTCGCGCCAGTCCGTATTCGTTCACCTGCCCCTCGAACTGTAGCGTGGCGGGGGTGGCGCTGCTGGTGTCGATCGTGGTCACGTTTCCGCCGAGATTCCTGATTTGCGCGGCGAAAGGTAGGGGCAGCGAACGGTCCGAGAAGTCCAGTGCGCCGTCCGTTACCTGCACACCGCCCAGCACGACGGTGGGTGATGGACCGGATTCGGACGGGGACGGGGCGGTTCCGGCTGAGCCTGCCGCGGTAGTGGCCCCGTCTGCATTCTTCGACGGGGAGGCTGTGACCAGCAATCCGGACAGGTTGGTCGTCCGGTCGGGATGGATGGCCAGGCGGCCGAACGGCCTGGTGAACGTCAGCCTGGAGAACTTGTATACCTGGCCGGCGGTGTCCGCGTCGAACTGGTCTACGCCGAAGCCCTTCCAGCCAACCAGTGGCTGGTTCTCGGCGGTATCGACGACCTCGAGATCCCTGACCTCGATACTGCCGCCCGCTTTGACGGAGGTATCGGGCGCCAGCGTCACCTTGCTGGTAGCGTCGATGGTGCCCGTTTTGATGAGTACGTTGAGCTTTTGCTGCAGGTAGGGTTGAGCGAGGGTGAGCGGCACAGCATTCACCTGGGCGGTGCCGCTGGCCGTGAAGTCCGGCAACACGCTGATCGTCCCTTCGAAGCCCAGTGTTCCCCCACCGCCGAGCGCGGTGCTCACCACCGTTGGAAACTCCGCCCCGGACGCATTGCTGATCGATCGCACGCTGAGGTCGATGTCCTGCAGTTCCACCGAGCCGGGCGGTTCGATGCGCTTGTCTGCAAATGCGATCGTGCCGCCGTCCAGGTCGAATGCCCCGACTTCGATCCGCCACTCGGGTGAAGCCCCGGTGTCGGTCTGCGGCGCGTTCGCGCTCGCCGCTTCGCCTGGTGCAAACTGGGAAAGACTGAGCGCGCCGGATGGGTCGAACCAGGCCTCCAGGGCCGGATTCGACAGGTGCACTTCGGAGAGCGTGAGCGTCCGATCGGGATACCTGAAGGTGCCGCCGCTGACTTTCAGCGATGGAAAGGACAGGAAATCCGCGGCGGGCGCCAGGCCGCGAAGCCGCACGTCCTCCAGTTTCGCCTCCAACCCGTTCAGCTCGACTTCAATGGCGCCGTCGGCCGTTTCCTCGATGCGATAGTTGGTGTTCACGGACAGAATGGCGTTCATGTCCTCGATCGGCAGCACCGCCTCCAGGTATGCGGTGGTCAGGTTCAAATGTGACTTGTCGAGCCGGAATGTGCCCTCGGAGCGGAAAGGAGCGAGACTCAGGTCGCCCTGCCAAGTGATTGTCGCATCATGCGGCATGCGGACCTTGACCATCTGCTGGCCGTAGCGGTCAGGCAGTGTATTGAGCTGCTCGATGTCGATGGTGATCGGGCCCAGTGTGAGATCCACCGGTTGCTCGGGAACGTCGTCACGCATTTCGACGCGACCGTCGTTGAGGTTCAGTTCGAGAATGAGCAGCCGGGGCAGGCCCGCCGAGGGCTCTTCGGGTTCCGGCTCTCCGGCGCGCGCCTCGATATCCGCCAGCAACCGCGTCAGCCGGGAGTCTCCCGGGGCAAATCGCTCTATGCGCCAATCCAGTCCGTCCAGCGTAATCTCCCGGAACGTCCAGGCCCATCGGAACAGGCTGGAAAGCTGGAAATTGACGAACAGGCGGTCAAGGCCGGCGAGCTTCTGGCCGTCCGGATCTTCGACTTCGAGTCCGTTAACTTCCAGGCTCAGCACGTAGGGGTTGAATTTCACCTTTTCGATCGTGGCCGTCCGACCTGCGCGATCCTGCGCCGCGTCGATCACGCCGGACTTGACGATCCACGGGACGAGCAGAAATCCGCATAGCGTGTACAGAACCACGGCGACGATGGCCCAGAACCGCTTGCGGCGGGGACTGATCCACTTCCGCCAGGGTTGAACCTGTGACGGGTCGGGCGGCAAATTACTGGAACTTTTCGACATGAATCTTTTGCTGTGGCGGAACTCGGGGGCGGTGTGTCTTCCTAAGAAAGATTAGCACCAAACGCCATAACGCCGTAACCGGAGTCCGATATAATGTGCCGCTGTCATTCGCGATACCGGAGCAGGATCGGTTCCGGGAGTATCCAGGCCATGCATGCATTCCGCCTCATTTTCGCCGCGCTGCTGTCACTGGTTTTACCGGGTTGCCTGTCCATGGTCGCCACCGCCGGCAGTGGACTCGCGAACAACCTGAGCGTCGCCATCATGAACCAGGACGACCCGCAGCTGGTGCGTGACGGCGCGCCGGCCTACCTGTTGATGCTGGACAGCTTTGTCGAGGGCGCGCCCGAGAACGAGTCCGCCCTGAGTGCGGCGGCGGAGCTTTATTCCGCCTACGGCGTGGTTTTTGTCGACGATCCGGTGCGCTCGCGCAAGTTGACCACCCGGGCCCGTGCCTATGGTCGCCGGGCCCTGTGCGCGGCCAATGAGAAGGCGTGCGGCATCTGGGAACTGAACTACGGCGACTTCGTCGAGCGCCTGAAGCTGTTGACCGATGACGACGTCAAGGCGCTGTATACCTTCGGCCTGAGCTGGATTGCCTGGATCCAGGCGCACAGCTCCGATTTCACGGCGCTGGCGAAGCTCCCGCAGGCCGAGGCCGTGCTGCTGCGGGTGCAGGCGCTCGACCCTCATTACGAGGAAGCCAACGTGGAGCACTACCTTGCAGTGCTCAACACCATCCGGCCACCCGCACTGGGCGGCGATTTCGAAGCCGGCAAGGAACATTACGAAAAAGCGCTGGCGGTGTCGGGGGGGCACGATCTGAGCATCAAGGTCGACTATGCGCGCTACTACGCGCGAACGCTCTACGACCGCGAACTCCATGATCGCCTGCTGAAAGAGGTGCTCGAGGCCGACCCGGTCTATCCCGGACTCACCCTGTTCAACACGCTGGCCCAGGACGATGCGAAGGAACTTCTGGCCAGCGCCGACGATTACTTCTGACGGAAACGCCCATGATTCACCGCAATACCACTGTCGTCCTGCTTGTGCTCGCCGCGTTGGCTCTCGCGCCTCGCCCGGCAGCCGCCCAGACCCTGAAAATCGCGACCATCGCCCCGGAAGGTTCGAGCTGGATGAGTGACATGCGCTCCGGGGCGGAGGCCATCGAGCAGCACACGCAGGGCCGGGTGAAGTTCAAATTCTACGGCGGCGGCGTGCAGGGCAACGACAAGCAGGTCCAGCGCAAGATGCGTACGGGGCAGCTGAGTGGCGGGGCGTTCACGTCAGGCGGCCTGAACATGTTTCAGAAGGACGCCGATATCTTCTCGCTGCCGCTCCTGTTCAACAGCCTCGAGGAAGCGCGTTACGTGCGCGAACGGGTGGAGCCCGAACTGCGGCGCATGCTGGAGGACGCAGGCTACGTGAACTTCGGCTTCGCGGCCGCCGGTTTCGCCTACCTGATGTCGAACAAGCCACTCAAGACCCTGTCGGACCTCGACGGGCAGAAGGTATGGGTTCCCGAAGGGGATAAACCAAGCTTCGCCGCACTCCGCGCATTGGGTGTGGCGCCGGTCGTGATGCCGGTCACCGACGTGCTGACGGGCTTGCAGACGGACCTGCTGGACAGCGTCACGGCGCCGCCTGTGGGTGCGGTCGTGCTGCAGTGGCATACCCGCCTCAAATACATCACCGATGTGCCGGTCGCTTATGTGTATGCCGCTCTGCTGGTCGACGGCAGGGCGTTCGCGAAAATCAGGCCCGAAGACCAGAAGGTGGTGCGGGATGTGATGGAGGGGCTGTATCGGAAGTTCGACCAGAATGGCGTGAAAGACAATGCCGAGGCCATGCAGGCCCTGCTGGACAACGGCCTCGAACTCGTCGAGCCGGATCCGGGCGAAGTCGATGAGTGGCGCCGTATCGTCAACCAGTCACACCGCAAGCTGGCGAATGAGGGCGTGTTCGACGCCGAGCTGCTGGATCGGATCGAGTCACTGCTCGCGGAATACCGGCACAGCAAGGCTAATACGCCTTGAAAGACCGCGGCACCGCGTTCTCCCGCCTGGAGCGTGCCGGACGGGTCGCCGAGGACACCCTGTTGGTGCTGATTCTTGGCGGGATGGTGCTTCTGGCGGCCGGCCAGATCGTCCTGAGGAATTTCTTCGACATCGGCTTCATATGGGGCGACGAACTGTTGCGCCTGATGGTGCTCTGGATCGCGGTGGCCGGGGCAGTCGCCGCCAGCCGCAATGACAAGCACATCAACATCGCGATCCTCGACCGCTATCTGCCCGGCAGGCTGAAGGTGTTGGTCCGGGCGCTGGTCCAGCTCTTTACCGCGTCGGTCTGCGGCGTCGTCTGTTGGCAGAGCGCCCGCTTCGTGGCCACTACACATGAGTTCGGGGACGTGCTGTTCGGTAGCATCCCCGCCTGGATTCTCCAGGCCGTTTTGCCTGTGGGCTTCGGCCTGATCACCTGGCGTTACCTCGTATTCACCGCGCGCAGCCTCGGCGAGGCGTTCGGCCGGCGGAGCAACGCCTGATGGCCGTGGCCGCCCTGCTGCTGCTTCTGGCCCTGCTGGGTGCGCCGCTGTTCGCGATCATCGCGGCCAGCGCCATGTGGGGCTACCTGCGCGAGGGAATCGACCTGCAGGCCATCGCCATCGAGTTTTACGGGATTGCGGAGATGCCCGTTCTGCTGGCCATTCCACTGTTCACTTTCGCCGGGTACCTGCTCAGCGAGAGCGGCGCGCCGGGCCGGCTGGTGCGGCTGACCCGGGCCCTGGTCGGCTGGATGCCGGCCGGGCTGGCGATCGTCTCGCTGGCCGCATGCGCCCTGTTCACCGCCTTCACCGGCGCCTCGGGAGTCACGATCATCGCGCTGGGTGCCTTGCTGTTTCCCGCCTTGCAGCAGGCCGGCTATCCGGAAAAATTC
>JASFKQ010000107.1:0-12527 GCA_050118555.1 Lysobacterales bacterium
CGGTTTGCCGTCGGACTTCAACCGGGCACTGACCGGCTTGCCCTTCGCGTCACGCTCCACCTCGACCTCGGACGGGTTGTACCAGTGGACTTCTCCGTCACCAAGCTCGCGGTAATACGTGTCGGCGACGACCATGCCCTGGCACAGCAGCCGCGTCGCCGGTTCGTCAGATTCCACCAGCCCTGCGTCCCGCATCAGCTTGTGGTAGAAACGGAAGTACATCAGGTGCAGGATCGCGTGTTCGATGCCCCCGATGTACTGGTCGACGGGCAACCAGTAATTGGCGCGCTCGTCCAGTTGGCCGTCCGCATCGGGGCAGCAGTACCGCGCGTAGTACCAGGAAGACTCCATGAACGTGTCGAAGGTGTCCGTCTCGCGCTCCGCCTTTCCGCCGCATTCGGGGCACTCGGTCCGGCGCCATTCCGGATCCGCCTTGATCGGCGATTGCACTCCCATGAACCGGACGTCTTCGGGCAGGACCACGGGCAACCGGTCCTCGGGCACCGGCAAGGCGCCGCATTTCCCACAATAGATCACCGGAATGGGGCAGCCCCAGTATCGCTGGCGGCTCACGCCCCAGTCCCTCAGGCGATAATTGATCTTGCGCTCACCGATGCCCTGGTCGACCAGCCACTGCGTCGCCCGCTCCTTGGCCTCGACAACCTCCAGGCCATCGAGCCACTCGCTGTTGATCGCCGGACCGTCCTCCGTGTATGCCTCGCCCTCCCAACCCTCTGGGGGCTGGACGGTGCGCACGATGGGTAGTCCGTGACTGACGGCAAAATCCCAGTCGCGCTGGTCCTGTCCCGGCACGGCCATGATCGCACCGGTGCCGTAGCCCATCAGCACGTAGTCGGCCAGGTACAGCGGGACCGGCCGACGGGTGAACGGGTTGAGCAGCCAGGCGCCGGTGAACACGCCGCGTTTCTCCAGCCCGCCCTCGACATTCAGCCGATCCTCCTCGGAAGATTGACTGACCGTTTCCAAAAATGCCTCGACGGCGGCTTTTTGTGCCTCGCCGGTGATCTCCGGCACCAGCGGATGCTCCGGCGCCAGCACGGCGTACGTCATCCCGAAGGAGGTGTCGGGCCGGGTGGTGAACACGCGTATTCCGCGGCCGGCGGGGTCGGGACGCCCCTCGGCGTCACACAGCTTCATCTCGAACTCGGCGCCCTCCGAGCGCCCGATCCAATTCTGCTGCATGATCTTGACCGCGTCCGGCCAGCCTTCCAGTTCGTCGAGGCCGCTCAACAATTCCTCGGCGTAGTCGGTGATCCGGAGAAACCACTGGGGTATCGACTTGCGCTGCACCGGCGCACCGGATCGCCAGCCCCTGCCATCGACCACCTGCTCGTTGGCCAGCACCGTTTGGTCGACGGGATCCCAGTTGACCTCGGCGTCCCTGCGGTAGGCCAGACCCTTTTTCATCAGCCGGGTGAACATCAGTTGCTCCCAGCGATAATAATCCGGCTTGCAGGTCGTGACTTCCCGTGACCAGTCGTAGGCGAAGCCGAGGCGCTTGAGCTGGGCGCGCATGTGCTCGATGTTGGAATAGGTCCATTTCGCCGGAGCCGTGCGGTTCTTGATGGCCGCATTTTCCGCGGGCAGGCCGAACGCGTCCCAACCCATGGGTTGAAGCACGTTGCGGCCGCGCATCAGGTGATAGCGGCTGATGACGTCGCCGATGGTGTAGTTCCGGACGTGCCCCATGTGCAGCGCACCGGAAGGATAAGGCAACATCGAGAGGCAATAGAATTTGTCCGCACCGGGCTTTTCCTCGGCGCGGAACGCGTCTTCACGCGACCATTGTTGCTGCACGCGCAACTCGATTTCGGCGGGATTGTAGGGCGTTGTTGGCATATACTTCCGAACGTCCGCTTGGCAACCAGAACACAAGAGCGGAAGCATAACCGACCCCCCTTGAGTAAGGAAAGGCCCAGACATGAGTGACATTGATCCGATACTCGTCGGGAAGGGCGAACAGCTCCAATACCTCCTGCCCGCGTTCGGCAATCGCCACGGGCTCATCACCGGCGCGACGGGAACCGGAAAGACCGTGACCCTGCAAATCCTGGCCGAGGGATTTTCGCGTATCGGTGTGCCGGTGTTCCTCGCCGACGTCAAGGGCGACCTGGCCGGCCTCAGCCAGCCCATCGAACCCAATCCGAAGGTACAGGAGCGTATCCAGGCGATCGGTATCGACGATTATGCGCCGGCGGCCTGGCCGGTCATTTTCTGGGACCTGTTCGGGCAGTCCGGCCACCCCGTCCGCACGACGGTTTCGGAGATGGGACCCCTGTTGCTGTCCAACCTGCTGGAACTGAACGACACGCAGGAAGGCATCCTGAATATCGCGTTCCGGGTCGCTGACGACGAAGGGCTGTTGCTGCTGGACCTGGAAGATCTTCGTTCGCTGTTGCGCTTCCTTGCCGAAAACGCGAGAGTCTTCTCAGCCCGGTACGGCAACATCAGCGCCAGCTCGGTCGCCGCCATACAGCGCCGTCTGCTGGTGCTGGACGAACAGGGGGCGGAGTCGTTCTTCGGCGAACCCGCGCTCGAACTGGGCGACTTGCAGCGGCTCGACCTGAACGGCCGCGGCGTCATCAACGTGCTGGCCGCCGACCGGCTGATCCAGAAACCGCGGCTGTATGCGACTTTCCTGCTGTGGCTCCTGTCCGAGCTGTTCGAAGAGCTTCCGGAAACCGGCGACCCTGACAAGCCCCGGCTGGTGTTCTTCTTCGACGAAGCCCACCTGCTGTTCGACAACGCGCCCCGTGCCCTGCTGGAAAAAGTCGAGCAGGTCGTGCGCCTGATCCGGTCCAAGGGCGTGGGAGTCTATTTCGTCACCCAGAACCCGTTGGACGTCCCGGACACCGTCCTGGGCCAGCTGGGCAACCGGATCCAGCACGCGATGCGTGCGTACACACCGCACGAGCAGAAGGCGATCAGGGCCGCCGCGCAGACGTTCCGGACCAATCCCGCCCTGGACGTGGAAACTGCTTTCACCCAGATGGGGGTTGGCGAAGCGCTCGTTTCCACCCTGCAGGCGAAGGGAGTGCCCGGCATGGTCGACCGGACCCTGATACGACCGCCGACTTCACGGATCGGGTCGGTCAGTCAGCAGGAACGAAATACCGTTCGTTCCCGCAGTCCGCTGGGCACGCGCTATGACACCGCGCTGAACCGCGAGTCCGCGGCCGAGATACTGCAGAAGCGGGCCGAGTCGACGGCCCGCGAAGAACTGCGGGAGAAAGCGGAAAAGCAATCTCCGAAGCGCCGAAGCAATCGCCAGAGCGCGACCGAAGCGGCGCTCAAAAGCTTCCTCCGCAGCGCCTTCACCACTCTGGGGCGTGAGCTGACCCGCGGCCTGCTGGGCGCGCGCAAACGCCGCTGAGTTGCGCCTCAGCCGTGCCTCATCCTCGATCAGGCCGTCGCCGGATATAGTCGATCACTCCTTCCAGACCCGGAATGCTGTCGGGCACGGACGCGCCGCGCCCGGCCAGGACCGGCTCGATCTCTCCGGCCAGCACCTTGCCGAGTTCCACGCCCCACTGGTCGAAGGCATTGATGCGCCAGACGATGCTCTCGACGAACGTCGCATGTTCGTACAGGACCAGCAGGCGGCCCAGGATTTCCGGCGTGAGCCGGTCCAGCAACGTCACGCAGGAAGGCCGGTTTCCGGGCATCACCCGGTGCGGCGAGATCCGCGCTGTTTCGTCCGCGGAGACGCCGTTCTCCCGCATTTCCGCTTCCACCGCGGCGCGATCCCGGCCGACCGCCAGCGCAGTCGCCTGTGCCAGCATGTGCGACAGCAGTTGCTGCTGCGCTTCCCGGTCGTCGTGATCGGGCTCGATGACGCCGATGAATTCCAGCGGCACCACCCCGGTGCCCTGGTGAAATGCCTGGAACAGCGCGTGTTGCGCATCGGTGCCGGTGTCACCCATCACGACCGGACTGGTCTCGAGCGCGACCGGCTCGCCATCCACGTCCACGGATTTGCCGTTGGATTCCATTTCGAGCTGCTGCAGCCAGGACGGCAGGCTCTTCAGGCGCCCGTCATAGGGAATCAGACCCCGAACAGGATAGCCGCACACGTTGCGGTGCCAGACGGAGATCATGCCGAGGATGACCGGCAGGTTGTCCTCGAAGGGCGTCTCTCGGAAATGCCGGTCCATGCTGGCGCCGCCACGCAGGAAGGCCTCGAAACCGTCATTACCCATGGCGACTGCCGCGGTGACACCCACCGGCGACCAGACCGAATACCGCCCCCCGGTCCATTCCCCCATTTCGAGGATATGTTCGCCCGGAACCCCGAAGGCCTCGGCTTTCGCCGGCGACGCAGTCACCGCGAACAGCCGGCGGTCGGCCTCCGCTTGCGAGAGCGATCGCAGCTGCCACGCCCGCAATCGTCGGGCGTGCAGCAGGACCTCGCTGGTGGTGAAGCTCTTGGAGACGAGCATGATGGCGGTCTCGGCGGGGTCGAGCCGCTTCATGAGCGTTTCCCGGTCCAACGCATCGACTGAACTCAGGAAGTGGATTTCCGGTCCGTTTCCACGTGGGGGAAACACCTCGCACAACAAACGCGGCCCAAGCAGCGAACCACCGATGCCGATATGGATGATGTGGCGGATGGGCGCCGTCTCGCCCGCGCCCGGGAGCCTGCCATTGCCCAAAGCATCCACGATCCCCTTCATCTTTGCAGCGGCCGCCTCCAGCATCCGTGCCTCGTCGGGATCCAGCAAGTCCGAAAAATTTCCACTCCGCCACAAAGGATGCAGCACCGGGCGCCCCTCGGTGAAATTGAGCTCCGCACCCGCGAACATACCGCGCCGCGCCGCTTCGACGCCGCTGCGCTTCGCCAGGTCGATGAGTGTCCTGAATTCGTCCTCACCCAGGCGCAGACGGGAAAAATCCAGCATCAGACCGTCGACCGCACGCGAAAACAGCCGGAACCGGCCCGACTCGGAACGCAGGCGCTCGGCCAGCGAGGGGCCGTTAACGTTGTTTTTTTGCAACACTTGGATGAGTTCGGAAGAAACTCCGGGGGTATTGTTCATCGTTCATCGGGCTCCGTTTCGGGTGCGCGGGAACTCGGTCGCCAGGGGGCAGGTGGCCGGTGAAGCATGGCTGAAAATTGTGCCCGGAACCTTGGGTCCCGCGAAAAGACTTCAGAATAAGTGATTGGTTTAAAAGGATTTAACTGGGTCTGACCTGAGGAAAGCCAGCGGGAATTCAGGCGAAAAAAAAGCCTCTCCCCGGTTAGGAGGAGAGGCAGGCTTTTGGAGTGATGTACCCGTCTTTCGCGCCCTGCGCCCTCGTAAAACGTTGCAGTTTTACCAAGGTTGGTTGTAATAATACCACTAATTTCCACAAATGCAACCTCAATCGGCAGCCATGTTGTCGATCAGGCGCGTCCTTCCGCAACGTGCCGCGGCGAGGACCCGCAGCGGCGCGTCGCCAGGCTCCGGTACTGCGAGATCCGCCGCGCGCCGAACCACGAAGTAATCGACCTCCAGGCCGTGCTGCGCCAGCCGTTGCGTCCCGGCTCGTTCGACGCGCCCGCGATCCGCTCCCTGCGCCAGCATCCGCACGGCCTGCTGCAGCGCGGCGCTTAACCCGCATGCCGCCGCCCGTTGCTCTTCGTCCAGGTAGCGATTGCGCGAACTCCTCGCCAGGCCACTCTCCTCCCTGACCGTTGGCACCGAATCGATGGCTACCGGGTAACCAAGGTCCGCGGTCATGTGCCTGATCACCAGCAGCTGCTGAAAGTCCTTTTCGCCAAAGACCGCCAAGTCCGGCCCGACGAGGTTGAATAGCCGCGCGACAACGGTGACCACGCCGTCGAAATGCCCCGGTCGGTTCCGCCCCTCCAGTATGGACGATAACGATGGCGAAGCCGTGACGCGGACTGCCCCGGCAATTCCGTTCGGATAGACGCACGTATCGGTTGGCACGAATGCCAGGTCGCAGCCGTTCGATTCCAGCACCTGCAGGTCGGCTTCGAGCGTGCGTGGATAGGCCGCAAAATCCTCTCCGGGACCGAATTGCGTGGGGTTCACAAAGATACTGACCACCGTACGGTCGGCCCGTTCTCTCGCGTGGCGCAGCAACGCCAGATGGCCTGCGTGCAGATTGCCCATCGTCGGCACCAGGGCAACGCGGCAATCCCGGCGCTTCCAGTCCGTCGTGAATTTCCATAACCCGTCGCGGCTGACCGCTTTTTCCATCAGCGATACTCGTGCTCCGCGGAAGGGAAGCGGCCTTCCCGGACTTCGCGCACATAGGCCTCGAAGGCCTGCTGGATCGTTCCGGCCCCGGCCATGAAGTCGGCAACGAACTTCGGTGGCCGCCGGGCGAGGCCGAGCATGTCGTGCATGACGAGCACCTGCCCGTCGCAGCCGGAACCCGCGCCGATGCCGATCACCGGGATGTCCAGCCGTCCCGACAACTCCACGCCCAGTTGGGCCGGGACGCACTCGACGACCAGCAACTGGGCGCCCGCCTGCTGCAACGCAGCCGCATCCTGCAACAACTGTTCCGCGGCCGCGGCGTCCCTGCCCTGCACCTTGAAACCGCCCAATTGATGGACACTCTGGGGCGTCAGGCCCACATGGCCGCATACCGGCACGCTGCGGCTGGTCAGGTAATCAACCACGTCCAGCATCGGCCCGGCGCCTTCGAGCTTGACCATGGCGCCGCCCGCAGCCAGCAACTCCACGGCGTTTTCCATCGCAACCGTCGGGCTGTGGAAACTGCCGAACGGCATGTCTGCAAGCAGGAACGTGCGCTCGAGCCCGCGGGCCACGCAACCAACGTGGTAGGCCACGTCGTCCACGCTGACCCCAATGGTCGACTCCCGTCCCTGCACGACCATGCCAAGCGAATCACCCACCAGGATAATATCGACGCCGGCGCTATCCATGGCGCGCGCGAAGGTCGCGTCGTAGCAGGTGAGCATCGCGATTTTCTCACCCGCGTGCTTCATCTCGGTCAGGCGATCTATCGTCACAGGCTTGGTAGGCATGTTTCAGTTCTCCTCCTCTTGGTTCGCCAGCGGGGTCACTGAATCGACTTCGCGGGAATCCAAACGTTCCAGGCAGTGCGCAGCGCTACCCCGCCCCGGGATCAGGAATGACGGCTCGAGTTCCAGCAACGGCACGAGCACGAAGGCCCGCTCGTGCATCCGTGGATGCGGAAGGATCAGCCGGTCCGTTCGCACCACCAACTCATCGCAGGCGAGCAGATCGAGGTCGATGGGGCGCGGGCCCCAGCGAGTCCCGTCCCGCTTGCGTCCCAACGCCCGCTCGACGTCCAGCAGGACGTCCAGCAATGCTTCCGGCGAGAGGTCTGTCTCGACTTCCGCAACGGCGTTTACGAAATCCGGTTGATCCGGCACCCCCCAGGGCGCGGTCCGGAAAAAACGTGACGTGCACGGTCTCCCGATTCCCGGTGTCGAGCCGAGGCGCCGAAGGGCCTCCGACAGCAGCTCGCAGCTGTCCTCTGCGTTACCCCCGAGCCCGATCCAGGCTTTCATCACGGTGCCGGCGCTATCCGGCCGGGCGTGCCCTGCGCCTGTGGTACCGCCCCTGGCGGCTGCGCCCCTTGGCTTTCTGAACGTTGTTCGCCGCGGGCTCGATACCGGCCTCGGCCTGGGCCTCCGTCCAGAAAGCAACCAGGGGTTCCAGGTCCGGATCTTCCACCTGGCGGAGCTTCAGGAAGTCGTAGCCCGCCCGGAACTTGTCCTCGTGAAGCAGGCGTTTCCACCGCTTGCCCCGCGTCCGCTTGAAGCGGATCTGCATCACCCAGATCTGGCGTGTGACCGCGCTGAACCGTCGCGGAATCGCTGTCTGTCGGGACTGCCCGGCGATCGCTTCTTCTGCAGCCTTCATCATGGCCACGAATTCCGCATCGCCGCCAGCCACCAGTTCCTCGAACCGGTCCCGGACGGGCTGCCACAACAAGGCGGCGAACAGGAATGCGGGCGTGACGGGCTTCGAGGCCCGGACGCGCTCGTCCGTATTTTCCAGTGTCTTCCAGAGAACGGGACCCGCCTGGACCTTGCCTGGCCCCGAGCCGTCCGCCAAGCCGGGAAACAGGGTCGTGCTGAGACCGAATCGCTGCAGGGCCTCCATGCTGCGCAAGCCGTGCCCGGTCAGGAACAATTTGCAGATTTCCTCGAACAGTCGTGCCGATGGAACATCCCTGAGCAAATGAGCGAGGGCGGGGACCTCCCGCGAGGTCTCCTCCTCGGGTTCCACCCCGAGCTTGGCGACGAAGCGCGCCGCCCGCAGCAGCCTGACCGGGTCCTCGCGGTAGCGCAGGGCCGGATCGCCGATAAGGCGCAGCACGCGGTCGGCCAGGTCCCGGTAGCCACCCACGTAATCCCGGATCTCACCGCTCACCGGGTCCAGGAACAGGGCGTTGATGGTGAAGTCGCGACGTACGGCGTCTTCTTCCACCGTGCCGAACACATTGTCGCGCAGGATACGGCCCTTGGCGTCCCCGTGACCGTCGTCCGGATCCACGGCGCCCCGGAACGTCGCAACCTCGATCAGCGCACCGCCTTTACGTACGTGGGCCAGGCGGAACCTTCGTCCGATCAGGCGGCAGCGGGGAAAGACGGATTGCACCTCTTCCGGCGTCGCGCTGGTGGCGACGTCGAAGTCCTTCGGAGCTTTGCCGAGCAGCAGATCGCGGACGCTCCCGCCGACTATGAACGCCTCGAAACCGGCCTGTTGCAGGTCGCGGACAACCTCCGTCGCATGGGGGCAGAGCTCCTTGAGCCTGATCCGGTGCTCGGACTGGGGAATGGTAACGAACTCGTTAATGGCGATTTACGCTTTTATGACAGGTTGAATGAAGCGGTCGCGCTAGTTTAACATGAGCGGCCGGTCGAGCATGAGCTTCGAGTTGATGACCGATCGGATCGCCGCTCCCTTCGTCTAGCGGTCCAGGACGCCGCCCTCTCAAGGCGGAAACACGAGTTCGATTCTCGTAGGGAGCGCCATTTCTCCGGCATGCATATTGTCCGCCGCGGAAGGCCTTCGCCATGACATTCGTAGTCACTGAAAACTGCATCAAGTGCAAATACACCGACTGTGTCGAAGTCTGCCCGGTCGATTGCTTCCACGAGGGACCCAATTTCCTCGTAATCGACCCGGAAGAGTGCATCGACTGCACCCTCTGCGAGCCCGAGTGTCCCGCTGAAGCCATTTACCCCGAAGACGACCTGCCTGCCGGGCAGGAGATGTTCATCGAGCTCAACGCCGAACTGTCCCGCGAATGGCCGGTCATTACCGAGCAGAAGGACCCGCCGGAAGACGCCGAGCAGTGGGATGGCAAGACGGGCAAGCTCGACCTGCTCGAACGATAGCCTGAACAGGTCACCTCGCAAGTCGCTTTACCTGGGATCTTTTTCGTCGCCCGCTTCGTTTGGGGCCCGGCCGCTATCGGCAACGACCTGTGACGATGGGTCCAGGGAGGTGCCGGGTACCCGCGACGCTTCGGGCGGAATCCGCCGCTAGCCCAGGCGGGCTTCGATAACCGTCAGCAGGTGTTCGGCCGCGTCGGGTTCACAATCCGTTCCGTCGGCGTACTTGATGTAAACGCGCGTGTTATCCCCGTCGGGCTCGGTGAAGGCCTGGTAGGCGCCGCTGTAATCTTCCTCGTCGTTGCCCCTCCAGAACGCCAGCTTGCTGAAAAACCCGCCCTCGTCCTCGAAGTCCTGGTAGTAGTCGAAACGGTAGACCCCCTTGTCGTCGACGCGAATGCGCTGCATGCCCGCACGCTCGATGACGATCCCGAGCCGCCGGTGCACGCTTTCCGGCGAGTCCTTGACGGTCAGGTAAAGGCCCCTGGCGGACCAGCTCAGGCGCGAGTTCGCGTTGACACCGGAAGTGGTGTTGGAAATCCTGGGCGGCTTGGTCTCCATGGGCGGGCTGGGCGGCGGCAGCGGGGCGGTTCTGATGACGAGCGCCGCGCTGTGGTCCGGAGTGCTGAGGCCTTCGGGAATGTTCAGGGTCGGCGCTTCCACCGAGCCGTAGTACTCGGGTCGCTTGCTCTCCGAGGAGCATGCAGACAGCAGGATGGCCAGGGCACAGGCGGCCACGGCCGCAGTTCGCGATGGGATTACATGCATGTTTATCACTTCAGGAGCCCCAGCTCCGACAGGCATTGCCTGAGCGGCGCGCGGAGCGATTCGTCCAGTTCGGTGAGCGGAAGCCGGATACCCGGCCCGATCAGGTTCATTTCGCAAAGCGACCATTTTACAGGAATGGGATTGGATTCGAGCATCAAAGCCCTGAACAGCGGCCGCAAGCGGTCGTTCAGCCTCTCCGCCCGCTCCCAACTTCCGGCGGCCGCCTCGGCGCAGAGTTCCCGCATCGCGCCAGGAGCCACGTTCGCCGCCACCGACACGACCCCCCTCGCACCCTCCTTCATCGCGGACAGGCAACTGCCGTCGTCACCGCTCAGTACCGTGAATCCCGCACCGCAACGGGATACCAGTTCCCGCACGCGCTCAGGGGCCCCGACGGCTTCCTTTATGCCCACGATCCGTGGGTGGCCCGACAACCGTTCCACCGTTTCAGGCTGCAGATCGACCGCCGTCCGCGTTGGAACATTGTAAAGCACAAGCGGCTTGTCCGACGCGTCCGCCACGGTTCGGAAATGGGCTTCGAGCCCTTTTTGCGTCGGGCGGTTGTAGTAAGGCGTCACGACGAGCACGGCGTCGGCGCCCAACCCGCAGGCCAGGCGGGTGCGTTCCACGGCCACCGCGGTCGACGCGCTTCCGGTACCGGCCAGCACCGGAAGGACGCCGTCAAAGCGGCCGACGGCCCATTTGAGGAGCGCCGTGTACTCGGGCGCCGTCAACGTCGCGGATTCGCCGGTCGTGCCGGCGATCACCAACGCGTCGGTACCGTTTTCCCGGTGAAACCGGGCCAGCTTTTCGAGGGCAGCGAAGTCGATTTCGCCCCGCCCCGTGAATGGCGTGACCAGTGCTGCGATACTGCCGTTGAACATGAACCCGGGACGATGAAGACAGGCCGCCATGGTACTTGCGGCGCAACACACTGACAAGTATGCTGAACCGGTCGTTCGATCAATGCCCGACATGGAGTGTGGATGGTCACCATCGGCAAGAAAGTAGCCAATTTCTCCCTGCCCGCCACCGGTGACAAGACAGTGTCGCTGAAGGACTTCAAAGGCAAAAACCTGGTCATCTATTTCTACCCCAAGGACAACACGTCCGGCTGCACGCTCGAGGGCCAGAATTTTCGCGACCTGTATCCCCGGTTCATCGAGGCGGGTACCGACATCCTCGGAGTGTCCCGCGATAGCCTGAAGATGCATGAGAACTTCAAGGCCAAGCAGTCGTTCCCCTTCGACCTGCTGTCGGACGCCGACGAGGAACTTTGCCGCCAGTTCGACGTAATTCACGAGAAGAACATGTACGGCCGCAAGGTCATGGGCGTCGTGCGCAGCACGTTCCTGATCGACGGCGGCGGTGTTCTGCGCCACGAATGGCGCAAGGTGAAGGTCAAGGGACACGCCGAAGAAGTGCTCGAAGCCGCCCAGGCCCTCTGACCGCCCGTTGCCAACCTGCCTGCGAGGAACAGCCCACTGATGGGAAGCGACAAACGTCTGTACATCATCGACACCAATGTCCTGATGCACGATCCCACCTCGATTTTCCGCTTTGAAGAACACGATGTTTTCCTGCCCATGATGGTGCTTGAGGAACTCGACGCGGCCAAGAAAGGCCTTTCCGAGGTCGCGCGAAACGTCCGGCAGGTAAGTCGCTTCATCGGCGAAATGATGGACCGCCATGGCCCGTCGAGCCTGGAAGACGGGCTGGAACTGCGGGAACCGGAGGGCCTCGAACTGAGGGCGGGCAGCGGACGCCTGTTTTTCCAGACTGCGATGCCGGAAACCCATTCGAGCCTGTTGCGGGACGGCTCGTTTGCCGACAACGAGATCCTCAGCACGGCCCTCGCCCTGAAGGATGCGCATCCCGACCGCGAAATCGTGCTTGTCTCCAAAGACATCAACCTGAGGATCAAGGCCGCCATCCTCGGCGTGCTGGCAGAGGACTACTACAACGACCGGGCGCTGGACGACCTCAGCCTGCTGTACCGCGGCATGAGGCTTCACGATGAAAGCTTCTGGGATGCGCATCCCGAGCTCGAGTCATGGACCGAGAGCGGCCACGCCCACTACCGGGTGCCCGTCGGGGGCGAGAACGGCTGGTATCCGAACCAGTGCGTGGCCATCGGCGACGAAGGGGGAATCGAGGCCATGGTCAAGCAACTCGATGACGACAGCGTCCTGCTGCGCCTGGTCGACGACTATTACGAGGGCCGCAAGAGCGTTTGGGGCATCCACGCCCGCAATCGTGAACAAAACTTCGCGCTCAACCTGCTGATGGACCCGGAGATCGACTTCGTCACGCTGATGGGCACCGCGGGCACCGGCAAGACTCTGCTCGCGCTGGCGTCCGGGCTGTCACAGACGATGGAGGAAAAACG
>JASFKQ010000108.1:0-12489 GCA_050118555.1 Lysobacterales bacterium
GCCAGGCGAAACCCGCTGTAGGACCGAGCATTGCTCGGGATCAGCTTCTGCGGCCCGGCGGACAAATCGCGGCCAACGGCCGCTCCTACGGGGGCCAGGCGAAGCCTGCCGTAGGACCGAGCATTGCTCGGGATCAGCTGCGGCGGCCCGGCGGACAGATCGCGGCCAACGGCCGCTCCTACGGGGGGCCAGGCGAAACCCGCTGTAGGACCGAGCGTTGCTCGGGATACGCTATATCGCAGCCCCCACTGCCGCAACCAAACGATGCAACCCGTCGAGGCCACGTCGAAACCAACGAAGTACGTGACGAGCGTCAATGCCGCGGAGGCGGGTTCCCACCGAACATTGAAGGGTGAATGGCATGCACGATCACGCTTTGTGAAGGCACGCCGACCCGAGGGCCATGAGTCAAACCGAGGGCTACAAATCGCTGGTCCACGCAGTGCGCATGGGCGTCCTGGCGCGCATCGGCGGGCAATTGTCCATCGTCCTGGCCATCCTGTGCCTGCCGTCAGCCCTGGCGGCCGCCTGGTTTGAAGAGTGGAAATACCTCTGGACCCTGCTGCCGCTGATGGTCGTACTCGCCGCGTTGGGAAACCTGTCGCGCAAGCTGCCCGATCCACATCGTCTGTTGACCAGCGAAGGCTACGTGCTGGCCTGCGCCGCCTTCGGAATCACCCCGCTGCTGATGGTGCTGGCGCTGGCACCCAGCGGTCTGCCCCTGCACGTGCTGTTCTTCGAGACCGTGTCGGCCGTGACGACCACGGGACTCAGCAACGTCGGGCCGCTCGAACACCTGGACAGAACCCTGCTGTTCACCCGGTCGTGGATGCAATGGTATGGCGGGCTGGGTATCGTCGTGCTGTCCGTGACGATGCTCATGCAGCGTTCCGAGGCCAGCTCGCAGCTTCTGGAACTGCCCGAAGGCAAGGGCTTTGTGACGTCCGCGCTGGTCTACGCCCGGCGGGTCCTGATCGTTTACCTGGTATTGACGGTGCTCGCGGCCCTGGTGTGCTGGTGGGCGCTGGGCCGGGGCTTCGAGGGCTTGTTGCACGGCCTCAGCGCGATTTCCACCGGCGGTTTTTCCTCGGCCGACGACAGCCTTGCCCATCTCCCCTTCCCCGTCCAACTGGCCGTCATGTCAGGCGGCGTCGCCGGCGCCATCTCGCTGGCAATCTACCTGCGCATCTGGCAGGGCCCGCGGCGGCAGGTGGCGGGGAACCAGGAGCTCAGGACCTTTCTGCTGCTGTCGGTGCTGCTGTGCATTGCACTCAGCCTGATGATGCTGGCGCGGGGCGATACGGCGGAGGCCGGGGTGGCGAAAGGGGTGATCCTGGGTCTGTCCGCGCTGAGCACCACGGGCTTTTCCAACGCGGACATCGGCGCGCTGGATTCAGCCGCCAAGCTGGTGCTGGTGCTCGCCATGTTCATCGGCGGTTGCCTGGGTTCGACGGCCGGGGGCCTCAAGATTCACCGGCTTCGCATCATCGCCCAGTACCTGCTGGTGACATTGAGGCGGGCCTCGGCGCCGGCCCATGCCGTCATCGAACCCCGGTCGCAGGGCAAGGTCCTGGAACCGGAGCGGATTCAGGAAGCGATGCTGATCGGTGGTTTGCTGGTGGCTGTACTGGCGCTCAGCTGGCTGCCGTTCCTGTGGTATGGCTACGAACCGCTCGACGCCCTGTTCGAGGTGGCATCGGCCGTCGGCACCGTCGGCCTGTCCACGGGCATCGTCTCGCCGGACCTTCCAGCGGCCCTCAAGGCCGTGCTTTGTTTCGACATGATCGCCGGGCGCGTGGAAGTGATCGCGCTCGTGTGCTTGCTGTATCCGGGGCTCTGGACCGGAAGGAGGTATAGCGATTTATGAGAACCGTATTCGTAGGCGCTTCCCGTCTGACCGTGCACACGGCACACCTGTTGCTGAAGGCCGGCCACGATGTCGTCATCGTCGAGAGGGACGCCGAAACCGTGAAAACGCTCTCCTCCGAAATGGGTTGCGGGGTCATACACGGCGACGGCAGCAAGCCCGCCATCCTGCGCGAAACCGATCCCGAAGCCAGCGAATTCCTCTTCTGCCTGACCAATAACGACCAGACCAACATCATCGCCAGCCTGCTCGGACGCTCTCTAGGGTTCCGTCATGTTGTCACGCGCATCGACGACCCCGAGTTCGAGCACATCTGCCTGGAATTGGGCCTGGAAAACCCGATCATCCCCAGCCGCGCAATCAGCCGAAACCTGCTGGCGATGGTCGAAGGCGAAACCCCCTTGCAGATTTCCGCGATGATCAGGCACGACGCGGCACTTTTCTCGTTCGTGGTGGCAGCCGACGACGCCGTCACGGTCGCGGAACTGAAGCTGCCGGACGAGGCGCGGCTGGTCATCGTGTACCGGGGAGAGAAGTTCATCCTTCCGGACGACACCACAGAGCTCAAAACGGGCGACGAGGCGGTGGTGCTCTGTCACCAGGATGTGCTGGAAGAGCTGCAGGAGCGGTGGACAGCGCGCGAGGTGGGGAGCGCATTGGGCTGAACCGGAATCGCGAACAAGGTTCGCTCCTACGGGGGGCGAGGTTTAGCCCGCCGTAGGACCGAGCCTTGCTCGGGACCAGGTGCAGTGGCCTGGTGAGCAAATCGCGGCCAACGGCCACTCCTACGGGGGCGTAGTGAAGCCCGCGGTAGGACCGAACCTTTTTCGGTTTACGCGAAGCGGCGGAAGCCCACCAGGCCCACGCCTAGCGTCAGCACCGCCAGGATCGCCAGGCCCCAATGGCTCAGCGTCGGGATGCCTTCGAAGAACACCGTGTTGGTGATCGTGCAGCCCTTGGTGCCGTCACCCACTTCGAAGTCGGTGCCGCTGGCACAGCCCTGGTCGGACTCGACCGACGAATCCAGACCGCTCTCCACCGCGTAGCAGGTGGTCCCACCTTCCGGTGACGGATAGAAACCGTAGCTGAAGCCGTCGTCACCATTCGGATACGCCCACCAGTCCACTTGGCCGAAGCTCGGACCGGTGTTAATCGCCGCCGGCGAGCAGTAAACGTGAATGGTCGCATCCTGGCTGATGTCACTGCCGTCGTTGACACTGTTGCCTTCGAACAGCCATTGCTTCGATACCTCGAAAGTCGACGCCACCGGCTCCGCCACGATCTCGCAGGTATTGGCGCGATCCAGCGTGAGGTTGAACGGCGCCTCGCCGGCTTCGGGTGTGGCCGAGAACAGGCAGGCGCCATCGGTGAGCACGGCGTTGGCCGTAAAGCTGCTGCCGACGTAGCCGTCATCGATTGCGTCCAGCGTCACCTGGCAGTTCACGTCCGGGTCCACGAAGTCGAGCTGCGTGATCACGAAGTTCACCGGCAGGCCCGGGCTGATGTCGAAGGTCTGAACCAGCGGTTCGCCGTTGTTGCACGTCAGCGTCACCGACCCCGTGCCTTCGTAACCGTTGGTGAAGACAATCGTGGTGTCGAACGAGGTCGGCGCGTCGGCAGCTCGCTCGATCGAAGTCGCGCTCGCAACATCGGTGTTGTTGGCGGGGTCGCTGTCGTCCTGGTCGGCCGTCGCCGTGGCCGTGACCGATATGCAGTCGGTACAGGACGAAGCCGTGCCATCGACCGTCAGGCTCAGCTCCAGCGTCACGCTCGGGTCGCCGGCCGGCAACGCCCCAACCGTCCAGGTGCTACCGTCAAAGGAGGTGCCCGCGCTGGCGGTCGAGCCGCTGACCGTGACACCGGTCGGCAGGCTCGGAACCACGCTGACGGAGACGGTGGTTGCGTCCCAAGGGCCCAGGTTCTCGAGTTCGAGGGTGTAGGTCAGGTTGTCCGGACCCGAGCCCGCCAGGACCGGGTCTGGCGTGTCCGTGACGCTGAGTACGAGATCGACCAGGTGTAGCGCCTCGCCGATCGAATTACAGCCGAACAGGTTGCCGCTCAGGGTCACCGTCCCGCCGACATCGGGTACAGGATCCACCCCGGGGCCCGGATCACCGTCGTCCACCGTGTCCAGCAAGGCGGTCAGGCCCGTGCAAAGCGACAACGAAGCGTTGTCTGTCACGGATACGTCGCTGGCTACCGAGATGAGGTTGGAAAGGCCGTTGACGTCGGCCAGGATTGGATTGGAAGGAAACGTCAGGTTACCCCCCACACTCGTCAGTGCAGAAAATCCGTCCACGGCAGTCAGGCTGTCGTTATACCCAACATAGAGGTCGCCCCCGATGCTGGCTAGTGAGGAGAGGCCACTGACATTTGTCAGGGCGTCATCGTTCAGGAAGTAAAGATCGCCACCGATAGTTGCCAGTGACGACAAATCACTCACATCGGCAAGATTGTCGTTCAGCTGAATGATGACGTCATTGCCGACGCTGACCAGTCCCGACAGGCCGGCGAGATTTGTCAGGGCGTTCTCGCCGTCGATACCCATGTTCATGCCCACACTGCTCAGTGAAGACAGCCCATTCACATTGATCAGGCCATTTTCCTGCAGCAGGAAACTCTCGCCGACAGTGACCAGGGACGACAAGCCGTCGACCTGGGTCAGAGCCGAGTTGAAGCGCAAAAACAGGTGGCCGCCGACGTTGGTCAGTGACGACAGCCCGCTGATATCGGTCAGAGCCGTGTTGTTCACGATAAGGAAACCGCCACCGACACTGGTGAGCGCCGACAGGCCGTCGAGATTGGTTGCGTTCGTGTCTTGAATGTACAGGTCACCCGTCACCGTGTCACAGGTACCGCCCCCACCATAGTCAGTCTGGAAATTGTCGATATCGGTTTGGGAAGTCAGCGAGATATTCGCCGACGAGCAGTCCACGGCCATTGCCGAAGACGAGAACAACAGCGCAAGGATCGTTAACGACACGATGTGCCAAGCGGATGGCCGGGCGGCGATACGGGGGCTGTTCATTGGTCACTCCTCTCCAATGATTGTGATCACTTGGTAATGCGCCCAGGACGACACACTCGATGTCCTGCAACCTGCAAGCCTTGTGCACTGAACATACGCTTCGTTGGAACATACCAAGTAATTCGCCCGCAGGCGACAAACGATCCCCGAAAGATTTACGAAATTTCCCCGATAGCGGTTCAAGTCGCACCTTTTCGCCCGGGATCAGGGCGAGAGGTCACTTCCAACTACCGAGACCTTTTCCTTCAAATGAATATGAACATTCAGAGGGGATAGTCGAAGATCTGAGGGAACAAGTAAGGTAACGAAATAACATATGCAAAACTTAGCATGCGTTTTCAGACACTTACGTGCTTAATTGGCGGAGAGGGAGGGATTCGAACCCTCGGTACGGCTCAACACCGTACACTCACTTTCCAGGCGAGCCCGTTCGACCACTCCGGCACCTCTCCGTATCCTGGACTTTAGCTTGTCTGTCGACCTTTTGGCCGCTGCGCGGCGTTCGGTCGGGATTACTCCGGGCATCCTGCCCATTAAACCTCGAAAGTCACTCTCACTTAGAGATTTGCCTTCGGTTGACTTGCGTAGCGGCTCTCCGAGCCGCCGGCGACGGCTGCCTCCTGGCAGTCGCCTTCCTCGCGGCTGTCCTGCCGCTCGGGCTCAACACCGTACACTCACTTTCCAGGCGAGCCCGTTCGACCACTCCGGCACCTCTCCGTATCCTGGACTTTAGCGTGTCTTTCGACCATCCGGACCGACGGTGGATGCGGCGCTGGAAGGCGGGCAATTTTAGGGGATGCCGACCGCATTATCAATGAATTACGTTGCGAAACCGCGAATTCACTGGCACGATATTGCGCTACAGGGGTAAATGCATTCCGGAGAAGATGGAAATGGACGTCCGATTCCTCAGAATTTTCTTTGTGGTCGCGATCGTGGCCGTGCTTTCGGCCTGCGCTGCGGCGCCGGCGCAAAAATCGGGGGGAAGCGCAGCGGCAGCCGCGCCCAAAGAGCCACCGCCGCCAGCCCAGAATCTGCTGGGCACCACCGACGAACTTCAGCTCATTACCGAACTCTCGCTCGACCTGGCCGGCAAGTACGGCGGTTCGAACGTGCTGGTGGCGCTGGACATCGACAACACGCTGCTGGCGATGGAACAGGACCTGGGGTCCGACCAGTGGTACTACTGGCAAAAAGACATGAGCGCGATGCACCCCTGCAGCGACCTGGTCGTGGGTGACCGCAACGCGGCGATGGGCGCGATATTCTTTGCCAGCGCCATGCGCCCGACCCAGCCGAACGCGGCGGACCAGGTACGACGCATGCAGGAAGCCGGCGTCAGGGTCATCGCGCTGACCTCGCGAGGGGTTGATTATCGCCTTTCCACGTTCCGCGAACTGCGCCGTAACGGCTTCAGCTTCTGGCCCAGTGCCTGGCCACCACAACGGGGCTTCACCGAGCCGCTGATGCCCGAAGGGTTCAAGCGCCCGGTCGTTTATGAAGACGGGGTGGAATTTGTGAGCGGGCAGGACAAGGGCGCCGCACTCAAGGCCCTGCTGGACCGCTCAGGAGCGCCCTACCCGACCCTGATCGTGGCGGTTGACGACAAGCAGGAAAATCTGAATACGCTGATGCGGGCGTTCTCCTGGTCGGGAACCAAGATCCAGGCGTGGCGCTACACGCGCGAAGACGACCTGGTCAAGGCGTTCTCGCCTTCGGCCGCCGGCGCGGAATGGAAGGAGCTGCGCCCGGCCCTGATGAAGATCCAGGAGATCCTCGGCCCGGACAATTACAACCTGCCGGCGAACGACCGGATGCCCGGCTGCGGATGATCGCTGTGGGAGCACCCTTGCCTGCGATCGAGCTTCAGACCAAAGATCGATCGCACCCAAGGGTGCTCCCACATTTCTTCAGCAGATCCTGGGAAGAGGATCCTCTTCCAGGTCGTCCAGTATGCGTTCGCCGCTGAGCTCGGTTTCGAGGACGATGCGGGCGGCGCCTTCTTCGATGCAGCCAATCAGGGCCGCTTCCGCGCCGGCGTCGATGCCGCGCCACGTCTCGAGCAGGGAATCAGCCTGCTCTTCAGCCACCACCGCCACCACCCTACCCTCGCAGGCCAAGTAGTAGGGGTCGTAGCCCAGCATTTCACAGACCATGCGCACGGGATCACGCACCGGTACGTCGTTCTCGCGCAGGCGCACGGTGACGCCTGCATGCTGGGCAATCTCGTAAGAAACCCCGGCGAGACCCGCCCGCGTGGGATCACGCATGAATCGCAGTCCGTCGAAGCCACGCGCAGCCGCCGCCAGTTCGATGACGTGACCGCAGTCGGAGCGCACATTGCCGCTGATTTCGAAGTCCTCCCTGGCCAGCATCACGGCGATGCCATGGTCCCCGACGGGCCCGCTGACCAGTACGCAATCGCCCGGCCGGATGAATTCCATTCCCAGTTTTAACCCGGGCGGCCGCAGGCCCACGCCGGTCGTCGCCAGGTACAGCCCGCCGCCCTCGCCGCGCGGCAGCACCTTGGTGTCCCCGGCCACCACCTGCACGCCGGCGGCCTGGGCGGCGGCGGCCAGGCTCTTGACGATCCGCTCCAGCGTGGCGATCTCCAGGCCTTCCTCGATAAAGGCGTTCAGGGACAGGAACCGGGGCGTGGCGCCCGATACGGCGAGGTCGTTGACCGTCCCGTTGACCGCCAGCGAGCCGATATCGCCTCCGGGAAATTCCAGCGGCTGCACGATGAAGCCGTCTGTGGTCATGTAGGGCTCGCCGCCATCGAGTGCGATCGGGGCCGCATCCAGCGAGACATTCAGCGACCATTCGCGCTCCGGATCCGCGAGATGTCGCGCGAAAATCTCTGCGATCAGTTCGCGCATGTAGCGCCCGCCGTTGCCGTGTGCCAGTGAGATGTGTTTGTCCATTTTCGTTTCTGTCAGAGAGAACCGATGTTTCGGTGGGAGCAGGCTTGCCTGCGATGTCCCGGGTTCGACCCCCGGCTTGATCGCAGGCAAGCCTGCTCCCACACCTACAAATGCATTGCCTCGATGACCTGGCCGAAGCTGAGGCCGCCGTCGTTCGCCGGCACTGCACAGTGCAGGCGCACGTCAATGCCCGCCGCGGTCGCCAAATCTACCACGCGCTCGGTCAGGCGGCGATTCTGGAACACACCGCCACTCAGCCCGACGGCGTCGAACGGCGTGCGTTCGCGAATCTTAGAAACCTGGACGAGCAGCGACTGCGCCATGGACTCGTGAAAAACCCCGGCGCGCTCCGGGGCCGGCCGATCCCTGTCCGTCAGCATGTCGACCAGCGGCGCCCAGTCCGCCCGCAACACGCCCTGCCCGTCTTCGAGCAGTCGCAGCGGAACCGGCGGGCATCCGTCCGCCGCGATGTGCTCGAGCTCCATCGGCCCCTGGCCTTCGAAGCTGGCGATGTTACGGTCCAGCACCAGCGCCGCCGCCGCGTCGAACAGCCGGCCCACCGCGGAGGTTTCAAAGGCATTGATGTTCTTCCGCCAGCCATCATGCGCCACCCGCAGGAGCCCGCTCTCCGGGCGATCATCACCCGGCGCCCCCTCACTGATCCTGAACTCCCTGGCTTCCGCCCACAGCAACGCCGCTGCCGAACGCCAGGGTTCCCGGCCGGCCTTGTCGCCCCCGACCAGTCGGAACGGCCGGAAGCTGGCCGTGCGGCGCCAGGCGCCCGGGCTTCCGGCCAGCGCTTCGCCACCCCACAGGCTGCCGTCGCTGCCGTACCCGACGCCGTCCCAGGTGAACACCAGCCAGCGCTCCACGTCCGGGTGTTCGCCGGCCAGCGCCGAGGCGTGGGCGGCGTGGTGCTGCACCTGCAGCATCGGCAAGTCCTGCCGCCGCGCCCACCGCGTGCTAGCGTAGCCCGGATGCAGGTCACAGACAATCATCTCAGGTTTTACATCATATAGCCTTTGTAGATCATTGATTACTTGATTGAATACATCATTACTCCTTGGACTATCCAGGTCGCCCACATGGGGCGATACCACGGCCCGCTCGCCCCAGGCGAGGGCCACGGTCACCTTCATGTGGCCGCCGGTGGCGACCAGGGGGCGGGACAGGGATCCGCCCAGGGGCCACTCCAGGGGGGCGATCCCCCGCCCCAGCCGGATCGCCCGCGGCGCACCGGCCATCGGCCGCAGCACCGGGTCGTCCGCCGGCCGCACGATGGGCCGGTCGTGGTGGAGGAAGGCGTCGGCCACCCCCGAGAGCCGCTGTTGGGCCTCTGCGTTGTCGGTAATGACCGGCTCGCCGCTGATGTTTCCGGAGGTGGCCACGATCGGCCGGCCCAGCGACGCCAGCAGCTGGTGGTGCAAGGGGCTGTATGGCAGAAAGGCTCCCAGTTCGTCCAGGCCCGGCGCCAGCCCCGCGCTCAGGCCGTAGCCCGCTCCCTTGCGGATCAGTACGATCGGCCGCGCGGGATCTGCGACGGCAGCCGCCGCGACCTCGTCCAGGTCGAGTTGCGCACGCAGCGCGTCCAGCCCGTCGCCGCCGGCGAGCGGAAACATCACGGCCAGTGGTTTGTGCGGCCGACGCTTGCGATCGCGCAGGCGCGCCACGGCGGCATCGCTGGCGGCGTCGCAAACCAGGTGGTAACCGCCCACGCCCTTGATGGCCACCACCTGCCCCGCCTCGATCGCGGCGACCGCCTGTTGGAGCGGGCCCGCAGAGCGGGCTCCTACAGTGTTTACGAACTCCAGCTTTGGACCGCACTCCGGGCAGGCCAGGGGCTGCGCATGGAACCGGCGGTCGACCGGGGATTCGTATTCCGCCCGGCAGGCGTCGCATAACGGGAAATCCGCCATCGACGTGTTCGGCCGGTCGTAGGGCATGGCCTTGATGATCGTGTAGCGCGGGCCACATTGCGTGCAGTTGATGAAGGGGTAGCCGAAGCGCCGTTCCTGCGGACCGGTCAATTCGGCCAGGCAGTCGTCGCAGGTGAACATATCCGGCGGAACGTGGATCTCCGGCTCGGTCGCCGCGTCACTGGCCAGGATTTCGAAGGCGGTGGCGCCGCTCCACTCGGCCGCTTCCGAGGAGGAAAGTTCGGGTCGCGCCAGGGGTGGCGCGGACTCTACCAGGGCGGTCTCCAGCCGCTCCAGGCTCTCAGGCGTGCCCTCGGCGTGGATGAACACCTTGCCCGAGCCATTCAGCACCGAGCCCTTCAGCCCCAGCGCCTGCGCCGTCACGTACACGAACGGACGATAGCCCACACCCTGCACCCGGCCGGTGACGACGATTTTGCGCGCCCGTCGGGTCATGGATGGCTCAAATACCAGGCCCGAGCGAAGCCACCCGTAGGAGCGAACCTTGTTCGCGATGAGTCCACGGGGCCTCCAAAGTGTATCCCGAACAAGGTTCGGTCCTACGGGTTGCCGGCGTCGTCGACAATGGGCTCAGCCCGGTCCCGCACGCCGCTGGCCCACCAGATGCGGCAGGCGCCTTCGTCCGACACCATGCACGGCCCGATGGGCTTGCGTGGGGTGCAGGCGCGCCCGTAGAGGATGCACTGGTTGGGGTAGATTTTGCCGAGCACGACGCGCGCACAGTCGCAGCCGGGCGGCATTTCCCCGGCGCGTTTGCGGTCCTTTTCCGGTTCGATCGCGAACCGGCGGCGCGCATCCAGGTCGCCGAGCTCTGCCTTGAGCGTAAAGCCAGAGCCCGGTATCACGCCGATGCCGCGCCAGTTGGCGTCCGTCACGTCCATGACCTGCCGCAGGATGGCCTGCGCGGTGGGGTTGCCTCCGGGCCGGGCCACCTGGGTGTAGCAATTGTCGAGGAAGGGCCGCTGCTCGATGACCTGCCGCAGCACGGAGTAAAAGGCGGCAAGAAGACTTTCGGGCGTGAAGCCCGCCACCGCGGCCGGAATTCCGTGGCGCTCCGGCACGAAGGACCATTCCTCCGGCCCCATGACCGTGGACACGTGACCGGGCGCCACCAGCGCGTCGAATCCCGGCGTGCCGCTGTCCAGCAGCATCGCCACGGCGGGCCAGGTCAGGCGTCCGGACAAGAGCACCGAAAGGTTGGCAGGAAGGGCACTGTCCGCGCCTCCCTCGGCACCGGGCAGTCCGCGCGCGATCATGCCGGCGACCGGGGCCGTGGTGGTCTCGAACCCCGCGGCAAAAAACACCACCTCGCGGTCCGAGTGCTCGCGGGCGATGGCCAGAACTTCCTCCGGCGAGGATACAGGCCTGACGTCGCCCCCCGCGGCCCGGGCCTGCTCGAGTGAACGGGGCTCGGCCTTCGGCGCGTTACAGGGAACGCGAAGCATGTCACCGAAGGCGGCGACCACGGCCTTGCCGCTGCGAGCCAACTGGATCGCCGCGTAGATGTCCTCCTCGGGGCAGACACAGACCGGGCAACCCGGACCGGGAATCAATTCCACCTGCGGCGGCAGTGCGCCGCGCAGGCCCGCCATCGTGATCGAGCGCTCGTGCCCGCCACAGACGTTCATCACGCGAACCGGCCGCGGCAACGTCAGGTCGCGGATTCGCTCCAGCCACTGCCGAGCGGTTGTCATGTGCGCTCCGGTTCCCTCACCCCGCCGCGTGCAGGGCCACTCCGTCGGGTTGGACGCTCGGCCGCAGGGCTTCTCCCGCGCGACGAGCCGCCAGGGTGCTGCGGATCCAGTCGAACCAGCCCTGCAGACCGTCGTTGGTCCGGGCCGACACCGTCAGCACGTCCGCCGGATTGGCGAGTTCGCGAACGTACCGCTCGGCACGCTGCGGATCGAAGTCGCCGATGGCTTCCAGCAGGTCCGCTTTGCTCAGAAGAACGAGATCGGCGGCCCGGAACATCACGGGATACTTGGCCGGCTTGTCATCGCCCTCGGTCACCGACAGCAGCGTCACATTCCGGTGATGCCCGAGGTCGAAACTCGCCGGGCACACCAGGTTGCCGACGTTTTCGATGAAGAGGACGTCGATACCATCGAGGTCGAGGTGATGCAGCGCATCGTGGACCATGTGGGCGTCGAGGTGACAGGCCTGCCCGGTGGTGATCTGCACGGCCGGCACTCCACGCGCGCGGATGCGTTCGGCATCGTTCTCGGTTTCGAGATCGCCCTCGACCACCGCGAACGAGAACTCCGAACTCAGCGCGTCGATGGTGGCCTCCAGCAGACTCGTCTTGCCGGAACCCGGCGAGGACATCAGGTTCAGGGCGAGCACACCGTGCCGGTCGAAGTGCTCCCGGTTGTGCCCCGCCTGGTGGTCGTTCTCGTGCAGCAAATCGGTGAGCACCTCCACCGTGGCCTTGCCTTCCGCCGTGCGCTCCAGCTTGCCGTCCGCCTTCACCAGGTGGGCATTGCCGGGGGTAATGGAACAACCGCAGGTTTCACACATAATCTATTCCTCCGCACCGTGGAGTGATACCACGGGGCATTTTCAGCATAACCCGAACAACGTTCGGTCCTACAGTCGGTTTCGCCACGGGGCCACCGCAGCCCATCCCGAACAACATTCGGTCCTACGGCGGTTTTGCCCCCCACCACCCGTAGGAGCGGCCGTTGGCCGCGATATGTTCACCGGGCCGCCGAACCTGTCCCGAACAACATTCGG
>JASFKQ010000109.1:0-12466 GCA_050118555.1 Lysobacterales bacterium
AGCCAGCGTAAACGGGAAGCCCTGCAGGTCAGGGATCTGGCCGCCACGCTGATCGGCCTGAGTGCCGCCCGGCTGGAGCGCATCCCGCTGGACGACCGGGTCGCCTCCGCGATTGCCGAGGCGCGCCGCATACGATCCAACGTCGCACGCAAGCGCCAGTTGCAGTTTGTCGCCAAGTTGCTGCGGAGCACCGACACGGAGCCGGTGCTCGCCGCGCTGGAGGCGTTCGACAACCAGGCGCGCGAACTCAACGCCAGCCACCACCGCACCGAGGCCTGGCGCGACCATCTGCTGGCGGAGGGCGACGAGGCCCTCGGGCAGTTGCTCTCGATACGCCACGACGCGGAGGCACAGGCCGTGCGACAACTGATCCGCAAAGCCCGGCAGGAGGCGCAGAGGCACAAACCGCCGGCGGCCTCCAGGGCGCTCTTCCGCCTGCTGCGGACGATGGACGAGGCTGAGCCGCTGCCACCCGTTTCGCCAACGGATGCATCGTTCTGACTTTGAATGCACGCAAACCCGTTCTCACTTCCTTAGGCTGCTCCCACATTCTTGCACCAGTCTGTCCCGAGCAAGGCTCGGTCCTACGGCGGGCTTCGATCGGGCACCCGTATTGGTCGCGATTGAGCCACCGGACCACCGCGGCCTGTCCCGAGCGAGGCTCAGTCCTACGGGGGCGTTTCAGCCCTGCGTGCCACCGACTGTAAGGCCATCGATTCTGAGGGTCGGCTGGCCCACGCCGACCGGCACACTCTGACCGTCTTTGCCGCAGACGCCAATGCCCGCATCCAGTTCGAGGTCATTGCCAACCATCGAGACCCGGTTCATCACGTCCGGACCGTTGCCGATCAGCGTCGCGCCGCGGACCGGGCGCGTCACCCGGCCGCCCTCGATGACGTAGGCTTCGCTGGCCGAAAATACGAATCGGCCCGAGGTGATGTCGACCTGCCCCCCTGCGAAATTCACCGCGTAGAGGCCTCGATCCACCGAAGCGATGATCTCCGCCGGGTCGTACTGCCCCGGGAGCATGAAGGTGTTGGTCATTCTGGGCATGGGCAGGTGCGCGAAGGACTCGCGCCGCCCGTTACCGGTCGGCTCCGCATTCATCAGGCCCGCGTTCAGCTTGTCCTGCAGGTAGGAGCGCAGCATGCCGTTCTCGATCAGCACGTTGCGGCGAGTGGGCGTACCTTCGTCGTCAACCGTCAACGAGCCGCGCCGGCGCGGTATGGTTCCGTCGTCGACGACCGTGACACAGTCGGCGGCGACTTGCTGTCCCAGACGCCCGGTGAAAGCCGAGGTTCCCTTGCGATTGAAATCGCCTTCCAGACCATGGCCAACCGCCTCGTGCAGCAGCACGCCCGGCCATCCAGGACCCAATACCACGGTCATCGTACCGGCCGGCGCGGGCTCGGCCTCCAGGTTGACCAGGGCCTGTCGTACCGCCTCGTCCGCCATTCGCCGCCACGCGCCGTTCTCGAGCAACTCGGAATACAGGAAGCGGCCGCCGCCGCCGTCGCTGCCCTGTTCGCGGCGCCCGTCCTGCTCGGCGATGACGCTGACGTTCAGCCGAACCAGGGGCCGCACGTCCGCGGCCAGTGTGCCGTCGGTCGCTGCGACCAGCACGGTCTCGAACGTCGCCGCCAGGCTGACGATCACCTGGTTCACCCGGGGATCCCTGGAGCGTGCGTACGCATCCACCTGCCTCAAAAGGTCGACCTTGTCTCCGGCGCCCATCGACAGGATCGGATCATCGCGGCCGTAGAGGACGGGCGAATCGTGGCGCTTCCAGGCCTGTATGCTGCCTTGGGCACCCTGGCGCGCGATGGCGCGAGCCGCCCCGGAAGCCTGTAGCAGGGAAGGGAGCACGATTTCGTCCGCGTAAGCGAAGCCCGTCTTGTCGCCCGAGATGGCCCGGATCCCGACTCCCTGCTCTACCGAGTGATTGCCGCTGCGCACCAGGCCGTCCTCCAGCACCCAGGATTCGTGGCTGGTCGACTGGAAATACAGGTCTCCCGAGTCCACGGCCGGCCCCATCAGGTCCGAAAGCACCCGTTCGAGCTGCCCGCGGTCGAGACCGCCGGGTTCGAGCAGTTGTGCTTCGGCAAGCGCCAGTGTGTCCTTCATGGTCTGCATCCTCCAGAGCCTGTTGACTAGTCGATCGCCACTGCGGGCGGGTTCCTTCAGTTCCTGCTTGCGCCCGCGTCCTCTTTCTGTGCGGGGTTGCCCTGCACCTGGACCGCCTCGACCTTCGGGTCGTCCCAGCTTCCGGTCACCGTGTACTGTACCTGGGTAGCCTCGGCCAGCTGCTCGTGCAGCAGTCCCTGCAACGCGAGCCCCGCTGCAGCGCCACCCGGCCCGGCCGCAAGAGCTCCAATGATCGGCAGGGTGTTCCCGACGCCCGGCCTCACGGTGAGCAACTGGTCATACTGGCGCGCCACCAAATCGGTGCTGCCAGTGACGCTGATGGTCGCCACCGACGATTTCAGCAGAACGTCGTCCGTCGTGGCTGTTCCATTCTTCATCTCGAACGTGCCGGTCGCCTGGTCGAACGGGAATCCGCTGTCGAACACGTCCCGGAAATCCAGGGCGAGACGCTTGGGCAAGGCCTGCACGCTGAGCAAGCCAAGCAGCCGGCCCGTACCTGCGCTCGCCTGGGTTATATTGCCGTCCACCACGCTGAATTCAACTTTGCCGTTAAGCCGCGACAACGCGAACTGCCCCGGCGAGCCCGGCCACCAGGCATTGAAACCGACAATGGTCTGGCCACCCTGCACGGGTGATGAAATGCCCATCGACTCGAGCAGGTTGCCCAGCGATTCCGAGGTGATGTGGATGTTGAAATCCGATCGTTGTCCGTTTTCGTCACGCAGCCAGTCGCCGCTGGCCTTGACCGACATGCGGTCGGACGCGGCATCCACCTTCTCGAAGTGGAATCCGGTACCGGAGGGATAAGCCTCGATTCGCGTTTCGCCGAGCTCGATCCCCGCGTAGCGGAAAGACTTGGCATACAGGTGCAGGGCCGGCAGTTCCGAAGGATCCGTGTCCACGTCCATGCCACTGGAAAGAGGCTCGCCGAGCGCCAGGCGCTCCATCTCCGCGGACAGGCTGCTCATGCCAGATTCGCCGCTCGTGAAGCGCATCTTGCCTTCGATGTCCTCTCCGTGGAAATCGCCCCGGATTTCGGGGCCCGCCATGCTGAAGTTCATGCTGACGTCGGCGAAGCTGCGGTCCAGGAACACGAGCCTCCCGGTGCCCAGGCTGCCGTCCTCCAGGTCCAGGTTGCCAAGCCCCGCACCGTTGGCGACCTCGTCCACGATCACGTCGATCCAGCCGTCCAGGTCGATCTCCGGCGCGTCACCCTCGACCCGGATGGAACCATCCGGCGGCAGGCTCGGAAAACCGCCCCCGAGGCGGATGGCGGAACTCAATGGGGAACCGTCGTCCGCACCCAGCTTGAGACGGATCGTCGCGCGATCCAGCAGTTCCAGGTTCAGCACGCGGGGGCCGTCATTCAGCGGGTAGCGCAGGGCCATGGGCCAGCGGGCGCCGGCCGGTTTGTCGAGCGGCGCCGGTAGCGCCATTTCGACCCCCTCCAGGTCGGACCGTACTTCGAGCGCGGCCCGCGCCTGCTGGCCCGGGTTCGCGGCGCCGACGACCAGGGATACGATCCACGGACTCGAGCCCTGGACATTTTCGAACGCCCTGAATTCGTCGAGCAGGAATGGCGGGATCAGCGTGCCCACTTCGAATGTGCCACGCAGATCTGCGCGGAACCGCTCGTCGCTCTCCGAGTCCGCCAGAAGATCCAGCGTTGCGGTGGCTCCCTGGTAGGTGGCATCCAGCCCACTACCCCGGAATCCCGTCTCGTTGTATGTCAGTTCACCTCGAATGCCTTCCACGGCGACTTCCGACGACGGATCGTAGAAGCGCCCCTCGCTCACGGCTACCGAACCGAGTACGGAAAGCTCGCCGGGGCTTTTGCCGAGCGGGACCCGGATCGTGCCGCGGGTCGCGGCGGGCCCGGAAAACTCGTAGCGGGTGAGGTCCGCCCCGATCCTGTCGTACAACGGCGTCTGCCGCAGGAAACCCAGGAACCCGGGCAGGTCATTGTCCGCCTCGTAGCTGACTGTCAGGACCGCTTTGCTGAAGTCGGCGATGGTGGCGCTGGCCGACCGGGCTTCGGCGCCTCCGATTTCGGCCACCTGACCGCGGACATCCATCGATACGCCAACGAAGCGGGCGACCGCGTCGACACCGGTGGCGTCAGGCCAACCGTCGAGATAGTGCAGCTTCATTCCCTGCACGTCCGCGATCGCCTCGAACCGGCCCTCGCCTTGCCGGAACGGCCAGTCGTCCATGTCTCCGACGATCTGCAGTCTTCCCGATCGCAGCGTCCCCGCGACGAGGCCGTTCCGCAGCCAATGTTTCACCGGGTCAGGCAGCAGGGCCTCGGGCCAGTAGGGATCCAGCCGTCCGGCGTCGGCCCGGGTGACGGCCACATTGACGTCTACCGCGGGTTTGCCTCCGTTACCGTTGACCAGGACGTCTCCCTGCGCCGCCGCATCCTCGTTCTCGGCGCGGCAAGCCCTGAAATTTGTTTGCCAGTCACGGCCCCCATCCGGACGAGGCTCGTCGCTCCAGCTCAGGTCCAGGGTGCATTCCGGGAGTGCCGCGGCGATCGGCTGCCGGAACATTCGGGGCCAGTCGACGACCACACGCTTGCCGTGCAGCTGGATCCGTCCCCCGCCGCGATGCAGGCTGATGTCGCCATCGAGCCCCGCCAGATCCGGCCGGCGGTCCCAGTCGGAGACGCTGGCTCCGCTGACGCTCCCGCTGGCGAACTCGACCCGCCAACGATCGTCGAGCACCAGGTCCAGGTCGGAGACCTGTCCGCTCGCCACCTTCGGCAGAAACGCAGGCCAGGGGGTTCCGTATACGGAAAGCACGTCACGGGTGAGGTTGAGCGGAATGCCGAGCGGCAGCCGGTCGGCACTGATCCACAGCCCGAGGTTTTTGTCCGTGTCGCGGGCCATGGAGACGCGCGGCGCGGTCCATGCCTTCTGACCGTCGTCGTAGCTGAAGTCGGCGAGGTGCAGGGTCCAGTGGCGCCGACCGGCGTAGCGCCAGTTGAAGCGGGTATTGAGCCGTTCGACCCAGAGGTTCTGGTGCTCGTTTGCCAGCCGCGCCTCCTTGAGGTCGGCGACACCCTTTATCCGGTGCCCCTCACCGGCGGACCACTCGCCCCACAGCTCGGCGTTGAGCCAACCCGTCACCGGCAGGAACGGGTTGGCGGGCAGCTTGCCCTGCAGGGCCGCGAGCATGAGTTCGCGCGTCGTGGCCTGCCATTTGGCGTGACGGAACTTCTGATCGTCACCGCGGTTGAGCAACACGGTGGCCTCCACATCGCCGTACACGAGTTCGCTCTGGCTGTCGAACAGCTGCGCCTGGACCTCCGCGGACAATTCGTCTCCTTCCAGGTGCAAGCGCCCCTGGATGCCGGAGAAGCTCATGTCGACACCCGCCCGGTCGTCACGGTAGGTGAGGCTGGAATCCTGCAGGACCACGTCGCCGACCCTGGCCAGGTCGCCCAACGCCGAACGACCCTGGCTGTCGCCGCGCCGGGACACGCCGAACCCGGAAAGGCGAAACTGGCCCGATTCGCCCCGGTGCAATTCGAAATGCGCGCCAATGACCCGGAAGTTGTAAAGCGGCATTCCGGGCAGCAGTGCGTTCAACGGCTTGATGTCAAGCGCGGCGGATTCGATCACCACCTCGGGCGTCGCGCCCGGGGCCGCAGCTTCAGGCTCCGGGTGAACGGGCAGCAGCTTCATGCCCCTCAGGGTCAGGCGTGGCCCGAAAGCGGCCCACTCCCCCTCGAAACTGTCCAGCACGACCGGCTGCCCGAATTCCTGTGACAGCCAGTCCTCGAGTTGAGGCTGGTAGCGTTCGCTGTACGGCATCATGAGCTTGCCGATGCCCACGAGTACCGCCGCCAGGATCACGAGAATGGAAAATGCGGTCCACAGCAGGGTCTTCGTTCGCCGGAACACGGTCCGGAGGCGAGAGACGGGCTTATTGGTGCGAGATTTCCTGGCCACGATCTGTCAGAGAAGTACTACGTCGTACTGTTCCGGGCTGTACTGGTCCTCGCGCTGGAACCGGATCGGCTTGCCGATCAGTTCTTCCAGCTCGGCCACCGTCCCGGACTGCTCGTCCAGTATGCGTTCGACAACCTGCGGGGAGGCGAGCACCATCAGCTTGCGGGCCTCGAACTGCCGGCTCGATCGCATGATCTCGCGAAAGATCTCCAGGCACACCGTTTCCGTGCTCTTGATCGTTCCCTTGCCCTCGCACAGCGGGCATGGCACGCAGAGGCGACGCTCGAGGCTCTCGGTGATCCGTTTGCGCGTCATTTCGACCAGTCCCAGTGGGGAAATTTCGTTCACGGCCGTCTTCACGTGGTCGCGATCCAGCGCCCTTTCCAACGAGCGCATGACCTGGCGCCTGTGCTCCTCCTGCTGCATGTCGATGAAATCGATGATGATAATCCCGCCCAGGTTTCGAAGGCGCAACTGGCGGGCGATGGCCTGGGCCGCTTCCAGGTTGGTTTTGTAGATCGTTTCTTCCAGTGTCCGGTGCCCGACATAGCCGCCGGTGTTGACATCAATGGTCGTCATGGCTTCGGTCTGTTCAAAGACGAGGTATCCACCCGATTTCAGGGGCACCGTCGGCTTGAGCGCGTTGTCGATTTCGTCCTCCACGCCGAACAGGTCGAAGATCGGGCGATCGCCCGAGTATTCCTCGATCCGTTCCAGCCAGTCCGGCAGGAACCGCCTAGCGAATTCGCGTGCACTCTCCAGCACGGCCCCGCAATCAATCCGGACTCGGTCCACGTCCTCGTGCATCATGTCCCGCAGCGCCCTGAGCGGCAGCGAAAGGTCCTCGAAAATACATGACTGCGGTTGCGCCGTGGCCGCCCGCTCGCGTATCGCCTGCCATACCTTGCCGAGATAGACCATATCGGCCGACAGCGCGAAATCGTTAACGCCCTCGGCGTTGGTGCGGACGATGTAGCCGTGACCGGCACGGTCGTCCCGGAGCTTGCGGACCAGGTCCTTCAACCGGCTGCGCTCGACCACGTCTTCGATACGGGCGGAGATGCCGACCACGTCGCAATCCGGCAACAGGACCAGAAAGCGGGAAGGCACGCTGATATTGGTGGTCAGGCGCGCGCCCTTGCTGCCCAGGGGATCTTTGATCACCTGGACCACCAACCGGTCGCCCTGGCGAAGCAGGTCGGAGATCAAAGGTTCGGGCACGGGCTGCTCGCCAACCGCCACCGGATCGTGGCGAACCATGTCGCGGGCATGAAGGAACGCGGTCCGGTCCAGGCCGACGTCGATGAAGGCGGCCTGCAAGCCGGGCAGGACTCGCGACACTTCGCCCATGTATATATTGCCGATGTAGCCCGTATGGCTAGCCCGTTCCAGCCAGACTTCCTGCAACATCCCGCTCTCGACCAGGGCCACACGCGTTTCGGACGGGGTCGAGTTGATGAGGATTTCCTCACTCACGCGCGAGCGCCCCTGTGCGGATTATGGTGAGCCGGCATACTGCCCCTGTGCCGATTGTGGCTAGCGTGCATGGTGCCCCTGCCGGGTCCGGCATTCTTCCCGCAATGGTGAATCCTGGATACCACCTGGATTTCTGAGAGCAGATACCAAAGATACGGTTTGATCCATCGCCCAATCCTGACCCGTCCCTGGCGGGAGGGGGCAAACCTTTGCTGCGCCGTCATCCGGGATACTGGTGAAATTCGAAGGCTAGAATAGCACTTCGAGCCGGCCCAGTAATTGAGCGGTCTCATAGAGCGGCAAACCCATCACGCCGTAGAAGCTGCCCTCGATCCGCACGATTTTCTCAGCGGCCCTGCCCTGTACTCCGTAGGCGCCGGCCTTGTCCATGGGGTCACCGGTATCGCAATAGGAATCGATCCAGCCTTGTTCGAGCGGCGCGAAAGTGACCCGCGTTACGTTGAGGGCTTCATGCACCGTTGCCGTACTTTCCACCAGGGCGACCGCCGAAAATACTTCGTGGGTGCGACCGGACAGGCGCGCCAGCATCGTGGCGGCTTCCGCGCGGGAAGCAGGCTTACCCAGAATTTCCCCCGTTAACACGACCGCGGTATCCGCACCCAGAACGGGCATGCCGCCGTCCTGACGGCGACATACGTCCAGGGCTTTCGCGCGCGCTACCCGGGCTACATAGGCCGCGGGCTGTTCGCCTGCGCTTACGGTTTCGTCCACGTCGGCCACGATGGTCCGGAACGGCACGCCGATCTGCTGCAACAGATCCCTTCGGCGGGGCGACGCCGATGCCAGGACTATTTCGGGAAAGGTGCGCGGACTGCTCATCGGCAAGGTTTCATTCCCTGTGGTACGGGTGGTTCCGGGTGATCGTCCACGCCCTGTAGAGCTGCTCCGCCAGGATCACCCGCACCATCGGGTGCGGCAGCGTCAACCGGCTGAGCGACCAGGTGTCGTGGGCGCGCTCCAGGCACCCCGGCGCCAGGCCGTCCGGCCCACCGACGAGAAAGCTGACGCCCTTCTCCTCCCGCATCCAGGTTTCGAGCCGCTGTGCGAGCTCGGCGGTCGACCACTGCCGGCCGCCCTCGTCAAGCGCAACGATGCGGCTGCCCCCCGGAACCGCCGCGAGCAGGGCCTCGCCCTCGGTGGCGGCAAGCGCTCGCACGTCGGCGTTGCGCCCCCTCCGGGCCAGCGGGATCTCCCGAAGCTCCAGCGTCAACCCACGCGGGAACCGTCCTGCGTATTCGGACCAAGCCTGCCCGACCCACGCGGGCATGCGCCGGCCTACAGCGGCTAGCAAGAACTGCATCGAATGCGCCCGGCGTCAGGCAAGTTTGCCAACGTGGCTGCGGTGCTCGCTGCTCACTTCCCACAACTTCTCCAGGTTGTAGAATGCGCGCGTCTGGGGAATCATCAGGTGGACGATGACGTCGTTCAGGTCGACCAGGACCCACTCGGCCTGCTTCTCGCCCTCCACTCCAAGCGGCTGGCAACCCGCCGCCTTGGCCTTGGTCACCAGGTTCTCCGCCATGGATCTCACATGGCGCCTGGAATTGCCGGAGGCGATCACGAAAAGGTCGGTAAGGGGGTTCTTGCCCGAAACGTCGATTTGCTGGATGTCGATGGCTTTGAAGTCCTCCAGGGAATTAACGACAAGCTCCCGGAGTTGGTCGAACGACAGTGCGTCCTCGGAATTTTGATTGGTCAACAGGCGTCACCTTTGTTGCAACAGGGGGGATTCTATCCTTTCGAACCGGGTGCCGCAAAACTCCGTCGACCGCATTCCGGCTCAGGTGTACAGTCCGTGCGCCGCGATGTAACCGATCACGCTGTCCGGCAGGAGAAACCGGGGTGAGCGCCCCACGGCGAACAGGGCGCGAATCGCGGAAGAAGAAATGTCCAGCTGGGTCGTCTCGAGCGACCAGACGCCCCCCGCCGGACGGCTCATCAGCTGACCGAGCGAATTCACGCGCCGATCCTGGAGATTCTCGAGCAGTTCACCGGAACAGGAAAAATGGAATTCGGGGCGCCGCATGACCACGATGTGGCAGAGCTCGAACAGCGTTTGCCATCGGTGCCAACTGTCCAGCGTGTTCGCGGCGTCCTGGCCGATGAGCAGCAGCAGCGGCCGGGCCGCGGCAGACTCCCGCCGGATATCCTCCAGCGTGTCGACCATGTACGAATAACCCTCCCTGCGTACTTCGCGATCGTCGATCCGGAACGCGGAACACGGCTCAATGGCCAGCCGCAACATCGCGAGGCGCTGTTCGGCCGGCGCCATCGGGGCGCCCCGATGGGGTGGAGTGCCCGCCGGCAACAGCGTGAGCGACTCGAGGCCGAGCCGTTCCATGGCTTCGTAGGCAGCCCGCAGGTGGCCGAAGTGAACCGGGTCGAACGTGCCACCGAACAAGCCCAGCGGTGCGTCCGCCGTCATTGTCGGCTTTCCCCGCATACGGGGGCGGCCGTCCGCGGATCGCACAGGAACCAGAGCAGGCGGTCCAGGGTTTCCCAGGCATCCCCTCGCGCCCGACCCTTGCCCTGGCGGTCGATCAGCGACAGGGCGCGGAAGCAATCACCGAAATTGTCGGCGGAAAGCCGGCCCAGTGCCTGCCGTACCGGTCCCTGCCGCGTTTTCCAGACCCTCAGGCGACCAAAAGCGACCTGCTCCGACTCGCCTTTCGCGACGGCCGCGCGCACGCGGTCCGTGACGGTCAGCTCGTGATATAGCGCGCCGACGACGACCTGGATGGGCACCTCCGTGCGCTGCAGGCCGCCAGCGACACGCAGGCACTCGCCGAGCCTGCCCTGAAGGGCGCATTCAACCAGCCGGAAAGCATCGAATCGTGCGCTGTTGCCCACCGAACGGGAGACGTCTGCAGCCGTTACCTCCGGTCCCCGATCGAGCAGCAGCAGTTTCTCGATCTCCTGCTGCGCGGCGAGCAGATTGCCCTCGACCAGTTCGGCCAGCAGGTTCACGGCCTCGGCGTCGGGACGCAGGCCGGCGCGGACCATCCGCTCGCGGATCCAACCCGGCAACTGGTGCGGCCGGACCGGCCAGATCTCGACCAGCACGCCGGCCCTGGCCAGCCCCGAAGTCCATTTGAGCTTGCGCATCGAGGCACCCCATTCGCCGGAGGTGACCAGCAGTAGTACGTCGGGGTCGTCGTCTTCGGCGAGCGCCAGCAGCGCCTTGGCCCCGTCGGGGCCCGGTTTGCCGGTGGGCAGGCGGACGTCCAGGATTCTGCGCGAGGAAAACAAGGAAGGCGCGCCGGAATCCTCAGCCAGACGGTCCCAGTCAAAACCGCGTCCGACCTCGTGCACCGTGCGTTCGTCGAATCCCTGAGAGCGCGCGGCCCGGATCACCTCGTCCCGACACTCCTGCACCAGCAGCGGCTCCGCGCCGGCGATCAGGTACACGCGCGCCAGCGAGCGTTCGAGCAGCGCAGGCAGCTGGTCCGGCCGGACGGGCATGCGGTCTCAGCCGCGAGCCGCCGAAGCGGATTCGAGGCGCGCAACCAGCATCTGGGCCAGCGTTTCCGCGAGATCTTCTTTCAGGTATTCCTGCTCACGGGATGTCGCCAGGATTCTTTGCTCGTCAAAACTGATCTCGCGACTTTGCTGCAGGGTCTGCCATCCAACCAGTTCCCGGCCGGAGCGGTCGGTCAGGCGAAAGCGGACCGTGTGCGTCATGCGATATTCCCTGACCCGCGCGTTATCGGCGATGGTCAGCACCTCGGTGACCAACCGGTTGACGGGAATTTCGAGCACGGCGGTCGCGTCCTGCGCGGCGACCAGGCGCACGCCGCCCTGCTCCAGCAGGATTCGCACATTGCGGCCTAACGCGCTGTATTCGTCATCGATGACCACTTGTGTCCGGGCCATCGCGGTGGGCAGGTTGGCTTCGCCACGCAGATGAAAGCCGCAGCCTGACAGCAGCAGCACGGCCAGCAGGCCGATGAAGGACAAGCGCGCGCCGATTGCCATCATCCCACCACGATGTTCAGCAAGCGGTCCGGCACGTGTATGACCTTGCGCACCGTCTTGCCGTCGGTATGGCGCTTCACGTTTTCGACCGTCATGGCTTGCTCGAGGGCCTCGTCCTTCGAAGCCCCCGGCGCCAGCTCGAGCCTCGCCCGGAGCTTTCCGTTGATTTGCACAACCAGCGTCACCTCGCTGCGCACGCGCGCCGATTCGTCCGGCTCCGGCCAGGCAGCCCGGTACAGCGGCCCTTCCCCGCCGAGTGCTTCCCAGAGCACCTCGCAGATGTGCGGGGTCACCGGCGCCAGCAAACGGACGACGGCCAGCCAGGCTTCCTGTGCGACCGCTCGCGACTGGCCGTCCGCGGCGTCGAACCGGCCCAGGTGGTTGGTCAGTTCCATGATCGCGGCGATGGCCGTGTTGAAGGTGTACCTGCGGCTGACGTCGTCGCTCACCTTGGCGATGGCCTCGTGCACGAGGCGGCGCATCTCGCGCTGCCCGGGGTCCAGCCGGTCCGGGTCGAGCACCTCCCCCGCGCCGCCCTCGACGTGAGCCTGCACCTGTGACCAGATACGACGCAGGAAGCGCGAGGCGCCCTCCACGCCGGAATCCGACCACTCCAGCGACTGGTGCGGGGGTGAATCGGAAACCGAGAACAGGCGGACGGTATCCGCGCCGTAGCGGTCCACCAATCCCTGGGGATCTACGCCGTTGTTGCGGGACTTGGACATTTTCTCCACGCCACCGAACTGCACCGGTTTGCCGTCGGACTTCAACCGGGCACTGACCGGCTTGCCCTTCGCGTCACGCTCCACCTCGACCTCGGACGGGTTGTACCAGTGGACTTCTCCGTCACCAAGCTCGCGGTAATAAGTGTCGGCGACGACCATGCCCTGGCACAG
>JASFKQ010000110.1:0-12414 GCA_050118555.1 Lysobacterales bacterium
GCTGCAAGCCCGCACGGCTTCGCCGTCCAGATGCACCGTGCAGGCGCCGCACAGCGCAATGCCGCAGCCATACTTGGTGCCGGTCAGACCCAGCGTGTCGCGCAGCACCCACAACAGGGGCGTGTCAGGTTCGACGTCGATCGTGTGTTCCTCACCGTTCACGGACAATGTCAGCGGCATGGGATCCTCCAGGAGAAATTCGCGGGCGAAAAACATAACACAACCGGCGTGTAATTTTTGTTGAAGGTCCCCTCGAGGCCGGCTGCGGCAGCGGATACCGCGGATTTTTCCCGCCCTGAGGCGGTTTCGGACCCGATTGCTGAAAATTCCACCTGTCTCGAGGCGGCAGGTGGGCTAGCATATTGGTATGCCCCCCCTTCAGCCCAGTACCCTGCGCATTGGCTACCGTTACCGTCCCCAGCGGCTGGCGCCGTCGTACGATGCGCTGGTCATTGGTTCGGGCATGGGCGGCCTGACGACCGCAGCCCTGCTCAGCGAGATGGGATGGAAAGTCTGCGTGCTCGAGCAGCATTACACCGCCGGGGGTTATACCCACTCCTTCGAGCGGGCCGGGTACGAGTGGGATGTGGGTGTCCATTACATCGGCGATGTGGGCGCCCGCACGCGCACGCGGCGTCTGTTCGATTTCCTCACGGACGGCAAGCTCCAGTGGGCCCCTATGGACGAGGAGTACGACCGCTTCTACATTGGCGACAGGGTGTTCAGCGCCCGCGCCGGCAAGCGTGCTTTCCGGGACAACCTGGTCCGACAGTTTCCCGGTGAGACCATGGCCATCGATCGTTACATGCGACTGCTTTCGACGGTCGGTGGCGCCCTGCCGATGCTGGGGGCGGAACGCCTTATGAAACCATGGCAGCGCATGCTTTCGGCCCCGTTCCGGAAGTGGAAGCTGCCGGACTACCTGTTCGACAACACCTGGGAAGTGCTCAGCCGGCTGACGCACGATCGCGATCTGATCGCCACGCTCTGCGGCCAGTGGGGTGACCTGGGGTTGCCGCCCAAGCGGTCGGCGTTCCTGATGCACGCGATGGTCGCCCGCCACTACCTGCACGGCGGTTACTACCCGGTGGGCGGCGCCTGGAAGATTGCCGACGATATCCTGCCGAAGATCCGCCGGTCCGGTGGCGAGGTGTTCACCTACGCACGGGTCGAGCGCATCCTGGCCGAAGACGGCGCGGTGCAGGGCGTGGAAATGGAAGACGGGCATCGGATTGGCTGCAACTGCGTGGTTTCGGCGGTGGGCATTGACAACACCTTCAATGACCTGCTCCCGGGAGAGGAAGTGCGCCACCTGGGGTACGGTGAGGACCTGGAGCACGTCCGCCCGAGCATCGGACACATCTGCGTGTACGTCGGTCTGAACGCCACGGCGGAGGAACTCGGACTGCCGCGAACCAATTACTGGATCTACCCATCAAACGACTACGACGCTGCGCTGGATGCGTTCGAGCAAGATCCGGCCGCGCCTTTCCCGGTGGTGTACATCTCGTTCCCCTCGGCCAAGGACCCGGACTACCTGAACCGCCACCCGGGAACGGCGACGGTCGAAATCGTCGCTCCGGCGCCCTACGCCTGGTTCGAACGATGGAAGGGCACGACCTGGGGCAAACGCGGCGAGGATTACGACCACTTCAAGGATGAACTGGGTGAGCGACTCCTGCGCTACCTCTACGAGCGGCTGCCGCACCTGGAAGGTAAGGTGGACCACCACGAAGTCTCCACGCCACTGTCGACCGAGTGGTTCGCAGGTTACCGCCACGGCGAACTCTACGGTCTCGACCATACGCCCGAACGTATGCGGCAGGACTGGCTGGGTCCGCGCACGCGCATCGATGGGCTGTGGCTCACTGGCCAGGACACGCTCAGCTGCGGTGTGGCAGGCGCCATGACCGCCGGTTTGCTGACGACCACGGCGATCGTGGGGGTGAAGAGCATCACACCGTTGATGAAGCAGATCTTCGGCGGGGACTGAACGGACACAGGAGAAGCGGATGTACCGACTGCACGGATTTTTCACCCAGAACACCATGAAGACCCTGTACGTGCTCGAGGAACTGGGCGTCGAGTACGAGTTCCGCTATGTCGACCTGGCAAAGGGAGAGCATCATGCCGAGGCGTTCCGGGCGGCAACCCCGGTCGGGCGCGTTCCGGTGCTGGAGCACGACGGCGAGTTCCTGTTCGAGTCCGGCGCCATCTGCCGCTATGTCGCCGGCGAGGAACATTCGCCGCTATTCCCGGCGGACAAGCTGCAGCGCGCCCGCGTGGACCAGTGGATGACCTTCTTCACCTGCCATCCCGGCCGCGCCCTGACGGCGGTGTTCTTCGAGAAGCTGGTCAAGCCACGCGCCGGTTACGGCGCGCCGAGCCAGGTGGTCATCGAGGAACAGCTCCGATGGGCCCGCCAGCACCTGACCCTGGTCGATGCCTGGTTGAATGAGCACGACTGGCTGGCCAATGACGCACTCTCGATTGCCGATCCCTTCGCGCTGGCATACGTGGAACAGGCCCGCGCGATCGAGTTCGCCCTGGATGACTTTCCGCATGTCGTAGATTGGCTGGAACGTCTCGAGGCACGCGACGCCACGGTCCGGGCGCGGGCCCTGGTGGAGCCGCACGCAAAAGCCATCCTCGGGTAGCTACGGGCTGGCGGACCGCAGCCAGCCGACCGGGAATCTCACTCCAGCGGAATTTCGTCGGCGTGCTTCGCCAGCCATTGCGCGAAGGTCTGCAGGCGGGGATTCAGCACCCGGCTTTCCTCGATGTTGCGCGCGCTGCAGAAGTACTCCTCGAAGTCCCGGTAGAACTGGAACATGTTGCCGAGGTCCTCGGCGCCCGGGAACCCCAGACCCCGGTACGTGTCCGCGCTCACGGCGTTGTACAACACCGCTTCGCCCAGGGCCGTGCTCAGCGCCTGGGCCATTTCGCCGCCGGTCAGGTGTTCGCCCGCGATGCCCGGCGACTTGCCGACATAGCGTTCCGGGGAGCGGAAGATGCCCAGCGCACAGCCACCGATGTCAGCGGCGGCGATACCTGGCAGTTTCGCGTCGCCCATGGGCATGGTCAGGTGCAGCATCCCGTCCGGAGCCCGTGTCGGGCCTGAGCCGAAGTAGATGAGGTTGTCCCAGTAGAATGAGGTCAGCAGGAAGGTCGTGGGGACGCCGGCGTCGCTGAAATAGTGGTTGGCTTCCCCCTTGGCGTCGAAATGGGGCACCTTATAGTGGTCCATCAGCGTCGGCATGCGGTCATCCTCCAACGGTACCCAGCGACGCGTGTCCTCCAGCGTCGACCAGATCACGTGTTGCAGTCCCGCGGCTCGCGCCGCTTCGGCCAGGTTCGCGGCCTGGGCCACTTCCCTTTCCGGGGAGAAGTGCTCCCAGTAATTGGTGACGCAATATGCGCCGTACGCGCCGTCGAAGGCGGCGTTCAGGCTGGACGCGTCGTCGAGATCGGCCTCCACGACCTCCGCGCCGGTCGCGCTCAGCTCGAGGGCCTTGTCCGACCCGGGTTTGCGGGTGATTGCGCGCACCGTGAAACCGCTGTCCGGGGCGGCGAGAATCGCCCGCACGAGTCCCCCGCCCTGTGCGCCGGTGGCGCCCGTTACCGCGATGATCTTCCGTTCAGTCATGGGGATCGCTCCGTCAAGTATGTCCTTACTACCTTAACCGCCGTCCGGCAGCGCGTTCCAGTTCAGGATCGCGTTCCAGACCAGCCGGAAGTCTCCGCGGTTCATGTCGCGGTGTATCCCGTTGAAATTGTAGCTGACGATGTGCCCCCGGCCGGTGGGCGTGTCGAGCACCGCCGGTTTGCCGGCCAGTTGGGCGCCGCCGCGGATTCCGCCACTGACCACCATGTTGCCTTGCCCGCCCCAGGTCATCACGACATGTCGCGTGTCCTCGGGTCCGGTGAGGCAGGACGTGCAGTAGGCCATGGTGAGCCAGCGGTGCGGCGTGCCGTAAACCGGGAGATCGGTGCGGAACACGGCGGTTTCCGGGCCGTAACCGTAGGACAGCGGGTGGTCCGGCTGCGTGAAGGTCGCGCGCAGTTCGGCCCCCGGCGTGAATACGTCCGGAGCTTCGGCGCGCGGCACGCCGCGAACCATGCCCCCCTCCAGCGCGAGCGAGGTGCCGGTGCCCAGGGTCAGCAACACGCCGCCGGCCTCCACGAATTTCTGCAGTTCGGCCAGTCCGGCGTAGCCCGGGCCGCCGGTGATGTCATCGGAGGCGACCGGCCGGCCGAGGCTGGGGAACTCCGGCGAAGCGCGGAACGACACCGGTCCGTCGGTGGGCGCGATGCCGTGGATCTGTCCCGCGAGGTCGAGGCGTGAGAACGGCCCGTAGACGATGACGTCGACCTGATTTCCCAGGCCGCCGGCGCGCAGGTCCTCGTCGCGCAGGTAGGTGTATGGAATCTGTTGGCGATCGAAGATGTAACGGATCCATCCCATCATGTCGGTGTCGGCCCAGGGCACCCAGAGGCCGATACGCGGCAGCGCGGCCTGGTGTCGTGGCACGTCGGGCACGTTCCGCGCCGACCGGAAATCCAGCGCGAGTTCGTCCGCAAGACCGTCCACGGCCTGGCGCAGCTCATCGGCCGATTGCTCCGGGCCCCGCGAGATCAGCCAGGATCCCGGCGCAAACGCCGTCTTTCCGAGCGAGAAGGCCTGTTCCGCGATCTCGATCGAGGCGCCGGCCAGGCGGAAGCGTGCGGCCAGCAATGACTCCTGCCCCCGGTCGGCCAGCAGATACACGGGTCCGCCGCCCTGCACGCTGCCACTGGCGCCGGCATCGGCGGTCAGCAACTCCATGTCGGCGGACTTGACCCGCTCGTCCTCGACACGGACTGCCTTCACGTCGAAACCCACCGGGTAGGCCCAGGAAACGTCGTCGTAGGGCAGGTGTTCGTATTCGTCGGGAAATCGCTGCGGCTCCAGAACGTCCACCGCGAAGTTGCGGTACGGCTGGTCCAGTCTGACGATGTAGTCGCCTCGTGCGAACTCGCCCTCGTTCAGCGAGAGGTTCCGGGTGAGGCGCCCGACTTCGATGTGCTGGTTGCGCAGTCGGTTGATCATTTGCGCCACGCGCAACCGGTCGGCCTGATCCGCGGGGACCAGGTAGGCGAAAGGCGCCTCGTCGACCCCCTTGCGCCAGGAGTTGTAGCCGGTCTGGTAGAAGTCCCAGAGCATTTCCTTCGCGTGCCGCGCCGACCAGTCGAGGATGGAAAGCGCAGCGGTCTCCTGGTAGTTCACATCGTCGCGCAACGACCAGCGAAACACCGGGTCCGGCGGCCAGGGCCGGTACCACTCGCGGGTCAGGCTGTCGGCGTCGGCGTGGCGGGTGACAGTCTCGGCGGTGGCATTGCCGAAGGTCTCGTAACCGCGGCCGATGGCATTGTGGTTGATGGCCACGGAGTCGAGGTAGTGGTGGCCGAAGCCGTCGCCGAAGTTCCAGGTCCAGACGCCGGGCATGCCCATGGCGTTCATTGTGGTCATCTCGTGGAAGCTCATTTCCAGCCAGCGCGAGGTGACGATCGGGTCCATGTGCGGGTTGTACGGCCCGGTGCCGTTCCAGCTCAGCAGCAGGGAAATGGCCTCGTGCAGGTCGTGCACGACCACCGGGTGATAGTCGTAGAACATCCGATGCACCGCCCGGGTCGCCGCGAACGCCTTCTGATGGAAATCGCGGTTGATGTCGACGAACACGTATTGGCTCCAGTAGGGCGGGCTCTGGCGCGGCAGCGCGTCGAAATCGGTCTTGCCTTTCAGGTACTTGTAAAACCAGTCCGTCATCTTGTCGCGGCCGTCCGGCTCGGACACGGGGTTGACCAGCACCAGCAGGTTTTCGCGGATGGCGCGGATCATCGGCTGTTCGGATACCGCCAGGCGATAGACCAGCTCCATGCACATCTCGCCGCTGCCGGTTTCATCGGCATGCAGGTTGCAGTTGAAGTAATAGGCGGGCCGCGCGTTGGCAATGATCGCCTTCGCCTGCTCCGGCGAGGTTCGACGTGGGTCGGCCAGCGCTGCGCTGGCCGCCTTGAGCCGGTCGAGTTCGGCGATGCCCCGGGCGTCCGCGATCACGGCCAGCACGATGTCGCGGCCTTCCTCCGAACGGCCGATGGTTTCCACGTGCACGCGTTCCGAGGCTTCCGCCACCGAGCGCACGTAATCAACGATCTGCGCCGGGTGGGTGAGTTCGCCGGCAGCGCCGACCACGTGGCCGAGGTGCTGTCCCGGCGATGGGACCCCGTCCGAGGCCGGAACGTAGGCCACCCAGGGGCTGAGATAGCGCGGGTCGGTGGTAAAGCGGGCGATGGCGTCGACCGAGCCGGGTTCGGCAGCGTCCGGGGACGGGTCCACGATGACCGGTTCTTCCCCGGCGGCGAGTGGCCCGGACCAGGCTGCGAGGGAGAGGGCGACCACTGCGATCAGCGTGGGGACCCACATTCTGGAGTATTTCATTGCTGCGACTACCTCGTGCAAGCCTGCGGAGCGGGGGTTACATCATACTGGAGGGTTCGGTATTTGATCGAATCCGTGGCTCGGTCCGTCGTGGGGCCCCGGCGCTGATCGCCAAACGGTGCTAGGTTGGAAGTGTACATACGGTGTAAAGCGCATGAGCGGAATTTCTCGTCGAACATTCATTGAACTGGGCGTGATCGGCGGCGCCGGCCTGATCCTGGGTGCACGTATTGGCGAAGCTGCGGCGGAAGGAGCGGGCGCATCTTCCCGTGAAGTAGCCACCCTCCACCCCCTGGTGCAGATTGCGACGGACGGCACGATCGTACTTTTTGCCCAGAATCCGGAAATGGGCCAGGGGGTGAAGACCAGTCTGCCGATGGTGTTGGCCGAAGAGCTGGATGTCGCCCTGGCGGATGTGACTGTGAGGCAGGCGGACTGGCTACCTGGTCAGGACCTGCAGTTCTCGGGCGGCAGCCTCAGCCTGCGCCTGAATTTCCAGGCCATGCGCCAGGCGGGCGCGGCTGCACGCCGGATGCTGATGCAGGCAGCGGCCAACCGCTGGGGCAGACCGCTCGGCGCGCTGGACACCTCAGGCGGGCGCGTGTTGGACGAAGAGGCCGGCCGTTCCGTCTCCTACGGGGCACTCGCAGTCGACGCCGCGGCCCTGGAGCCGCCGACCGACGTGCCGCTTAAAGCCCCGGATGAGTTCCGGATCATCGGTCGCTCCCATAGCGACGTCGATATGCACCGGATTCTGACCGGCGAATCCCTGTACAGCCTGGATCTGAAACTTCCGGGCATGCTATACGCCGTGATCCGTCGCAGTCCGGCCAGCGACGGGCAAGTGGAATCGTTCAACGACACCGCCGCTCGGGCCGTGCCCGGGGTGCGCTCCGTCCACCTGTTGTCCAACGAGGTCCACGGCGGCCGCGTGATCCTGCCCAACAGTCCCAATTTCGTGTCTGGAGTGGCGGTGCTGGCGGACCACAGCTGGGCCGCGCTGGAGGGAGCGAGGAAGCTCGAGGTGCATTGGCGCATGCCAGCTGACCTGGAGGACACCGATACCTTGTACCGGCGGTTTCGCGAGTCGCTCGACGGCGAAGCAGTCGAGGTGCGACGCGACGGCGATCCGGACAGCCTGAATGGCGGGGACGGAGTTTTCGAGGCGGTCTACCAGGTGCCCCTGCTGTCCCACGCACCCATGGAACCGATGAACTGCACGGCGCACTTCCGGGAGGGTCGGCTCGAGGTGTGGGCGCCCACACAGAACCCCGGCGGCCTGGCGGAAGCGGTGGCTCGTGCCTTAAGTATCGGACAGGAGCAGATCACCGTTCATGTACTGCGGTCCGGGGGAGCCTTCGGGCGACGCTACTACTCGGACTTCGCGATCGAGGCGGCCCTCCTGGCCCTCGAGGCGAAACGACCGGTAAAGGTGGTCTGGCCGCGGGAAGACGACATCCGACACGGTTACTTCCGGCCCGCCGGCGTCCACCGGATCCGGGCGGTGACGGACCGTCGGGGCCGACCGGTCGCCTGGGGGCATCGCCTGTCGGGACATTCCCGCGCGGCGTACCTGGAAAGGGAAGGAGCGGCTTACGGCACCGAGCTGGATCAATACACATTCCCAGCGGGACTGGTGCCGAATCTGCTGCTCGAACACGTGCACGTGCCGTCCCGCGTCCCGCTCGGCCAGTGGCGTGGCATCTCCGCGTCGGCCAACGTGTTCGTGGTGGCCAGCGCGCTGGACGAACTGGCGCACCGTGCCGGGATCGATCCCGCGGACTTTCTGTTGCGGCTGCTGGATGGCAAGGACTCGGTGAGGGTGACGGACCGCTTCAGCCTGGATACGGGCCGCCTGCGCGGCGTCCTGCAGGCGGCGATGAAGGCCGCCAACTGGCGCCAGCCGCTGGGATGGGAGGAAGGTGACGTACGCCGTGGCCGCGGCATTGCGGCCTGTTACGATCAGGGGGCCTGGGTGGCTGAAGTCGCGGAGGTCAGTGTTCGCGGCGAACGCTTGCGGGTAGATCGCGTGTTCGCCGCGGTGGATTGCGGACGCGTGGTAAACCCGCAGGGCGCCAGAGCGCAGGTCGAGGGCGCCATCCTGGATGGGCTGGGCGCAGCGCTAATGGGCCGGATCACGATGCGCGACGGCATCGTCGAACAGGACAACTTCAACAATTACCGGCTGCTGCGGATCGGGCAGGTGCCGGATCTCGACGTGCATCTGGCCGAAAGCGTGGAAGAGCCGAGGGGATTGGGCGAGCCGCCGCTCCCGCCGCTGGCGCCCGCAGTCTGCAACGCAATCTTCGCTGCCACCGGGCAGCGTATCCGGGAACTGCCGCTGAACCTTCGGTTCAAGGTGTGAAGCCGGCTTCTCCCGGGCTCAGGGAAGGTTCTCCAGCATGTGGGCCGCCGATTTTCCGACTTCGTTGTCCGCGTCCAGGTCTACCGCCGTCTGCAGGGCCACCCGGGCATCATCCAGCTTGCCGGCCTGTGCGCTGACAAATCCCAGCGTAAGCCAGATCCGCTGGTAGGAGGAGTCGACGGCGATGCCTTCGTTCAGCACCTTCAGCGCCTCGCCGGTCCGGCCCAGGTACTGCAACGTGATGCCGAGGTTGTTGTAGGTATTCACATCCCTGAAGCCGCTGTCGATCAGTTGCCGGTAGAGGCCGGCGGCGCGATCGTATTCCCCTTCCTCGAAAAACTCGTCGGCGCGGCGCACGATTTCGTTGGGATCCTGCACCACGGCGTGGTCGCCGAAGCTGGTGATGAGATCCTGGAGTTCGCTTTCCTCACCGCCGGCCGCGCCGTTCTTCGGCCAGGACAACTGGCTATGCGGGATGGCAGCCGCACCCGGCGCCGGGGCGGTCGGGCGGTCGATATAGTACTGGCGGGTGAGGCCGAACACGGCCAGGCCGAAGACGACCTGGAATACGGCGGCCAGGGTCCAGAATCGGGCATTACGGTTCATGGGTCTGTTCCTGCGTGTCCTTTTCGGTGTCGGCATCTTTCGGCTCGACGATGAGATAGCTGGAAGTCGTGTCGCCGATGTTCAAGGCCTCGTGGACCGTGACCGCGTCCGTGGTCCAGGTCCGGCCGGTTTCGAGCACGGCGTCACGCTCCCCTTCGCTGTCGCGAATGCGCATGGTCCCGCCCTCCAGCACGTAGCCGAAATGCGGGTTGTGGTAGTGCTTTTCATGCCCGACGCCGGGGGGGAAGACGCACCGCCCCACGCGCACCTGGGGGGTTTCGTAGAGCAGCTCGCAGGTCTTCTGACCTTTCCAGCCGGCGTCGAAGGCGTGCGGAAGGTCTGGGGCATCCGCCGCCAGCGCGGGCGCCGTGGCGAGCAGGACCGTCAGATAGGGCAACGACAATTTCATGCGCCGCATGATACCGCGCCTATGCGCGCCGTAGTATGCGTTTGAGTGGAGTAGAGACCAATCGTAGCCATAGGCGAAGCCAGGAATCGGCGGTTGCGTGCCCGATGCGATGCTGTTCCAATATGCGCCATGAAAGACACCCCATTTTTCGGATGGCTGCGGTTTCACGCCGTTGCCATTGCCGCTGTATTCGTATGCACTCTATTGACGGTTTCACCAGCAACACCGGCCAGCGCTGCGCCGGAAGCAGCGCGCGCGACGGTGGAAGCATTGCAGGCCCGGGCCCTGGAGGACGGCCTGGCGTGGCGCCTGCTGTCCTCGCTGACGACCGATGTGGGTCCGCGCATGGCCGGGTCGCCCGGTGATGCAAAGGCCGTTGCCTGGGCGCAGCAGCAGATGAAGCGGCTCGGTTTCGACCGCGTCTGGGCCGAGCCCGTGAGCTTTCCCCGCTGGGAGCGCCGCAGCGAGACGGCCTCCATCCAGGCGCCACGCTTCCAGCCGCTCGCCGTGACGGCGTTGGGCGGCAGCCCGGCGACGCACGGAAGGTTGGAAGCGGAAGTCGTGCGCTTCGCGAGCCTGGCCGATCTGGAGGCGGCGTCCGCCGACGATGTCACAGGCAAGATCGTGTTCATCGACGGACGCATGGAACGGGGGGCCACCGGCGAGAGTTACGGTGAGGTCGTGCCGCAGCGTGGCAAGGGACCCTACGTGGCGCGGGAGAAGGGTGCGACGGCGCTGATCATCCGCTCCGTGGGTACGGACAACAACCGGCTGGCCCATACCGGAGCGATGTCGAAAACGGAGGGCCGGGGACCGGTGCCCTCGGCCGCCATCTCGAACCCGGACGCCGACTTGCTCGATGCGATGCTGGCCGAGGGCCAGGCGGTCGTGGTCTCGCTCGAACTCGACTGCGGTTTCGACGGGGAGGCGACTTCGTACAACGTGATCGGGGAGTTCGCCGGGAGCGATCCGGACGCCGGATTCGTGCTGGTCGGGGGGCATCTCGACTCCTGGGACCTGGGCACCGGCGCGATCGACGACGGTACGGGCGTCTCCATCACGATGGCAGCCTCCCGCCTGGTGGCGGACGTGAAGCCGCGGCCGCGGCGAGGGATCCGCGTGGTGCTGTTCGCCAACGAGGAACAGGGCGTTTACGGTGGACGGGCGTACGCCGCGGCTCATGCGGAGGAATTGAGCCGGCATGTTATCGGCGCGGAATCCGACCTGGGCGGCGGACGAATTTACCAGTTCCGGAGCCGTACCGGCGAAAGCGCGGAGCCGGCCCTGGAGGAACTGGCTGAACTGCTGGAACCGCTGGGCATCCCGCGCGTGCTCGAGCCGCAGGCATACGGCGGGGCTGACGTGGGGCAGATGATGAAGCTGGGCATGCCGGCGATCGACCTGGATCACGATGCGACCCGCTATTTCGATTACCATCACACGGCCAACGATACCCTGGACAAGGTCACCCCGGAGGACCTGCGGTTCAATGTGGCCGCCTACGTGACCTTCCTCTGGTTTGCCGCTAACACCGAAGCTGCGTTTGGCCCGCTGTAGGACCGAACCTTGTTCGGGATGGGCCTGGCTTACGGGCGGTGATTTGGGCTGATCGCAGGCAAGCCTGCTCCCACTGGAGTCGCCCAATCGCGAACAGGATTCGCTCCTACAGGCCCTCCAGCAGCTTGCCGAGGCGCTCGCGGAATTCGGATGAGGGCTGTTCCTCGCTGGATTCCTTGATGCGCTCAGCCAGGGCCCGCTCCATTTCTTTTCGGGTAAAGCAACTCTGGCAGTGCTCCAGGTGCTTTTCGAGCTGATCGATCGAGGCCTGGTCGAGTTCGCCGTCGAGCCAGGCGTACAGCCACTCGATCGCTTCGAGACAGCCGACGTCTTCGTCGTGCGAATGGTCGTGGTGGTGCTTCGAGTCGCTCATGACTGGCTTTTCCCGCCGGCCAGGCCGGCTTCCTGCGCCTGTTCCCAGAGCGCTTTCTGCAACAGGGTGCGCCCGCGCTTCATGCGGGAGCGGATGGTGCCGCTGGGTACGCCCAGCACTTCCGCGGCTTCATCGTACGCCAGGCCCTCCACGTTCACCAGCAACACCACGACCCGGAACGCCTCCGGCAAGGCGGCGATCGCGAGCCGAATCTGTTCCCCGAGCATCTGGTTGACCAGTTCGCGTTCGGGTGTCGCCCACCACGCCAGAAAGGAATCCGGCTGGTCCAGCAGCAGTGCTGTGACCTCTTCGCCGTCGGTCTCGTCGGAAAGCTCCGACCAGCACGACTCGACGTGCCGGACCGATTGCCTGCGGCGGTCGCTGATATGGAGGTTGCGCATGATGCGGAACAACCAGGGCCGGAATCGGCCCCGGTCTTCCAGTGTGTCGATGGCTGACCACGCCTTGACCACGGAGTCGGCCACCAGGTCTTCGGCGGCCGACCTGCTCCGGGTCAGGCGCAGGGCCACACCGAAGAGCGCGTCCATGTTCTGTTGGACACAGGCGCTGAACCACGCCCGGGTGTTTTCCTGATCTCCCATCCGGAAGGTGTCCTCCGCTCTTCG